>CBHWET010000221.1:0-8412 GCA_966112985.1 uncultured bacterium | reverse complement strand
TGGGTGAATTATTTTTATCTGGATGGCAACGAGCTGTCCCGCGCCTCGTTGTGCACCGCCATTCGGAAGGGACGAGCGATGTGTACGACAGGGCCCCTTGTTTTGTTTTCAATCGATAACGCGATCTCCGGGGATACGTTGCCGGCGAATGGAGCGCAACGAACAGTTCGAATCGAAGCAAGTTTCAAATTCAATCCGTGGACGTTGTCCTATTCTAATTTCGCCGGAACCGAAGCGTGCAAGATTTCGCAGGTAGACCTCGTGAGAAATGGTCAGGTGATAAAAACATGGAATCCAAATTCACCTACGACGCTGTTGCAACAGACTATAACCGAGTCAACGAACAACTCGTATTATATGGTTCGCGTGGTTGGCAACGAAGGCGTCTGGATGGCTGCGTACGCGAGTCCGATCTATTTTGAAAATACACCACGGCCGCGCCAACCGGCTGCATTCAAACCATTAATTAAGGGGCGCATGTACGACGCGAAAACCGGGACGGCCTTGTCGGGAAACATTTCTTGTATTCGTTACGGCAAGACAGACTGGACGATTCCGACGGACGGGCAGGGGAGGTTTCAGGTTTATGCACCGATTGACGCTGATCTCGTTGCCCAGGACAGCAACGGACGGACATTCATTCAGCATGTGCTGAAATACGAACAAGCATATTCGTTCTTGCATTACTTGCCCGACAATTACCCTGGTGATAAAGGACCGGCGGTGGATGCTTTCAGCAACATCGTTGCGCAGATGAAATGGGAGTTTCCGGTGGGCTTGCAATTCGCTGCGTCGTACGTGCGTACAAATTTTGTCAGTAATGGAGTCATGTCGAATCTCACGGTGACCGCCGCGCCTTCGGCCACATCTGGTAAACAAAACACTGAGATCGTAATGCTGCTGCTCGACAAAACGAGAGCGCAAAGCGGAGACACGATTAATTACGCCGCTATTTTCCGGAAGGCTTCCGGATCGCCCACCGAAGAGTTAAACGTGGAATGGCGCGGCTGGGATCCTGACTATCCGCATATCGACACGCGTTACGGTAAAGTTTTTCAATACAACAACGGCACGTCCGGATACACGTCTTTAGGTGGTGGATTTTACGCGCGTATAGGTTCGGTCGTTGTCCCTGCGTGGGTGACAAACGACACACCCACGACTGCTGCCATGGACATGATGGTTTCCGTGCGCGGGAGCAGCGGCATTGTTGAAGACGCACATTTATTGGTGCCTGTCGGTCTAACCAAGCGGGAGCTTCTTGTCAGTACGACTTATGATGGATTTCCAGCGACGTGGGGCCAATTGGGGATCGGACCGTGCAATTTCTATCGCGACACTTATACCGTGCGCTACGCCGACTATCGAGGCATGACGATCCAAATGAATCTAAACGGACAGCCGATTACCATCAGTCCGAAAGTCGATACGGCTCATGTCGCCGACGCTGACAACGCCGTATTTTACGAAAACTTCTATTACGATGGCCAATGCGAGCCGCAGTATCGGAATATCCCATTTCGCGATGCCGTCCGTTCTCAGCCAGCCGAGCCCGATTTCACGAGTGTGCCGATCCAAAACCCCGCTGACACAACCCCGCCGAATGCAATCCTGATGGAGCCGTTTAACAACGAGCAGCAGTCACCCGGACAAAAGTCATTCTACTACTACGTCGATGACGCCGGATTATCGGGCGCAGGTTCAGTAACATTGTATGTGGACGGCGTTCCTGTGGTGACGGCTTCGACTAACAATCCAATTGTTTTTAATCTCGGGCCCGGCACACACACATGGCAAATTAAAGCTTTCGACAAAGCGGGAAATTTTTCGTTCAGCGAATCTCGAACTCTGCAGGTCACCGGAAACCAGCTCTTAACGCCAGTTCGCATCGAGATGCCGCAACGGATCAACAGTTCGCAATTTCAGTTTCGTTTTCCATCGGTTACTGGGCAGAACTACACCATTGACGCCAGCACCAATCCGGGCAGTTGGTTTCCCCTTCTGACTACAAATGCGTCGGTGACAAACACAACCGTCATTGACGGGAATGCAACCAACGTACTGCGAGTTTATCGCGTTCTTACGGGTCCGTAACCCTTTCGGCCGCCAGCGGAGTCCCAAAAATCGCGTATATTGAATTAGATCCCTGCCCGGGGGGTCTAATGAATAGGAGGTTGTCCGCGTATGAAATTGCCCGTTCTTATCGCCTCGCTCTTTGCCTCGTCGCTGTTCGCCCTCGCTGCGGAAGAGCAACAGATCGCTTCAACGAATAGTATCGCAGAGACAAACTTGATCAGCGCTGTGGACTCGGAGCGGAGTCTTTCACATCCTGCCGCGGAAGTCGTGAAACTCGCCGATTCGGGAGCAGCTTCCACTGTGATTCTCGCTTATATCAATAATGCGTCAGAAGTGTTCCGTTTAAGCGCCGATGACGTGATTTACCTTCGCGATTTAGGTGTTTCGAGCGAGTTTATTACAGCGATGCTCGATCGTGATGTTGTCCTTCGTGCCAATTCCGAGGCTACAAACAATGTCGCATCGAGTCAGAGCCCGGCACCCGCCGTCACCAACGCGGTCGCCAACACCGGTTCGGCGGCGTATGTGGAAACTAATGTGCCTCCCGAAGCGCAGCCTTTTTACAACGCGTTGTCTCCATACGGGACTTGGGTTTACATCAATGGCGAAGGCTGGGCATGGCAGCCCAACATTGTCGTCACCGACTCAAGTTGGCAACCGTACTGCGATGCCGGCAGGTGGTTATGGACCGACTGTGGGTGGTATTGGGCATCGGATTATTCCTGGGGCTGGGCTCCATTTCATTATGGCCGATGGTGGCGCGCGCCTGGATGCGGCTGGGTATGGTTTCCGGGAAACCGCTGGGCGCCTTCGTGGGTAACGTGGCGCGTTCACGACGATTTTTGTGGGTGGGCTCCTCTGCCTCCACACACGGCTTTTCTGGGCGCGGGTTTTGCCTTCCGTGATGGATTTGTTGGGTTTACGTCTGGTTTTGGCCTCACGTGGGATTGCTTCACCTTCGTTCAATTCCCATCATTCTTCCGGCACGATTTCCGGCATCACCGTTTGTCGCACCAGCGCGCCCGCGACGCGTTTGAGCGTTCTACTGTCGTGAACAATTTCATTAACGGTGACAACAATGTTGTCATTAACAACGGTATCGCTGTTGATCGAGTCCGCCGCGCCACCGGGCGTGATGTTCGGCCGTTGCGTGTCGTCGATAATCAGCAGATTGCTTCTGGCGGACGGTCGTCGGTTATTACGGACAAAGGCTCCATCGTGGCGGTCACCCGCACGCAACCGATGAGAACGACTACAGCGTCCGGGCAACAGCACTTTATCGCACAAAGGATCTCGAGCCTTGATGCCATTGTGCCAGCTGTCCCGAATACGCTAACCCGACAAACACCGCGTCAGCGAGCCAGCATCGGACGGCAAAACAGTATTGTTTCCGAAACCCGTCAACGCGGTCTGCCTGCCGGGCGACCGCGTGATTTGCCCGTTTCACCTGCACCTTCGTTCAGTCAGCCTGCTAATGAGAAATCGCTCGTCCTGCCATCGCAGAAAACATCTCAAGGAGAGATTCCCACGATTCCGCGCGGAACGACCATCAACGAAGCAGCAGGCGCGAGGCAGCTCCGTGACATCTTGCCTCAGGATAATCGGCCGAACGGTTTTGGAAATTCCGAACGGACTATCACCGTTCCTCGGCGTGAAGCGCAACCGGTGGAAACCTTTACGCCGCCGCCGAATCGAGGCTCTTTTCAAACGCAACCGATGACGTCACCACTTCAAACTCCAACCGGTCCGGTGGCCCCAACCACACCAGCAGCTCCGAGAGTCACCCAGCGTTCGCGCGAATTTGTGGTGCCTGCTCCCGTTGTTCCAGCCGTTCGCGGACTGGGACCAAACCAATCTTTTGGAGGACGCAGCCTTGGAATTCCATTGCCGGCAACCCCATCCACACGTGAGAGCAGAGGTTCTGACGCCGTGGCACGAGAGTGGGGGAGGAAACGATAAGCGCGGGGAAACTGAAGAACCATCTCTCGTGACCAAAAAAAGGGGTTCCAACGCCAGAAACTATCTTTTGGTGACCAGAATATAATTTCCGAGGCTGGAAACCATTTTTTGGTCGCCAAAAGAGGCTTTCCAGGCCCGGAAAACGCATTTCGGTCGTCAGAATAGACTTTCCGACGCCGAAAACTGTTTTTTGATCGCCAGAATGGAGTTTCCGGGCCAGGAAACATTTTTTTGGTTACCAGAAAAGAGTTTCCGAGCTCAGAAAAAGTTTTTTGGTCGCCAGAAAAATCTTTCTGGCGTCGGAAAGTTTTTTACGGCCCTGTAAATCAGATACTTACAGAAGTGTGCTCAAAAACAGCCACATCGGCTCTTAGACAGGAGAATAGCGGAGCCTTCGAAAGGGAGAAATGACACCACAACGCCGCTTTGGCTGAGTGGTATATAAAAAAAGCCGACGGAATCCATGTCCGTCGGCTATGGAAATCTAAAGAGGACGATTACTTCTTTTTCTTGTGGCCGATTCCGGCGTCATCGCACTTCTTTTTGTCTTCGTCGCTCATCTTGGCCTTTTCTTCCTTGCTGAGCTTGCCGTCCTTATCGGTGTCGTATTTTTCGACCATTTCCTTTTGCAGTTTCTTCTGCTCAGGGGTGGCTTTGTGTTTCTTGCCTTCTTCAGCTTTGACAACGAGTCCAGCGAGGCAGAGGGCAACGATCAATGCAGATAATTTCTTCATAATGACTACGGTTAATGATTTTGTTTCCTTTGCCAGACCCATCGGTTGTTTGAATCCTGAGGACCGGCAACTGTTGAATACGACGTGTGAGAATTTCAGAAGGTTACACGAGCGATTACAGATTTTTTGCGGCGTCAAGAACAGCGCCGATAACAGAGTCCGTAGTAATGCTGTTCATACACCGAAAATCAATCGGACACTCGCGCAAAAAACAGGGCGCGCAGGGAACATCGCTTCGCAGGAACCGATGCGTGGTGAAGGTGCCGAAACCCGGAGCAGTCAACTCTGGCGAAGTGCTGCCGAACGGGATCACGACTGGCGTTCCAACCGCAGCAGCAACGTGTGCCGGGCCGGTATCATTCGTCAAAACCACGCGGCATACTTTTAATGCCACGCACAAATCTCGCAAAGTGGTCTTGCCAGCAAGGTTCACCACACGCTCAGGACTGCTTGCCTGTGCACGGATTGAATTGGCAATTTCCTCCGCCAATTCCAAGTCGTTGTTACCGCCGAAGATCAACCATCGACAATTGATCTGCCGTTGCACAGCGACTGCCGTTTCAATGAACCGATCTTTTGGCCACCGCTTTGCCGGACCATATTCAGCGCCGGGATTGATCCCGAGGAAGATTTCGGTGCCTTGGTCGGTGTCCTTCAAGAGGCCGCGGCGATAGTTTCTGACTTCCTCGTCCGTCACCGTCAGGCGTGGGGCGATAGGACAGGGATTAGCGCCAAGTGCAGCCACAAGGTGCAGATAATCATAGACTTGATGTGCACCTTCTAATTGCTTCGTCTGATTCGCCGGAGACGACTCTATCAGCGCTTTCACTTCGCCAGCTGTCCGTTTCCGCATGGCAATTCTGTTTGGCCGTTGCCCGACTGCCTGCGTCAGGAAGAAATTGCGCCAGGGGCGCGAGTAGCCTATGCGATTCGGAACGGAGCCGAGCCAAAGCTCTATGGCTGAGCGGGGAGAATTTGGAAAAATAATCCCGTGAGTAAAGTTTCCCCAACGCAGGCGTCTGCCGATATGCCACGCGCTTTCGTCTTTTGTAAAGGCGATGACATCGTTGATGGCCGGATGATGTTTCCATAAGCCCGTGAGCTTTTCGGGCGTGAGAATCGTGATTCGGGCGTTCGGCTTTGCTTCGCGCAAACGAAGCAGAGCAGGGGTCGTCATCACGGCATCGCCAAGCCAGTTAACTCCCCGGACCACAATGTTTTCCGCAGAACCGCTCATTCACTTTCTGTAAGGGGCTTTTTCTGCCACCACTTGCCGTCACGTTTCCAACGGTTGTGAACCCAGAACCAATTTGCCGGATCGCGGCGAATGGCTACGTCAAAGGCGCGGTTCACATCCAGCATGATAGCTTCAGTGGGGCGAGGATTCCCATCTTTGTGAGTAGCAATTTCGTCGCCGACTTCGATTCGCCACTTCCCCGGGGCCAATCTGTAGCAAATCGATGTGTATAAAGGACAATGGTAACGAAGAGCAAACAAGGCCGGCGCCACGTTGGTTGATGCTTCGACGCCCATGAGTGGGACGTTTAAGCCTTTCACCCCACCAAATTGGTCCGCCATCAATCCCAGCATCAGCCCGCCTTCGTGCATTGCACTTTTCAGTTGGTCGACGTCCGTCCGTCTCTCGAAGAAGATAACGCCCGATTTCCTGCGCAGCGATTGCACAAGGCTGTCGAGCAATTCGTGTTTCAGCCCGCGGTAGGTGGTCGCAAACCGGTATTGCGGCAGGAAGAGATTGCACCGCGCATAGAGTTCGAAATTTCCAAAATGGCCGTTTGCGAAGACGATGCTCTGCGGTTTGGAGCCCGGGGGTGGCACCGGAATTTTTTCAATGCCTTTGATCTCCAGAATTTGTTCGATTTCGTGCTTCTCCATACTGGAGGTTTTCACGACACAACAAAAGGTTTCGCCGATCCGCTTGAAGTTTTCCTTTGCGATAGCCCGAATTTCCTTCTCGGACTTTTCAGGCATGCAGCGGCGCAGGTTGTTGCGGCTGACACGTCGATGGCGAGCATCCAGCGCATGAACCAAACCGCCAAGAAAACGTCCAATGCGAGCGACGATCAGCAGCGGCAGACATTGCAGGAAAGCAATTATTGCCTTCGCGAGGAGGTAAAGGATGCGTTCCATTTAACGGAAACAAATTCTGCGGACACAATCCTGAAAGTCATCGGCGCCCTTCAGGATTTTGATTTCTACACGCATGAAATAAATACCGATGTCGCGTCGATCAATTTTGGGAAATCGAACGGCATCTTTCTGAGTCGTGATGATTGCCTGCGCCTGCCGCTTTTTACTGCGATTAATGGCGTTCAGAACTTCCTGCTGGCTGAATCGATGATGGTCCGCGAATCTCTTTGAGTAAACCAAATCTGCTCCGAGTTTGATCAATCCTTGTTCAAAGCTTTCCGGTTGGGCAATTCCGCTCAGCGAAGCGACCTTTTTGCCTTTTAAAAACTCCAGGCCGCAACGTTCACCGGTAAATACGTCCTCGAAATAGAGTGGATGATGAACGCACTCGATGATGCCGGCGGTTGGATTTAACTGCGTAATTCGTTTCCGAAGCTCCTCCGTCTTTCCGTCACTTTTCGTAATGAAAATGGTTTTTGCCCGTAATAAATGTGAAGGTGGTTCGCGCAACGTTCCGCGCGGAAGTAAATGTTCATTGCCCCAGGGTGCCTGGCAATCGATCAGTACGACGTCATGCCGCCGCCCGGCCAATTTCCAATATTGAAATCCGTCATCGAGCAGGAGTGTGTCACAGCCAAATTTTTCGATCGCATAACGTCCGCTTTTCACGCGGTCCTTATCGACGAGGACGACGACGTCTTTCAGATTTGAAGCGAGCATGTAGGGCTCATCGCCTGCGGTTTCCGAATCGAGCAATAACGATTTACCATCGGACACTACGCGCGGCGGCGTCGTTTCATTCCGCATCAATAACTTGTTCGTCAGACGGTTTGCCAACGGCGGAGGCTTGGAACGATAACCACGCGAAAGGATGGCAACGTTCCGTCCTTCGTTCTTCAATTCGCGTGCGAATTTTTCGACGACGGGTGTTTTGCCAGTTCCGCCTACGGTTAAGTTTCCAATGGCAATGACCTGAACGCCGAGGGTTGAATCGCGGAGAATACGGGAATCGTAGAGGAACCGGCGAAGCTTAATGATGCCTGCAAACAGGTGCGAAAGGGCCGACAAAGTGAAACGCAGGACGGCGGCTCTTTTGCCGCGCCGCTCACCCAGAATGACTTCCAGAACGAAAGTCTCTGTCGATTCGGTCCATGCCCTGATCCTGTCTCGCACGTTTTTTCTTTAACTTTTAACGTTTTAGTTGTTAGTTCGCGCTCTGCGTTAAGTCGCATTTGCGAAGTGCGTAATTTAAAGATTTAATCAGCAAAACCAAAATCAATTTGTCGTCATGAGCAAAAATTCTTCACCTTCAAAGAAATTCGCTGCCTATCCGCGTTTAAACCCCCTTGGCATCGGAAAAAACATTTCTACCGCCGATCTGATCGACAAAACGTTTTTGGCTTATAACGGCGGCCGTTTACGTGAAGCCGCGCAGTTGCTCGCGCAGAAGATGCTGCCTGACGACGGATTCATTGGAATGTCGCTCACAGGCGCA
>CBHWET010000220.1:0-8417 GCA_966112985.1 uncultured bacterium | reverse complement strand
ATGGGAAATACGATTACGAGAAGGAAAACGAAAAGCCATTTGCCAGGATTTTTCATTGCTCGCTGGGAGTTTGCAAAGAATCGGCGCGAAAACAAGGAGGGGTTTGGCCGATTCGTGTGGGCCTGCTGAGCGGGCCGGATTTCGGCTTACCCCTCGTGCTGCATCAACCGGGCCTCAGCCAAATCAATGTCACGCTGGATACGACGCAGAACTTCGTCGCTGATTTTATCTTGGTTGCGGAGTTCGAGAATCGTCTGGCGTTCCTGCCAGAGCGCATCTCGTGAGAGGCGTTCGTATTCCAAGGAAAACAGGCGAAGCGTGTTCGCGCTGTCAGGCTCAGCGCCTTCCACCTGCCTGATGTGATCTTCGTATTCGATGCGCAGGCGTTGTAATGCGTCCGCTTTAGTGGCATCGGTTTCGGCGATCTCTTTTAGCCGCGCCAATGCCGCCTGGTTTGCCTTTAACCGCGCGTCGCGTTCTTCCCTTCCCATCACGCCGTCGTCTTTGACTCCGAGACGCCGAATAATGGCTGGTAAACTCAATCCTTGTATCAACAGCGTCACGAGAATGACGACGAAGGTCAGGAATAGAATCAAATCACGGCCGGGAAAGGGCGCACCCTTTTGTGTGCTGATTGGTACAGCCATCGCCGCCGCCAGGGACACGACACCACGAATTCCGGCCCAGCCGACGATGGCAACGTTTTGCCATTTAGGATACGGGTCGTTTCGAAACAGTTTCTTAAAAACGATCCGCTCGAGATAGGTTGCCGTGAAAACCCATATGATCCGGACGACGATCACCGCGAAGCTGACCAGTAGCGCGTACCAGACCAATTGGCGAACCGGCATTTTACTTCCTGACAAGGCGCTAAGGACTTCTGGCAATTGCAGTCCGATTAGAATGAAAACGAAACCGTTCAACAGGAACTCAATCATTTCCCAAAACGGCCCGGCTTGAAGCCGCGTCGTGAACGTCAGAAGCTCAGGCATTCGCCTGCCGAGATATAAACCCGCGGTCACGACCGCAAGCACACCCGACACGTGCAATTGCTCTGCCGCGAGGTATGCAATGTAGGGCGTGAGCAACGACACCGTGATTTCAATGGGTGCATCGTCGACGCGCTTGTGCAGCTGTTCGGCCAACCAACCCGTCGCGAAACCAATTGCGATTCCGCCGATACCGACAATGAGGAACTGTCCGCTCGCCGCTGCGAGCGAGAACGAGCCGGTGGTCACGGCGACCAGTGCAAATCGATACGCGACGAGAGCTGTCGCGTCGTTGACGAGGCTTTCTCCTTCCAGAATCGTAACAATACGACGCGGAATCTCCAAACGCTGTGCGATGGCCGATGCGGCGATGGCGTCCGGGGGCGAAACGATCGCGCCTAACACAAAACCTGCTGCGAGCGGCAAGCCCATGAAATAGTGCGCGAGATAAGCAACAGTGACGGTTGTGAACAAAACCAGCCCGACCGCGAGCAGTGAAATGGGCCGCAGGCTTCCGCGGAAATCGCGCCAGGATGTGAATAATGCTGCCGGGAATAAAAGCGGTGGGAGGAAAAAGAGAAAAATCAACTCGGGGTCGAGCCGGACTTTCGGAAGTTGTGGAATCAGTCCGATCAATAACCCGCCGATCACAAACAGAATCGGATAGGGAATTGTCAGCTTGCGAGCGAGCAGTGCAAGCACCGTGACCGCAAACAGTAGACCGACAAAAATTTCAGCAACCTCGATCATCTGCCCTTTGAAACCTACTCGTTCCCGAGTGTCGGTGTCGAGTGGTAGCGGAGCGGTCGACAAGGTGGGCAAGTTGCCGATTCCAGCGGTTTTTGTGGTCCGTCTCGATGCAGCATAAGTAAAAACTCTTCGTCCATTCACAGTTTGTTCTGATCTATTAGGCTGCTGTTTACAGGCTCCTGGTTCTGGCCATTCTGCCACGAGAGGATTAACTTCCAGACATGGCGACATTCTTCATCGGGACAGCCAGTTGGCAGGAGCCGGATTTCATTACGTATTGGTATCCTAAGGGGCTTTCAAAAACGAAGCTGCTCTCGTATTACGCCGAACATTTTAATTTCGTCGAGGTCAACGGCAGCTTCTATGGAATCCCGCAGGCGAAGACCGTCGAGACATGGTGCAAGCAGACGCCCGACGATTTTGTCTTTGCAGTCAAACTTCACAAGCTGCTCTCGCGGCATACTACCGAAGCGAGGTTTCTCCCGCCCGACATTCGGGAAAGGGCAACCGTCACCAATGGCAAAGTTGATCTCACTTCGAAGATGGAAAAACTGGTCGCGAAACGCTTCCGAGCCGGTATCCAGCCGTTGATTGACGCCCAAAAACTTGGCGCCTTGCTTCTGCAGCTGTCGCCTTCGTTCCGGCCGAAGACGAATCAGCTTTCAGAACTCGAAAATATTTTTGGGCTCTTTAATGACTTCCCGCTGGCCGTGGAGCTGAGGAATCGTGATTGGATGACAGGCGAGCAAGCCGAACAAACCGTGAAGTTTTTCGAAAGAGCAAAAGTTTGTTTAGTGTCCGTTGACGCGCCCGAATCGGCGCACTTCACAATCATGCCGAGTGTGGATTTTGTGACCACTCCGAAACTTTTCTATTTGCGTGCTCATGGCCGGAACGCCGAGGCATACATTACCGGTCGTACCGTCCAGGAACGGTTTAACCACGATTATTCCAAGGAAGAAGTGGAGAGTATGGCAAAGCGACTGGTCCGGTTTCAAAAACAGGCGCAGAAAATCTTCGCCGTCTTTAACAATAACCGGAACAGGTTTGCACCAGATGCGGCCGAGAAACTTCAAGCCCTTTTAGAGAGGCTGTGTCCCGGCCTTGTTTCATTGCCCAGAAAAAAGGAGCCACTATTGCTTTAACTGCCAGGTCGTGAACGGCGATGCAAAGAAATCCGCCACGCTGGATTATCTAGATGTGACGCTCGTAGCGACGTTGCTGGCGCAATTACGAAGCGTTCTTCAAGTAATGAAACAGCCAGAATGCGGCGAGACAAAAGATGCCGAACGCAAGGATCAATCCCGTTCTGCCATCGATTCCTGGCTCAAGCCGGATTATTCGCGGTTTGGTTTTCAAAACGAAGATTTGCAGTTCTAAGTGTTTTGGATACCGCATCATCACGGATTCAGCTGAGGCAATGTTCCCCACGCAATATGGATAAACCGTGCGACACAGCACCTCGTTTGCGTACTCGTACGCAATCGTGATTTCGGCCACGTGATGAGTTCCATGTTGTATGCGATGACTGATCATTTCGCACCGTATGACTCGCCCCATAACTTTCGCCCATAGGGCAGGCCTCAGATCGATTTGCAGTCTCCAAATACCGTAGCCGAGGCATCCAATTCCCAACAGGAGAAGTGCTGCAGGCAGGATGATCAGTAGCATTTGCCGACGGTAACCTCGTCGTACTCAGGGGCAAGAGAGTTCTGTCGGTTATAGATCTCCCAGCAACTCTCTTTGCCTTAGTGTTTACGTGATTCTTTGAACAACGAGAACAGCGTTTGTGGAGCTACTATTTCGCCATTCAATTCCGGGTATCTTCGCTTCAGGGATGCCACCGCATCGTTGATAACGGACGGTTTCAGCCAGACGCAGCGGAAGAAATAAAAACCGGGGCGCGCGTCCCCATACCTCCGGATTACTCCTGCCATGACGTCGGCGAGTTCATCTGGTGTTGTCGTGTTGCACGTTTCATTGAAGAGCTCGAGGATCGGCATGCCTTTCCAAACTTGTGGCGGCGGCAATCCTCCACGGCCGCCGCATGGGTCGATGATGGTCGCGTAGCCGTCGGGCGCAAATTGTTGAAAGGCGTCTTTCACTTCGGGCGTTGGTTGATCCCGATCCAGCACCATCGGCGCCATGGTCATGTCGGCTTCGCGAAAGAACGTCTGATTGTGTTGCACGAATAGCGGCAGGAATTCTTTGCGGATGCGATTCGGATTCATGTAGCCGGCGGCACTGGCATCGGCTGTGAAGGTATCGTTGCTCGATGCGGTCTCGTAATAATAGGAGAAGAGGTCCGGATAAGTCTCGAGAAGGTTTGGATTGAGACCCCAGGTCAGTGGGGTTTCCCCGCGCCCCGCGTCGTTCCAGTTGTTCGGCAGGAAATCGTAGAGAGGAGTCGCCGAATCGTAATCAGCCATGAGGATGCTGATGTAACTTTTCCTCTCCAGCCTGACCGTTTGCGGCTCGCTGCGCTGTTTAAGCGGGTGCCGTGGGAATTGGCTGTGCAACGACTGATTGTAGCAATCACTGGCGATGGTGTTCTGATAACAATTATACGGTGAAATTAACCAAACGGTTTCCCATTCGGTCGGCACGTCTTTGTGAATGCTTGGATGATTCGTCTGATCTGAATATTTTGGGAATGCAAAGAATCCTGCCAGCTCGGTCATTTGTTTTCCGCCGGCATGACGAAGGGTTTCGTCCAGGATCATCTTGTACGTGTCGAGGTCGAGCCCCAGCTTTTGATTTGGATCGTCGCCCGGTTTTTCATCGCCCCATGGCGACAGATCAAAAACGAATGCGCGGTTTTTCACGGCCCAATCGCGGGTAATGACGTAACCGATGTCGCCATCGCGTCGCGTGGTGAACGCATCTTCATACAAGCAAAGCAGGTGCGACGAACAGGCCCCTTTCGCAAGGCATTCACGGATGGCCCAACGGTAGGCGTCGTTCTTTTTGCTGCCGGTCTCGGCGCCGGTAAATTTGCCGCGAAGATCGAACAGCACTTTCAATCGCCATTTGCTTTGGTAGCGTTCCCACAACTCCGGACTCAGCACCACGGCATCCTGGACGCCGGCGAGTGTCGTCGCCACGTTGACGCTCGCGGGAACCGAAGGATCCCAGATGACGGCGCCTTTGAGCCGCTTGCCTGCGAGTTTCACAAGGTCGCCGAGTTCCTGGAGCGGCTGCTGTTTTCGGCCTGCGAGCCAATGTCTGTCTTTCGACAAGATATCCAGCCAGAATTGAGGACGCGTGTTCGTGCTCGAAAGCACATAAAGTTCGGGAGAACTGCGGTTGATGATTCCTTGTAATGACGCGACCGTGAGAGCCTCGTCATAACTGCTGACAGCGCCTTGTGCGGACAACCTATAAGTATACAGCGGTTTGCGAGAGAGTTTCTGTTCGACGCTTTTGGCAATGCTTGTTTCGATTCCGATGACGCCGCCGAGAATTATGAGCGCGTAGAAGAGAAAGCCTTTCGTCATTGAGGTATTTGAATTTGGTTCCTCGATGGTGGCAATTGAATTTACGAAACGTAGGTGATCAGCCGCAGGATGCAGTGCTTTTGCCGCGTTCAAGTGTCTGAACCAAGACATTGCTACAGCGCATGATTTGTGTTTCATGTGTGCAGCACGCAACGACATGTATTGGAAACGTTTCAGCTGGTGTCTGTTACTCCTGCTCATTGCAGTAAGTGTTGGATTTTTCAGGCTTCGCCTTGATGTAGAAGTCCTCAATTTGTTGCCACAGGATTCTTCAGTCGTTCAAGGCCTGCGGCTGTACCAGCAAAATTTCTCAAATGCGCGGCAGTTATTTATTACGGTCAAATCGGAGAGCGCCGAGACCAGCGAAGCTGCCGCTCGCTCCCTGGCCACGGCTCTCCAGCAACACCCGGAATTCGTCGCTTCGGCCGTGTGGCAACCGCCCTGGTTGGAATATCCGGCGCAGGCGTCGGAATTCCTCGCTTATCTCTGGCTGAACCAGCTGCCAGGACAGGTCGCGGCCCTCACCAACCGGCTCAGCCATGAACACCTCCAACAGACTCTCACAGACGCACGCGAACAGCTTTCGACTTCGCTGTCTCCACGGGATGTGGCGCTTGGCGGTTACGATCCATTTGGTTTGTCACGTCTGCCGGAATCATCCGCTGCCGGAGCGTTCGGCAACGGCGACGATCTGTTTGCCTCCGCAGACGGCAAATTCCGCATCGTGTTCGTGGAATCGAAGGCCGATCTGCGAAGCTACCGCGACTGTGCTGATTGGCTTCAGAACGTTAAAAAGGTTGTGCAAGCTGAACTGCCCCATTTGGACCACATCGAAGTTCACTACACGGGCCGTCCTGCGTTTGTCGCAGAAATCGCCGGAGCGATGGAGAAGGATATGACCGAGTCGGTCGGGTTGACGGCCGTGATCATCGCCATTTTGTTTTGGATTTCGCATCGGCGCATCGTTCCGATGCTCTGGCTGCTCACGTTACTCGCAGTGATTCTCGTCTGCACCATCGGCCTGAGCGGCCTCGTGTTCGGCACGTTAAACGTCGTAAGCCTCGGCTTTGCGGGAATTCTTCTTGGTCTCGCTGTGGATTACGGTGTCGTTCATTACCAGGAGGCGCTCGCCAAGCCCAGCGCGACGATTCCACAGATCCGTCGTGCGATTCGGCCGAGCATTACCTGGGCGGCGGTGACAACGATCAGTGCGTTTCTGGTTTTGAACCTGGGCGGGATGCCAGGGCTCGGACAACTGGGAACAACCGTAGCGATCGGCGTCGCTCTCTCCGCTTTGGTCATGCTGTTTGTTTTTCTGCCGCCGCTCTTTCGCGATCGCACTGGCAGCGGGAATGTTCAACAGCATCAGGAAACTTTTGCCGCCGATCCGCTTTCAGTATCACGTCGCAAAGGTGCCACGGCGATTACCGTTGCGCTTGTCGCCGTGACCGCAGCGATTCTGTTGTGGAAACATCCTACGTTTGACAATTCGCCGGCAGCGTTGCGTCCTCGTAACAGTGAAGCCTACGCGACACTCGATGCGATGAAAGTCGCGTTGGGTCGTTCGGATGAACCGCTGTGGCTTATTGTGCCGGGAAAAACAGAACAGGAAGTTGCGACCCGGCTTGTTATGACCGAGCGCCATCTGGAGTTCGCAAAATCAAATGCCCTCATTTCCGGCTTCACACTACCTTCCATGTTGTGGCCACAACCTGCCTATCAGAGTGACAATTTGAAAATGGTAAGACCTTTGATCGCGAGAAAAGGCGAGCTGGAGCAAGCCGCGTTAGCAAACGATTTTACGACCAACTCACTAGTGCTGGCGAACAACGTTTTCGCCACCTGGAACCGCGCACTGGATTCGACGAACGTTTTCTGGCCAGGCAATTTCGTAAGCCGCTGGATTATCAACAATCTCACCGCACGCACCCCGGAAGGTTTTCTCGCGATGGGATTGGTTTACCCAAACGAGCGCGACGCGGGAGCCACGGCTCGGTTTGCTGCCAGTTGCGACGAGCAGCTCCGCAGCGAAGGCGTGTTGTTATCCGGGTGGTCGTTGTTGGGCTCCGACATGTTTCACCGGGTGCAGCACCGTTTCCCAATGCTTGTAACGCCGATGATCATTCTCGTATTGCTTTCGTTGTGGCTCGCGTTTCGCGCGGCCACTGAGATTGGTCTCAGTTTGCTGGTCCTGTTATTGAGCGGCAGCTGTTTGCTTGCGGTGATGGCGATCGCCGGCTGGCAATGGAATCTGATGAACATGATGGCCGTTCCGCTGATCCTCGGGGCGGGCGTTGATTACAGCATTTTCATGCAGCTCGCGTTGAAGCGGCACCGCGGCAATCTTCGCGAAAGCTATCACGCGGTTGGTCGCGCGCTGCTGCTTTGCGGTGGAACAGCAGTGGCCGGTTTTGCCTCCCTGGCACTTTCTTCAAATGCGGGCATGGCAAGCCTCGGAGTTGTATGCGCGATCGGTATCGGCTTCAACATGGTCATCTCAGTCTATCTTCTCCCGGTATGGTGGCGCCTTGCTCGTCGTCAACATGTTTTGCCGAGTGTCTGAGTTACGTCTTTACACGGTTTTACTGCGTGCGGACGCGATAGTAGAGCTGCGTCGAAGAGGCCGTGTCGGTGTTTGTAAATGTGAACGGCGCGGTGTTCGTCAAGACTGGAGTCCACAGGCTGCTGCTCAGGTTGGTAGAAGCTTCGACGATGTAGCTCGCGCCGCTGCTACCCGATACCACAAATTGCAATTGATTGCCCAATACTGTGGGGCTGGCCAGAGTTGGCGCTGTTGCCGTACCCTCAGTGAAGTAAGCCTTCACCACGATACCGTGGTAGCCGGTGGTATCGGGATCGCTTAACTGACATTGACTGCCAATCGAGCCGATTTGTCCGAGCGTTCCGCTGTACGTCGTCCCGTGTAATGAAAACAAATTTGTGTCCGTGTTGAACAACGTTTCCTCATTTGGGGTGAAGCTGTTGGTGGACGATGAAGATGTCCATTTGACGATGCAACCATCGCTGGGCCGCACACCAATTTGCGTGATACCAAACTGGATTGAGTTCGTATTGATTCCGCTGTCGGCAGAGACAAGGGACGCCGAAAAGTTCGCGCCTTCAAAATAATTCATCCAGTTGCCGTCACCGCCGGAAAGGCCGCTGTCGACGCCGAGGTGAA
>CBHWET010000219.1:0-8422 GCA_966112985.1 uncultured bacterium | reverse complement strand
TGGGAAGGTTGCCATTGTAACAGGGGCTACGAGCGGTATTGGCCTGGCCACAGCACATCGTCTGGGGGCAGAAGGCGCGCGCGTCATTCTTGTCGGTCGAAATGAAAAAAACCTATTGGAGGCCGCTGAGAAGGTGCGGGCTGACGGTGCCCCAGACGCCATCGGAATGCGCTGTGATGTTTCTGATGAAGCACGGGTTAGGGAGGTTGCGCACGCGGCTATTGAGCGCTTTGGTCGACTCGACGTCGTGGTCAATAATGCGGGTGTGATGATTTTCAAACCGCTGGAGGAGCAAACTGCTGAAGATTGGCGCAGTGTGTTGAACGTCGATTTGTTGGGAGCGTTCTATTTTATTCGTGAAGCGTTTCTCCGGATGAAGGAAGGCGGAAGCATCGTGAACGTCTCGAGTATTCATGCCGTGGAAACAACTCCTTTGGTTTCTGCTTATGCGGCAGCAAAGGCCGCTTTAGTTTCTCTAACGCGCTCCGCAGCTATGGAGGGCACATCACGCGGAATCAGAGCGAACGCAGTCCTGCCTGGAGCGGTAAACACACCTATGCTGTGGGAAAATCCCAATGTGAAATCCGGCCTCGAGAAAATTGATCGTGGTATGCTGGGAAAGCCTGAAGATATCGCGGCAGTCATCGCATTCCTGGCGTCCGATGAGGCGTCATTTGTTCGAGGAGCATCGATCGTCGTCGACGGTGGTCGGATCGGGAAACTGTAACCGGCTATTTTTGTTAGCCCCATCGTTTGCTTCTGCGCCACTTGCCACCGTGCGGGTACCATCGCACTTTATTATATGGTTCCGGCTTTCATGTTTGCTACGGGCGTCGAAAACAGCAATCCGACAATCGACAATGGCCGCGTTCGCGTCGACCAAATGGAAAAGAGCGGCCACTACAAACACTGGCAAACGGATCTCGACTGCGTCCACGACCTGGGAATCTGCTTTTTGCGCTATGGAGTTCCGCTCCACAAAGTATTTTTAGGACCGTGCCGGTTCGACTGGGAATTTTCCGACCTTGTCTTTGGCGAGATCCGAGAGCGTGGTTTTGTCCCGATCGTAGACCTCTGCCATTTCGGCGTGCCCGATTGGATTGGCAATTTTCAAAATCCAGAGTTTCCAAAGCTTTTTGCCGATTATGCCGAGGCATTCGCGCAACGCTATCCATGGATTCAACTTTACACGCCGATAAATGAAATGTTCATCTGCGCCGTTTTCTCGGCTCAGTTCGGCTGGTGGAACGAACAGCTGCACACTGACAAGGCGTTCGTTACTGCGTTGAAGCACATCGTAAAAGCAAACGTGTTGGCGATGGCGAAGATCTCAAAAGTCCGTCCGGATGCTTTGTTTATCCAAAGTGAATCGTCGGAGTATTTTCATGCAGAGAGTCCCCGTGCGATCAAACACGCGGAGGTAATGAATGCGAAGCGATTCCTGTCGCTGGACTTGAATTACGGTCGGCGCGTGGATTCGACGATGTACGAATACCTCATGGATAACGGCATGACCCGCGAGGAATACCACTTCTTTATGCACAAAAGCCTGAAGCATCATTGCATCATGGGAAACGATTATTACGTGACCAACGAGCATCGTGTTACTTCACATGGCGAAATGTATCCTTCCGGCGAAGTCTTCGGGTATGACGAAATCACGCGACAATACTACGACCGTTATTTGCTTCCCGTCATGCACACCGAGACCAATCTCAATGAAGGACCCGTCGGTGATGAGGCGGTGTTTTGGTTATGGAAACAATGGGCGAACGTTCTGCGGCTGCGAAATGTTGGCATTCCGATCGTCGGGTTTACATGGTACTCAATTACCGACCAGGTTGACTGGGATACCGCGATGCGTGAGAACAACGGCCATGTGAATCCGCTCGGGCTTTTCGACTTGAACCGTCGAATGCGGGCCGTGGGTAAAGCGTACAAGCAACTGATTTACGATTGGAAACACGTTTTGCCGACCCAAAGCATTTGTTTACGCGTTCCACTGAACGGCGATACCTGCTGCGATGACTTTGAAGAACGAACGAATGAAAAGCTTTCGAAACAGCCAACAGCTCCCGCGATGAAAGAAGGGTAACGTTTCGCAGTTTGCACAACCCAATTGACGTCCGATTGTTTGTGTCTAACTTCGACGTTATGCACGCGAAGGTTTCGGTTTTCCTGCTGTTCGTTTTATCTACAACGGTCTTCGCCGACATTTCTCCTCTCTACGAACTTCGTAAAGATCACGATCCCGATGGCATCGGGAAATTCTATATGGGAAGGGAGATCGCGCACGTAATGGGGCATCAAGGTGCCGATTGGCTCGAGCGGCCCGAGCGCGAAGAAGAGGAACGGACGGAACAGATGGTCGATGCATTGAAATTACAACCGGGCGAAAGTGTCGCGGATATCGGTGCAGGAACAGGCTACATTTCACGCAAGCTTTCGAAACGGGTGGGAACAAATGGAACGGTTTACGCAGTCGAAATACAGCAGGAGATGCTCGACATTCTCACGAATAAAGCCGTGGCGGCGGGTGTTTACAATATCAAGCCGGTGCTCGGCAAAATTACCGACACAAAACTCGGCTCCGAAACAGTGGACCTCGTCCTGATGGTCGATGTGTATCACGAGTTCGATCATCCCTACGAGATGCTGATGTCGATTTGTAAATCGCTGAAGCCGGGAGGTCGTGTCGTCTTTGTAGAATATCGGGCGGAAGATCCAAAGGTCCCGATAAAACGAGTGCACAAAATGACCGAGACGCAGGTTCGGTACGAAGCGAGCGTCCATTCACTGGTCTGGAAGGAAACGATTGAAACACTTCCAAGGCAGCACATCATCATTTTCGAGAAACCCCGTGGAATTGATTTCGCCAAAGGCAAAGGATTGCCATCGCTCGACGAAATGCTCGATTCAAAGACCGACGTCTGGGGTGAGGCGGCGATACGACAACCTAACGGTCCTAGCTATGAATTTCTCAAAGACCTTTTGCCACCTCTTAGATACTGCAATGCAGGGTTTAAACATTATCCGATTGTATTGAGCGCGCCCGGCGCAACGAATAAAGCGCGTTTGGTCTCGAATGGGAGTGCGATCAATGCGAGTGCCATCGTGCGGCATGTCTGGCGTGATGCAGGTATCCCGGTGACATTCGCTGTCGGCGATGACAAAGAGGTGTTCGGTTCAAAATTGAAGAAACTGAACGGCCCTCGCTACGAGAAAGGGTACCTGCCGATTGTGCGAAATAGTTATGAACACGAAGGCATCGTTTACGAGCAGGAAGCTTTCGTTACCTGCGATTCAAGGTTTGCCGAACACGCGGTAACGTTGGTTCGGTTTCACGCCAGGGGAGATCGGCCGGCTGTGGTGAGGGCGATGATAGGAGAAGGGAATCTGACCTTCAGCGAACATGCGTTGCGTGACACCAATGGACAGGCGTGGGTTTTTGTTCCCGGCTGGACGCCGGACATGGGCAATTGGAATTGGGATTCGGCTACAAGGACGTTTACCGCGACTCTCAAGAAGGACACCAAAGCAACCCTGGCAATCGCGACGCAGCCGATACAATCGTCTCTTCACTTTTTTAGTGTCGACACAACCTATGATAAGCAGCGCCAAAACTGTATTGAGACGTGGGAAAAGATTTTAACCCGGGGAACGCAAATCGAGACGCCCGAAGAATACGTCAATAATGCCTGGCGTGCTCTGATCATCGGCACGTTTCAACTGCAAAAAGGTGATGCACCCAACTACAGCGCTGGTAATCAATACGAACGTCTTTACGAAGCCGAGTGCGGCGACACTGCGCGAGCCATGCTGTTGTTTGGCCAGTTGGATGAAGGGCGGAAAATGGTGGTTCCTTGCCTCGACTACGCCCGCAAGGGACTTTACTTCCATCAAGCCGCATTCAAGCTGCAGTTACTCGCTCATTATTACTGGCTTACCCGCGATACAAATTTCTTTCGTCAAATGGCGCCGCGCTGGACGAAGGAAGCCGAGCGAATCATCCGGGGTCGGGAAAAGGAGACCGGGCTTCTTCCAAAGGAGCAGTATGCAGGAGATATTTTCGAAGATGTTTACACGCTGAATTCCAATGCCAATGGCAGCAAAGGATTGCGCGATATCGCAGCGGTATTGCGTGACATCGGCGATGTCGCCGAAGCCAGGCGCATTGGCGAGGCTGGAGAAGCATTGCGGGCGGCAACACGCGTCGCGGTTGAAAAAAGTATTTTTACGAACACCACGCCGCCGTTTATCCCTCTCGCTTTGTTCGGATACGAGAAGCCGTATGAACGCATTACCGATTCAAAACTTGGAAGCTATTGGAACGAAATGGCGCCGTATGTCTTGTGCTCTGATGTTTTTGGAACAGGAAGCGAACGGGAAACCCAGTTGTTGAACTATCAATATCAACACGGGGGCATTGCCATGGGAATGGTGCGGTTTCATCAACATTCTGGATTATATGCGAACGAAAGCGGCGTGGATGATTTGTATACGTTGCGCCACACAGAAAAACTTCTGCAGCGGGATGAGGCCGATCGTGCATTGGTCAGCTTTTATGGAAAACTCGCGCATGGGTTGACCCGAGATACATTCATTGGATGTGAAGGATCAAGTTTGCGTTCGCTCGATGAGTTCGGACGGCCGATGTACTTGCCACCGAACAGCACGAGCGATGCGTTTTTTCTTTGGACACTTCGCGGTCTTCTCGTTCAGGACTTCGATAGCAATGACGATTGTCGCCCTGACACGCTGCGACTCCTTTTCGCAACTCCAAAGAGCTGGTTGGAAGACGGAAAACAAATCCGCGTCCAAAATGCACCGACGGCTTTTGGACCGTTGTCACTTCACATTTCCTCTGAATTGAACAAAGGCAGGATAACTGCCGATCTGGAGTTGCCGAAGCGCAATAATCCGGACAAGACACTGCTTCGACTGCGTGTTCCAGATTCGTGGCGCGTAGTTTCGGCGCGGGTGCAGAACCAGGACGTAGCGGCTGATGCAAATGGCACAATCGACATTTCGGGCCGCAAAGGTCACCAGACAATTCGCTTTCGCGTCGTAAAACGATAGACTGTGTTACAAACATCATTGCGAACCGCTTGCGTCGCCCCACCATTTTCAAAATCCTGTTTCCAATGCTCAACTCCCGAGTTTCGTTAAACTTATTGGCTCTCCTTGTAGTGATCAGCGCGTTCAGCAGTTTCGCCAAACCGCAGAACATCCCGTCTTTCGATGAGGCGCTCCACGCGAAGCGCGATGTCTGGGGTGAAGCAGCGATGAAACAATCCAATGGGCCCAGCTATGAATTTTTCGAAAAGCTGCTGCCGCCTCCCCGGTACGTAAACGCGGATTTCCACCATTACCCGATTGTTTTAAGTGCTCCGAATTCGTCAGTGAAGGCGCGACTGATTTCGAACGGCAGTGGCGTGAATCTGCGGGCGGGGAGCGGTCAATGGAACGACAATGGAACACCGGCGATCTTTCGGGTCGGGCCGGACCAGCTGTTGTTCGGACGGTTTCCTGAACGTTTGCGCGGTGAACCGACGTTGGCTGAAGGCTACCTTCCTATTGTCGAACTACGTTACATGCATCAATCGCCGATTCAGGCTGAAGGAATGGTGCCGCTCGACCAGGCACGAGTGGAGCGTGACCCGGAAGTTTATAGCGTGGAAACGTTCGTCAGCACCGATACCGCCCTTTCGAACAACGCAGTTGTGTTCGCGCGGTTTTCGCTCGCGCAGGGAATCGTCGGGACAATTACCGTGCAGATTGATGCAAAGACGCCGTTGAAGTTTACGAACGGAAAGGTGACGGACGAAGAGGGGAAGGTTGTCGCCTATTTCGATAAAAACTGGAAATGGGACCGGCAGCGAGCGCAGGCGAAGCTCGATCCAAAAGGGTTTGCAACGGTCGCTATTGCAACGAAACCGCTCGATGGAGATACCCCCTTTACTGTCACGACAACAACTTACGCGCAGCAGCGGGAACAGTGTGCAGCTACATGGCGTCAGATTCTCAGTCAGGGAATGAACGTCGAAGTGCCGGAGCCATTGGTCAATAATGCCTGGCGCCATCTGTTGATCCAGAATTTCGAATTAATTAACGGTGATCGGATTCACTACAGCCAGGGGAATCAGTACGACAAGATTTACGAAGCTGAAGGCAGCGATGCAGCTCTTGCGATGATGGTGTGGGGGTATGAGAAGGATGCGCGCCGTTTACTGGTACCGATGCTCGATTTCGTGCGCAAAGGTCTGGAGTTCCATCAAGCAGGGTTCAAAATCAACGATGTCTGTCGCTACTATTGGCAGACACGGGATACAGATGCCTTCAAGGAGTTTCGATCATGGCAGAAACCGGCGCGCTATGCGACGTCGCCAAAAGAATCCATATCCGGGTGGGATGTTGAAGCAAAACGACTCGATAAAAATCGAACAGGGGAGCATGGCCTTTATCCAAAAGAACAATATTGCGGCGATATTCACACACCCGTGCAAACGCTGAACGCGAATTCCAAAGCGTGGCGTGCATTGCGTGATCTCAGTGCGGTGCTCGATGAAGTTGGAGATGAAACGGAAGCCCAACACTATGCCGATGTCGCGCGTGAATTTAGAAAAACGGTTCTCACGGCGATTGAAAAAAGTGTCAACCGTTCCACGACGCCGCCGTTTGTTCCAATTGCCCTTTATACCAACGAACCCGCGCATGATCCGATTTGCGATGTGCGCATCGGCAGTTACTGGAACATCATCATTGGTTACACGATAGCGAGTGGAATCTTTCCCGCGGGCAGCGAGGGCGAAAATTGGATTCCACATTACCAGGAACAACATGGCGGCTTATTCATGGGAATGATTCGATCCGGTGGAATGTCGAATACGTGGTGGAATACGGAATTTAAACTGAATCCCCTCTACGGCACTCGCTACGCGCTTGATGTTCTGCGAAGGGACGAAGCTGAACGCGGATTGGTGAGTTTCTATGGCATGCTGGCGCAGGGCTTCACACGCAATACGTTCATCTGCGGAGAGGGTGCCTCACTTGTTCCTTTGGATAGCCGGGGCAGGCTTCTCTCATTGCCACCCAATAGTGCCGCGAACTCGCATCTTCTCTCAATGTTACGCGATATTCTGGTGCAGGATTTTGATTCCGATGACGACGGGAAACCCGACACGTTGCGTCTCGCTTTTGCAACGTCCAAACGATGGCTTAGGGATGGTAAAGAAATCAAAGTGGAACGGGCTCCTACCGCTTTTGGGCCTGTTTCACTTCACATGCAGTCACATTTGAAAGATCGCGAAGTGATTGCGACTGTTGATCTCCCTCAACGTAATCCCGTCCAGAAGATCTTGTTGCGCGCTCGCGTTCCTGAAGGATGGAAAGTCTCTTCGGCCACCGTTGGTGATCAGAAGTTGAAGGTGGACGACAAAGGGACGGTTGATCTGACTGGCTTGACTGGCAAACAAACAATTCGTTTTTCGGTGAGGAAGTGAGCGGCGCTTTGGGGAACTTTGCCTTGATGTCATACGACCCACGGTCCTTATGAATTTAAAGCGCACGTTCGGCGTCCTTTGAGCGTGCGAATATTTCTCATTGTCGTCCTGACGTCCTTATTATCTTTTACAAACGCTCACTCAGGAGAGCAGGGGACCAATACTTTGTCGCCTCACCCGATGCTCGCTTTAGAGCATCACCTTTCGCTCGAGCCGATGGATGGCAACCCTCGAAACAGCGAAGGTGATTTTATTCAATTGAAGGACGGCCGCTGGCTTTTTATTTACACCCACTTTGTTGGCGGATCGAGCGATCACGCTAAAGCGTATCTCGCATCGCGCGAATCGAAAGATGGTGGCCGAACCTGGAGCACTACCGATCAAATCGTGGTCACAAACGATGGTGGTTTTAATATCATGTCCGTTTCGTTGTTACGGCTTTCAGGGGAAATCGCGTTGTTTTACTTGCGTAAGAACTCTCTCGAAGATTGTCGGCCGGTTATGCGCGTTTCACGTGACGAGGCGCGCACGTGGACGGCTCCCACAGATTGCATCTCCGATGAAGTGAACTATTACGTCGTCAATAACAGCCGCGTCATTCAATTGAAGAGCGGTCGCCTTGTCATGCCTGCGGCACTCCATCGAAACCGCGAAGGCAAACTGCATGAAGGACAAATCACTACCTATCTTTCTGATGACAAAGGAAAAACGTGGCGCCGCAGTTCTTCTATGTTGGACAAAGATTCGGACGGAAAGCCTATCAACTTCATGGAACCTGGTGTTGTGGAGGTCAAGGCACAGCATCTCCTGATGACGATTCGGACCAAGCTGGGCTGCCAGTATTTCAGCAGATCGGAGGATGGTGGCGAAACCTGGAGCGTTCCGGTTCCCACGAAGATTTATTCGCCGGAAGCGCCCGC
>CBHWET010000218.1:0-8426 GCA_966112985.1 uncultured bacterium | reverse complement strand
GGGACGCAAAATAAGTTTCCTCCCGCCCAATGGCAAGCATTGCCGCTGTCTTTTCCGATTATCAGAGAGGCTAGACGGTCGTTTGTTTAACGATAAGGAAACGGAAAACGAACGCTATGCATTTATTTAGCTTCCTCTGGCTTATGTCCTTTTACGTACGACGACCACGCGCGCCACTTTTGCCCGTTTTCAGTCGTCTCGGTCCATTCGCGATATTTTTCTCCGGCCTCATCCAACGAAAGATGCATACTTAATAATTTGGGAATGCCGGAACTGGACGAAGTCTCATGATAGAAGACAGCAGTCGCAATCGAACCCGCCATGTTATAGACATAGACTGCATCCCGTTTTGCTAAATCGTTCAAGAATGCAGCCGCCTCCGCCCTTCCGCTGTAGCCGATGCCTAGAATGCTATTGCTCACAAGTATCCGCTCGGTCCCACCATAGTGGTCACTTGTTCCAGTCCATTTTCGATTCTTCTTCCAAAAGTCATAATTGGTACCGTCCTTGAGAAAGCCAAAAGCTGCATCGTTTTTGGCCGCGAGAAAGCCAAGCACTTGCACGGTATCATAGAGAGCATCAGTCTCTTGTTGATTCAGGTTTTTACCGTTGAATTCAGCCACAAGAGCATTTGTCAATAAGCCGACAGAAATGTCATTGCCTGTGAGACACAATGCCCAAACTAATCTGCGCCGGTTTGCTAAAGGCGCCTCCTTGTACATGGTATTTAGAATATCCACGTCCTCTGAATTCAAACTCGTAATCTCTCGTTCCGTCGGAACGCCGACTGGCCCCTTGGCCAATCGTTCGAGTTTTGTCTTCTTTTCGAGCGACGTGGTTACAAGGTGTTTTTCGGCAACGGCCAATGAATTAGTGGCATCCTTTTCAAATTCAGCGTCCGATTTAAACGATCTGCCGTAATGCACGAAAGCCCAGATGATTCCGGAACAAAGTGCCGCAAACAGCACGATTTTTTTATTCATATCAAGATTAATGGCTCAGCATTACTTGTCGCTCGTATCGATTAATCTTCACCTGATCGACAGTGTTACTTTTCCACATGATTGCTTTATAATCTTCAGAAAGATTGCCTGAACCCGGATTCGCGACGCATAGCGTGTTGGTAAATCCTCGATGACTTAGACCCATGGTGTGTCCCCACTCATGGACCGTAGCCAGAGAAGTGAGGTCGTCGTAAGGAAATACAATTGAATTGCTTCCGCAAATGGTCACCCCTCCTGCGCCTACAAGGGATTTAACCTGCTTAATTTGCGAAAACGTGGCGTATTTAATTAGGTCGGCTTGGTCATCGCTCGTAACACCTTCGAAATATCGCCCTTCTGAAAAGTGATAGATATTCGTTACGCCTGATGAAACGTTGGTTACATCGCCCCAAACACCTGTCGAGTTGGTAATTGTAAATTCTACATAAAGCGGCACGTCGTCGCTCCCAAGTTTACCCTGCGCCTTTGCCTCAGCCTCCGTCAGCGCTGGAGGCGCGTCATCATCCTCTGCGAGGAAGCTTGCCCCGAAGTCAAATTTTGCCTGCATTGCTTCGATCGTCGCCGTGCCGCTGGAAAGCGGATGGGCCAACCAAGTCATTTGAACCCTTTTTGGAGATTGGACGGAAACCCCGAGTTTGGCGTAACCTCCTTTGGGAGGTAGAGGTGTTACATAGAATCGTTCACCTATCGGGAGCGTAACGTACACGTTTCCATCGGAGTCTAAGGGTTTTCCCAAAATCGTAGAGTCACTAAGGTTTGCGGGCTGAATATTTTGTGGCACCTGAGAAAAGTCTCCTGGATCGTTTAGAATCTGCACAGCCGCCAAGTCGTGCGAATCAATGTGGATGACGTATCCTTTAGTTCTTTTTGCTGAATTCTCTTTACTGGTTTCCAACACAATCTGGCTGGAAGCAGTCCGTTTAATTGTCCCGGTCCCGTGAGTATAGTAAGGAGCAATTAAGCCAGTGCCAGAGTAATCGTAGGTGGCAATTTCTTGTTCCGTGGGAATCCCTCCCGATACTCCCCAACCACCATTTTCGAACAATGAGTTTTCACAATGCTCCGTAGCCGTACCTGGATAAATATTTGTATACCAACAGAGATCCCAGAGCGAGCCTGGTACGAAATATTGAGTATAGGCCCAATCGATTCCGCCACCTTTTGAAGACCATTCCGTGTATCGTTCTTCATGAAGCTGCAAAGAACCGCTCGAATTGTACACAGTTGCTGAGTACCTTTTAAAATAGCCATCAGTTGTGATCTTTGCGGGGATTTCATGTGACAATTCGAAATCGCTGGCTTGCGAATTAGGTGGGTTGTTGTTGGCAGGATCACTGTTGTTTCCCGCCGAACCGCTAGAGGGTGCCTGTCCAGGTGGATAAGCGCGCACCTGAATGGTCGGGAGGGCCAAATTTGCATTTCCGCCCCATGCGGTACCGCCTGAAAGCGAGTTCATCTGAGTGCCATTAACCCAGACGGTATAATTATTAGAATTGATCGTCCCATAGATGTAGCTGCCGACGATACCCTGGACCGAGACACTCAGCCCGCTCCGTTGAACAGTGATCGTTTTCGACGAAGAATTTGTCGCTGCATCAATAGCAGTGACATTGATAGAATTTGTCCCATTTGAAACTGGCATATCCTTCAGCCAGAACTGCCCTGTCCTGTCCACGTCTGCGGTGAAGATATTTGTGATACCATTGGTGATCATTTGGCCAACGACCTGCGCGGTGGGATCATCAACATGGCCACGAAGAGTGAAGCTGTCGCCGAGAATACGAGTGTTATTCGTTGGCCAATCAATCGTAATAATTGGTGCAGTAGTATCGCCCGCCAGACTTAGAGTAAAGTCGAGGTTTGTTGTGCAAACATTTCCAGCACGATCGGCCGCGGTCACGGTGATTCGGTTCGTTCCGGATGCAAGTCTAACATCAAAGAATTGAAAGTAGTTGGTCGTACTCTTGAACAAATTCGTATCAAAAAATTGGGACACGATTAGACCATTGGCTTCGATATTAGTGAATGCGTTTGCCAGACTGTAGGAAAGTTTAACCAAGTCTTCGCTGGCGAACCCTTGGATCTGAATTACAGACCGTGAAGTTGTGAAACTAACAGGATTAGTAACAGTTAATACCGGCGCAATAGTATCTACAACTATCTGCGTAGCGGACCAGTTCGTCAGTCCATTTTGTGAATAACCGAACCAGACTTCGTAGCTCCCGTTTGTGTTTCCAAGGGTAATTGTAGGATTTGTAGTAAAATTCGTCCATGTCGCCGCATTAAAATTTGTGCTGTTGATGAGAAATGCAATGTGATCAGCCGTCCCACCAGTAACTACTCCAGACAGCGTATTGGAGGTCACATAGGTCCTTGGAAATTGAATCGTTAAAGGGTCCGGTGACCTTGAGGCGATGTAAAACAGATTGGTGTTTTCCAGATATGGGGCGGCAAATGGGGTTACATCATCGGCCCCGAAAAGTGCAGTTTCAAATGACCAGATGTTGCTCGAAAGATTTGAATTGGTCCAAATCTCGTAATGTTTTCCTGCTTCAGTCCCATGCAAATTAAGGTACGAAGTTACATAGTACGTATCATTCGTGATTATCTCCAACCAGAGACCATTGGTATAATTGTATGCGGGAGGGTAGCTCGGTCCCTCGTCGCCACCTTCTGCACCACCTTCTCCCGGAAACTCCGGAGTATTACTTTGGTACCCGCCAGTGTTGTTTGTGTACGATCCTCCGGGCGGTTCGGGAACTGGAGGGGGACCTGGCTGCGCAATGACTTGGTTTAGGGTAAACAGGCACAATAGAGCGCTGACAAGGATTAAGGAGGGGAATCCCGATTGGTCTTTCATTTGTTGTTTTGGACGGAACCCTGATCACGGAATAAAAGGGCGCGAACTCAACGCACCCCCACCAGAGGCACCGCGAAGCGCCCACCGCAAGAGTAACGCCAAGCCGCGCCGAGTGGCGCGTACTTGGGTTGGGTCTTGCGGTTAGAAAGTTCGCGGTTTTCTGGTAAGACCGTAGCCAAAGCTACGCAAATTGAATTTGTTAACAGTAATCTACATTATTTTTTTATGAACAGAGGGAGCATTTAAAGGTTAAATCGGCGATTGGCAAGATTTACGTCCTATAATCAAAAAAGGATGGCGTTGCGTTCGTGCTTTGATTGTTCACAACTAAACCTCGCTGACCGGTTTGTTTCAGAAGTTATAGGGCAGTTCACGACGAATCTCACGGGAGGCGAATGGACCGACATCGCAGGCGATGTGACCTCGACCAACAATTCCGCCGTGTTCATCGAAACGGCTGCGTCGACCTCAGCACAGCGGTTTTATCGTGTGATTCCAGTGCCTTGATCGTAAGGTGGCCACCGTGAATATCGGGCGATACGAAACTGAGACGACGAGACGACGTGCCACCGGCGAAGTTCAGAAGCGCGGTACCCGGACCGGAATGTCCGTTGGGTTGGGAGTAATCTTCAGCACAGTTTTTGTTGGTGCGGGTACGGCCATAGCGCTGGTCGGCGCAAAAATCATTCCGGTAAATCCACGAACTGTCCACGCGCCTTATGCCGTCTTGATGATTGCCGGGATCGTGTTTGCGATGGCTGGCCTGACCATTGCAGGAATGACCGTTGGCCAATTTCGCGCCGAACGTCGGCGCCGCCTTGCGGCCAAACAATATGGTGCTGACAGGGCGATGCTGGATTACCCATGGAATCATCTTGGCTTCGAACCTTCCCGATGGAAACCAGCAATGAGCGCACTTCTGGGCTCCATCTTCATGACGCTGTTTCTCACGATGTTTAATTTTTGGGCGTTTTTCGCGGATGGCCCAATTGTGGTGAAGATCGTCGTAACATTATTCGACCTGATCGCACTTTACACCTGGTACATCGCCGTTCTGAAAATCGGCCGTGCGCTGAAGTTCAGCGATTCGCATGTCGAATTCCTTACTTTCCCGTACCGCATTTCGAATCCCGTGCAACTGCGATGGCATCCACCCAAAGAACTCACGCGAGCCACGAAAGGGAGCTTTACTCTGCGTTGTGTCGAAGAGTGGTTTGAAGAAACGGGCACGGGCAAAAATCGGACGACGCGCCTCGTGCAGGAGGAACTTTGGAGTGGCATTTGGATTCTGGAGGAACCTCGAATGTTTGCGCGAGGGGAACAATTGGATTTACAGTTTGAGATACCTCAGGACGTTCCGCCAACGAATCTTAGCGCCGCGCAACCGTTATTCTGGGAACTAGTCGTCGTGCTGGAGCAACCCGGCTTCGACTTCGAGGGACGTTATCTCATTCCTGTCTATTAGACAGGCGTCAGTCCAGCGCAGAAAAAAAGCTGTCGAGCTTTTCGACGTCCAATCGACCATTCGTACGAACACTGCTGCACAAATCGACCCCGAATGGTTCAACCGTGGCAACGGCCTTTGCAACATTTCCTGAATTCAGTCCACCTGCCAGAAAGACAGGCACACCACAGGTTTCGCGAATACGACGGCTCGTTTCCCAATTGTGCGTCCGTCCTGTTCCTCCCAGTTCTTTGATCGCGAGAGAAGTATTGCCGGAATCGAGCAGCAATGCCTGAACATGTTCTGCCGCAAGCCCGGGCTAAATCGACCGATTCGGGCCCGGTCACGTGAATGACTTGAACCAGCCCCACACCAGGAAGTTCACGACGGAGCTCGCGATAAACGGACGTCTCCACATAGTCACAGAGCTGAAGTGTATTGGTGAAGCAGCGACGTTGTTGTGCGATGATGGCGTCAGCAGACGTTGCACACGTCAGTAAAAAGGTGGCAATCGGTGGCGGAATCTGTCGTGCGACCTCAGCAATCGTTTCCTCACTAATAACCCCGGGGCCGCTCGGCATTGATGAAACCAGGCCAAGCGCCGAAGCTCCTCTTGCGATAGCACTGCGCGCTTCATCGATCGATGCGATGCAACAAATCTTAACTCTTGGTTTAGTTTTCAATTCCAGAGCAATCCTATCGCGAACGTGCGACGAGGCAAAGAGCGATTCGAACTGCTGAACGTTCACCTCAATCTCCGTAATTGAATGGATCGGACCATTTCTCGTCCGTTGCAATCGTTGAATCAGTCAGCGTTTTCAGGAAAGCGACGAGAGCCGCCTTTTGGCCCGTAGTCAGGTTCAACCGACGGGGACCCGGAGGGAGTCCGGGCGGATTGCGGAGTGGTGGTGATAAATTTGGATTATCCACCACGCCGGAGTTGTAGAATTCCACGACTTCTTCGAGCGTGGCGAAACGTCCGTCATGCATGTACGGCGCGGTCAGTTCAATGTTTCTTAGCGAAGGCACTTTGAACAATCCCTCGTCGCGGGCCAGACCGGTAATGCCACCAAGGCCCTTGTCAACAAAGGGAAATTCCAATCCGTTATTGTTGATCGCAGGACCAGGCACAAAGTTATCCGTGCCATGACAGGCAGCACATGTCGCATTCCCGATCTGCCCAAGAAAGATCTGGCGCCCGAGATTCTCCTGGGCCGTGAAGTTGGAAAAATTGCTCGGGACACCCGCGTCGTATTTCGAACGGGTCGAGATGATCGAACGCACGAATTGCGCCAGGGCATGGGAAATACGTTCGGAGGTAATCTCTGGCGTGCCAAACGTGCGAGTAAAGAGATCGGTATAAAAAGGTTCAGCGGCCAATCGGTTCGTCAACTCAGTCAATGTCATTCCCATTTCCGTCGCGTTCTGAATTGGTTGCAGCACCTGATCCTCGAGCGTATCGGCGCGCTCGTCCCAAAAGAAATGTTTCCGTTGATACCAGCGTGCATTGCTCAATCCCATTGAGTTGCGCCCGGTCAGTCCGCCATTGAATCCAACACTGAACTGGCGCGGGTCAGAAAACCCGTGCTCGCGTTGGTGACATGAGGAGCAGGAAACCGTTCGGTTGGCGGAAAGGCGTTTGTCATAAAACAACACGCGCCCGAGCGTCGCCCCCACATCCGTAGTGACATTGGTCGACGGCATGTTGTCTTGTCCGACGATTGGCTGAACACGAAAACTCGGCGGCAGCGTTGGCGCCGCGTAGTTGAAAGAAATGTCCGGCAGCTTCAAAGCACTCTCGACCGTACTGAGAATATCCTGCCGGGCTGGATCGTAGTAGGAGCGATAAAACAGGTTCAGTTGACCGCTCGCCCGATTGAACCGTCGTTGAAACGATCCGTTATGGACTTTGATCGCATCATTTTCGGCCCACGTTTTGAGGTCGCTGGAACTTTGAAGGACGCCATTGTTCGCTGCATTGATCTTGATGGCTGTATTGGAGGAAGTGGCATCGACATTCATCGATGCCGATGGAACTTCGAATACAGTCGCACCAACGAGGACACTATTCCCGGCTAAAACCATCGCCATCACGAGGCCTGGTTGCAGCCTGCTCGCGCGATTCGTTTTCATGGCGCCATGATGCGCCTGTGAACCTTAAAGGAGGATTAAGTGCCAACCGATGGCGACTGCTAGCGACGGGCTCCAAGCAATCGAGCAGGTAGAAAAAGAATGGCGCGAAGCAGAGCGAAGGCTGCCGATACCGTCATTCCAATGAGCCGGAGCGGCAAAGAGATAAGCCACACCAACGGCAAAAGGATCAACGCAAGCAGTGCAAGTGGCCAGCACAACACGAACAGAATGCACCAACTCACGAACAAAATCAGAACCTTCATTGCTATATAGTTAATCAGGATTTTAAGACGTCAACTTTGACAGATTCAGTCGCTATCTCAGCAGACGTTTCGCGGATTAAAACATCAACGGAGTAAGAAGGTCGCAATCTGATCCCACGCACTGGTCGGCGCGAAGTGCATCATTGCCACGCCAAGAACGACGAGCACGGCATAGCCGATCGCATACGAGCGATCCCATGATCGTGTCAGAAACCATTTGATCAACAGGAACGCCCCACCGATGACCGCCGTCACAAAAGTCGGACCGAAAATGCTGCCGAAAATCGTGCTGCGGTAGAGAGCCGTGACTGCTTCAATTCGGTCGGTCGCGGCGGCGATGACGGCAAGCGTTGCCAGCAGCATCATTGCGCGATGTGTTTCCGGTCGTCGGCGCGTCAAAACGCCGGCGACTACATATCCCGCAAAGATGAGGATACTGATGACCGGGATCGCCATAAATTGTTTTGGAGACAGACCCCAGAGCTTGAGATCAGGAGGGTTAACGCGGGCAGCTTCAATTCCCACGCGGAGACCGAGAATCACCATCAACGCTGCGAGGACCGCACCGATTCGTCCAAGGGTCATATGGAACCGGCGATTGCGTCCTGCAATTAACAGCGGTTGCACGACGAACAGAACCATCCACAACGTCATCGCAATGCCGTGACTGATGACCACCGTGCGGATTGGCGGCGTGAGCGGACGTCCGGGAAATGCTTTGC
>CBHWET010000217.1:0-8448 GCA_966112985.1 uncultured bacterium | reverse complement strand
GACCGTTCAGAGGAAGCAAACAACTGATGAAAATTAGACGGGAACAACAGGCCACCGAAATGACTCCGGTCCTCAGTCGCAATATTCAGGCTCTGCTCGAAAAACGTCGCGAAGAAGACCGAGCCAAGAGCCCAACGGACCGATTTGCTGATCGCGTCACTGCTTTCGCAGGAAGCATGAGGTTTGTTTACCTGCACCTGATCATATACGGATTCTGGGCGTTGCTGAATTTGCCCTCGTCACCGGGCTGGCTTCGTTTCGATCCGACTTTTGTATTGCTCGCGATGGAAGCGTCAGTCGAGGCGATTTTCTTGTCCACTTTCATTCTGATTACACAGAATCGAATGCAGGCAACGGCAGAAAAACGCGCCGACCTCGACCTTCAGATAAGCCTTCTCTCGGAACACGAAATTACGCGCCTGATCACTCTTGTTAAGGCAATAGCAAAAAAGTTGGATGTCAGCGAAAGCGCAGATCCAGAACTGAATGAACTAGAGAAGGATGTCCGTCCCGAGAAAGTTCTCGAAAGCATTGAGCAGGCGGAAGCCTCTCCTGCTGCTCCCAAACATAGTTTTTAATTGGGATAATCTGCAACACCGGCACAAGGCTGCCGATATTTGCGGTTCCAAACGCTTTCGTAAGTGACTTCACCCTTAAGAAGAAAGAACAGCAGCGTTTGCGATTCTGATCTCTTGCGACCGGGGCATTGAAACCGCTCCCCTTCGGCGTTTACGCCCCGTTTTGGACTCAAGGCGTGGCGCGCATTGTTTCCAAACGAGCGCGGACGTTCGCTGTTTTTTCCAGTTGCCGCCGCCAGCCCGCCGCTTTGCGTTTTACAGTGAGCGAGTCAACCTGCTCGGAAAGTTCGATCAGTCGTTTCAATTTCTGTTCCTCGAAACGCGCCCGTTGAATCCCGAAATCGAGCGGATGAAATTCTTTGCTTTCGAAGTGTTCCAGCGTGATTTGAAGGCTTTGTTTTTTAAATTCTTTGAAGTTCATGGCACCCATAAATATTCAGCGGCCGCCGACGGCTGACGCCAGCGGAGCACAAGGTTGATGTTTGTTGAATTAACGTTTCACCAGCTTGAAGAAGCGGCTTTGTTTCCCGTCTTTCGTTTTGTCCTGGTACAGAAAGGAGAGCTTGCTCTCATCAAACTTTTGGAACCATTCCTCCCATGACACAGATTCTAACTTGCCTGCCCCGGAGAAGCCCGGAAAATCGATGCGCAACAATCCCGCGTGCTGTTTCGAGCGAGCGGTACCTTTGACGGAAACTGGTTTGCCTCCGCGCGATTCTGCCCAGCGCCGGATAATGTCGTGATCGGTTGTTGCATTTGCAGCGCCCGCTTTTGCCCTTGATCCGGCCCGTGCAGGTTTACGAGGAGTCGACGCGCGGCCCTTGGCTCTCGATTTTGCTTTTGACGCAGCTTTTGCCGGACGAACTGAACGAGAGCGGAGCGTCGTTGCTCTCGATGCGGAACGCGCAACGGCTCTCTGATTTTTCTGCGCCGATCGGCCGCGATTTGTAGATTTGCTCCGACCAGCGCCCTCCATTGTCTCTTTTCGCATAGAAATCTCCTTAAATTCGAAGGAACCTCGCACTGCGGAAGCTTTTCTCAATCAGCGGCCCTTGTCTCTCTGGCTGGTCAAAACGAGGAGAATCCACTCCGGCATTATCTTATGCAGCCCGCAATGCGTCTTCCCCTTCGTTTCTAATCAGCCCACGGGTTTGTCGATGCACGAGCGATGCGTAATAGCCGCCGAGGAGCATCAGTTCCTCATGACGGCCAGATTCTGCGATCCGTCCTTCTTTCAGGACGACGATTTGATCAGCGTGAACAACGGTCGAAAGACGATGTGCGATCACCAATGTTGTTCGGCCTTTCATCAGCCTCTCCAATGCCTCCTGTACCAGTGCTTCTGATTCGGCATCAAGAGAAGAGGTCGCTTCATCCAGCATCAGAACCGGTGGGTCTTTAATAAGCGCACGCGCGATCGTAATACGTTGTCGCTCGCCGACAGACAATCTGCTGCCACGTTCTCCTACCATGGTGTCGTAACCGTCAGCCATTCGAGTAATGAAATGATGCGCATTGGCCATCTTTGCTGCTTGTTCAATCTGTGCGGCCGTCGCGTCTGGACGCCCGTACGCGATGTTGTTGCGGATCGTGTCGTTGAACAGGAGAGGATCCTGCAGCACCACACCTATATTCCGTCGCAACGAACTTTGCTTCAGCGTTCGTAAATCTTTTCCATCGAGCCGGACGACACCTTCCTGGGGATCATAAAAACGCATCAACAAAGCAAGCAGCGTTGTTTTGCCCGCGCCGCTTGGGCCGACAAGAGCAACCGTTTTGCCTGCAGCGACATTCAAACTCAGTCCATTAAGAATTGGCCGATCGCTTTGTTCATAAGTGAACTTCACATCCAGGAATTCAATTTCTCCGCGGACCTTTTTGACTTCGATGGCATCAGGCGCATCGCCCAGGTGTTCCTGCACATCAAGGATGCGAAACACTTCATCAAGCGACACGGTTGCTTTCTGAACTGTTTGATAAATGCCGCTTAAACCTTGCACGGGGCCGAACAAGCCCCCGATGTAGCCAAGAAATGCAACGAGAGTTCCGACGGAAATCTGGCCTCGCAGGACGTAATAACCACCAAGGGCAGTCGCAGCAATGCGGGCGAGCATAATGACCACGTTCGTTGCACCACTGAAAACAGTATCGATTGCAACCCCTTTGACGACGATGCGGTTCGCTTCACCAACGTTTTTCAAAAAACGTTGTTTTTCGATTTCCTCCATTGAAAAGCTGCGGACCGTCACAATGCCGGAAAGAACCTCATTGAAGCGCGAGTAAATTTTTCCCCACCAATCGAGAAGTGAGCGTTCGCGTTCGATTTGTTCTGGTGCAGCAAACGCCGCAATCAAGGCGGGAACCGGTGCGAATGCCAGAACCAGCAGGGCAAGACGCCAATCTAATTTGAGCATCACGATGATTGAAATAATCAGGTACAGAATCGCTGGAAACACGTTGAAGAGAATTTGACTGACAGCACCGATGAATCCCTGGATACCGCGATCGAGTTTCGTCATGATTGCGCCGACGCCTTCGCTGCGATGAAAACTCAGCGGCATCCGATGCAGGCGCCCCAGTGTTGCTTCGAGCAAGGCATAGTGCAGGCCCAGCCTAGTGTGCCATGTCAGCCAGTTCGTGACGCCAGTGCCGATTTCCCGCAACAGTCCAAGACCGAGCAACCAGAGGATGCCGATGACTAACGGTCGCGCGGCGAAATTCGGCCCGAGTTGATCGAAGATATATTTAAGGATCAACGGTTCGGCTGCACTCAGCGCCGCAATAAACAGTGTGATGACAAGAATGGCGAGGACGGCTTTCCGATATGGGAAAGCAAATTGAAGCGCGCGTTTCCACTGGCTTTTGGGAGCATTCGAAATTTGGTTCTGCAAGAGAGCACCTCCGTAAAAAGCGTAGGAGCGATAACGGAGTTTACAAGTAACACGTTCCCGTTTTGTCACGTCGGGTGAATGCCGAGGGGGCACTGTGAGCAGTGCGACGAACATGTGTCCCACCGATTGCGCGGCGTTTCACCCTGCATAATTTATGACATGCTCGTGTACGGAGACCCGTCTTTCGAAACCACCACTGGAGATTATGTGGAACGGCTCCGGCAGAGTTTTGATTCTTTTTCCGAGGTCGACGCGGCCAGGCAATCACAACAGGGCATTGAGCAGTTTCGGACACTGTTGATTGCTCTGGGGCAACTCGAGCAGGGTGTTGCTGATTCGGATGGGTCCCTTGAACAGATTGGGCTCGTAATGCGGGCAACGGACAACGCTGCCGCTGTCTTTGTCGATGGCTTAGACAATCCGCAACGTTCCGAATCAGCAAATGCCATAAATCAAGGGTTGGCCTCGCTATCCGATGTCCCGATCAGAATTAAGATTCCTGAAGGCTTTGCGTTTTATGGTTTGATGCCAGAGCAATATGTGTTGGCTGCCCAGAGATGGATTGAGGTTCATCGGGGGCGAAAAGGAAGAGTGTTGGTTGTTGGGATTCGTAGTATTGGGACCACTCTGTCGGCGGTCGTTGCCACCGTTCTGAGACAGCATGGTTGGGCGACGCAGCGCGTCACGGTCCGTCCACATGGAGATCCGTTTCGCCGGGAAGCTGTTATCGATCAAAGTTTGCTCGAAAGTGCGGATTTTGCGGTTGTCGTGGATGAAGGACCGGGAGCTTCAGGCTCATCGATGGCGGCTGTTGCTGCGGCGCTTTGTCGTCATGGCATGGACCGCGAACAGATCAGCTTTTTGCCCGGACACAACAACGAGCCAGGCAGAGCCTCGTCAGAAGACATTGCTTATTGGTGGCGAGTCATTCCTCGATATTTTGTATCGCTCGCTGATGTGCGATGGCACGGACAACCGTTAACGGACTTATTGGTGCGAGAAACCACACGACTGTTTCCAGGGAACAACATTTCGATTGCTGACATCAGTGCAGGTAAATGGCGCGAATTTGTCTATCGCGACGCCTCCTTGTGGCCTGCAGTTTGCCCTCCCTTTGAACGAATGAAGTTTCTTTGTAGCACAAACGACGGTCAGAAAATCCTGTGGAGATTTGCGGGCCTCGGTTGCGGATCGGATGGCGAAATGGACTTAACGAGATCGCTGTTTCGGCAATGGCGTCGACGTTCGGAGGTAAGTTGCCTGGTGGCGCCGGTCGCAATGTGTAATGGATTTATCGCTTCGCCCTGGATTGAAGGGACGCGGCTGCAAGCAGTGGATGCAAATGATGCGGGCGTTCTGCAAACAATCAGCAACTATGCCGTCAATGCGTCAGGCCAGCCGATGAACCGTCGCGAAGCCGACTCCGCGTTCGAACGTTTGCAGCAAATTCTATATGCAAACACAGAAAAAGCGCTCGGTGGAGATTGGGTAGAGCGAGCCAGGTTTTTTGTTGCCCGTGTAACAAGTTCGAAGGAGTTGCGCCGATATGGAGACGGACGGATGGCACCGCATGAATGGATTCGTACGACGATTGGGGCGATCGTCAAAACGGATGGAGTCGGCCACGATTGCGATCACACCATCGTTGGCACTCAATCCGTTCTCTGGGATCTCGCAGGTATTTTAGTCGAGTGGGATTTGAACGACGGCCAGGCAGACCGCGTTCTTTCCATCGTTCGTAACCGAGACGTTTCCGTTACATGTGAAGAGCTTCACTTATACGTAGCGGCGTACCTGGCGTTTCGGATCGCTGCTAGTAGCATTTGCAGCGGACAATTTGACACCCTGCATACTAATCAAGTGGTCACGCGCAGGTACATCGATAAGCTCCGGGCACTTTTGCACGACGCTGCCCTCTTAGCCGTTTGATTTTGATTGCGAGGCTTACAACGCAGGTGCTTCGTACGGCATCCCGTGAGCTTCAGCCACGGTTTTGTAGGTGAGCTTTCCGTTCATCACATTGATGCCGCCGACGAGCGCCGGTTGTTTTTGACAGGCTTCTTTCAAACCAAGGTCAGCCAGCATTTCAATGTAGCGATAGGTTACGTTGGTCAACGCTTGTGTCGCAGTGCGGGCATACGCGCCGGGCATGTTTGCGACGCAATAGTGAACGACGCCTTCTTCGATGTAGGTTGGATTGTCGTGTGTCGTTGGGCGTGATGTTTCAGCACAACCACCCTGGTCGATCGCAATATCGACGAGGACGCTCCCGGGCCGCATGCGGCGAAGCATGTCGCGTCGAATTAATTTTGGCGCCTTTGCTCCAGGGACCAGGACCGCGCCGATAAGTAAATCGACGGTAGGCAACAGATCATTCAAATGAGCTTCGCTCGAGAACAACGTGTGCGCCGTGTGAAGCGTGATATCGAGGAAGCGCATGCGTTCCAGATCGACCTCAAGAATCGTCACGTCCGCTCCGAGGCCTGTCGCCATGCGCGCTGCGTTAATTCCGGAAGCGCCGCCACCAATGACGACGACACGTCCGGGCAAAACACCCGGAACGCCGCCGAGAAGCACGCCGGCGCCTTTGTTGTGTTTCGCCAGAAAATATCCACCTACCAGAACGGACATACGTCCGGCGATCTCGCTCATCGGTTCGAGCAACGGCAGCCTTCGATTCACCTCGATGGTTTCGTAAGCGATACCTGTGACGCCCGATTTCAACATTCCTTCGGTCAGTTCTTTACTGGCGGCAAGGTGAAGATAGGTAAATAGAATCTGCCCTTTACGAAGCAGCGGTAATTCAGATTCCTGCGGTTCCTTAACTTTTACAATCAGATCGGCCTTATCGAAAACTGCCTTATGGTCGGTCACCATCTGCGCACCCGCCTGCTCGTAATCAGAATCGGGGTAACCGGCACCCACCCCAGCGTTGCGCTCAACGACTACCTGGTGGCCGCGTTTGATCAACTGGTAAGCGGCTGACGGCAAAAGAGCAACTCGATGCTCCTGGTGTTTTATTTCTTTCGGAACGCCAATAATCATAAGTTCGAGAAGTTGTTGTCGGTCGGGATCGGAGTCAAGAAATCAAGCGGCTGACGTGGAGGTTTCGAACGGGCTGCCCTGCGTTGCTTTCACAAGCGCGTCCAGTGTCACTTCGTCTGCAGCACAACGTTCCGCGTCACGAATTTTATTAAATTCTGCCCGCACCAGATCACACGCTGGTTCGTTCTTTGTGGGCAATTCACGGCCAATTCCGGCGCGCATCGCGTCGAGAATATTTTGATATGAAATTTTGTCCAGCGGCCGCCCAGGTGCATACGCGACGGCATCCTTTTCCCGTGATGTGATCGCTTCAATTACCAGGCGTGTTTCGAGAAGTGGCTGAATTACTTTCGTCACCAGTTTGCTCGAGACACCCAACGCCTCCGCTATTTCTGGGGTCGTGGGCGGACAAACGCCTTTGTAAAATTGCTGCGCGAGAAAGGTCATCATCCGCAGTGCAATGAACTCTTTGCCACGCTGGTTAATGCTTTCGGCTTCCTTTTCCTGCAGATAAACACGGCGATTCTGGAACGCGTAGGCGGTTTGCGCGCCCAGCAACAGAATGAGCCACGAAAAATAAATGCCCACTAGCAGGATGGGGACGACCGCGAAGCTTTTATAGATGCTCATGTTGCTGGCGACTTGTTTCGCGAATACAACGTTGAACACGTTCATCAAGTGCCAAAGCAGTCCACCGAGAGCACCACCAACAAATGCGGCAGACCATTGCACCTGCGTATTCGGCATCAATCGATAGAAGAGTGCGCAACCGGCAATCAGCAGCAACACCGGGAGCACATCATAGATGAAGTGACCAATAAAAGGCAGGTAAGCGAGAAGCCGTTTCGTCGCCGGCAGATAGGGGCCGGCATTCAACGCAAGCGCACCGAAAATGGCAATGGATCCAAAAACGATCGTGGCCGTATATTGCACAACGCGCGCCCCCCACGTACGTCCGCGAGTGACGCCCCAAATGTCGTTCATTGTGTTTTCGATATTTACCAAGAGCGAAATCGCGATGAACAACAACGCCAGCGATGCCATCGTGCTCAAAGTGCCGCTGTTGATGCTGTCGATAAAACCCTTGATGTTGTCGACGAGTTGCTTGCGTTGGTTCTGGCCGCCTTCGACATTTGTAACGAGACCGAGTTGCGGCGCCATTTTTGTTACTAACGTTTCAATAGCGGCCTCGATCCGTTTCTCGCCTTCTTTTGATTTCAACAGGCTCGTTGAAATGCTGATGACAACAGCGAGAACGGGCACCAGAGCGAGAATGGTTGTGTAAGCGAGCGCGGAGGCTCGAACCGGGCAACGATTGCTGTTGAAGTTCTTGGCAAGGAATACCCAGAAATGCAGGAATTGCTGGATACGGGGCGATTTTGGGGATTGGACAACATGCTCCTCCTGCAGAATCGCCTGCGCGTGTTCCTGAATGCGTTTGATCTTCGAAACAGATTCGCCGGCCATAATTCCAAGTTGACCCAATGTTCAGACTTCTGCCACGGCAGTCAAATCAATCCGGCGTGCTTTGTATCATGGGGTTACGGTTTCTCAGCGCTTAGAGGAGGAGAAATAACATAACTAAAAATGATCAGATTTGCGTAAATTCTGCTGATTTTCGCTTCCCGCTTGCTCCGTCACTTTGGAATTTTGCTCCAAAATCGAAAATGGCTCCTCCGTTACTTTGGAAATCCCGTCCAAATAGAAAAGGGTGTTTTGCGGCTTCAACAAGGGCGGCCAAAATCGAATAACGATGTTCGTTTACCCGCGCATCTTGTTCCAAATCGAAAAAGCCTCTTTGCAACGCCTGCCAAAACAGGTCCAAACACTAAACTGTCACTCTTCCTTTGAGGAAGCGTGTCTTACCCAATAGCGTCCATTACTCGTTCGTTTCTTTGTACCCGAACTCCCTTTCCTTATCCGCAAAGCCGTCG
>CBHWET010000216.1:0-8467 GCA_966112985.1 uncultured bacterium | reverse complement strand
AGGACCTGATGCAGATTCAGGTCACGGCGGTCACCCGTTCCCCGGAGCGCCTGCTGCAGTCTCCTGCAGCGGTGTCTGTCATCACGGGCGAGGATATACGGGCTTCCGGCGCGACCACGATTTCGGATGCATTGCGGATGGTTCCGGGATTAGAGGTCGCGCGAGTGGATTCGCATACATGGGCGATCAGTTCCCGCGGATTCAATGATGTCTTTGCAAACAAGCTTCTGGTGATGATTGACGGTCGCACCATTTATACGCCTCTGTTTTCTGGCGTGTTCTGGGATGTTCAGGATACCGGTTTGCAGGACATCGATCGGATTGAAGTCGTTCGGGGACCAGGTGCAACCCAGTGGGGCGCCAACGCGGTCAATGGTGTGATCAATATCATCACGAAAACGGCGAAACAAACGCAGGGTTTATATATCTCGGCAGGAGCTGGCACGGAAGAGCGCGGTTTTGGAACCGTTCGTTATGGAGCCAAAATCAACGACGATGCCTCTCTGCGTGTTTATGCAAAATATATAAACCGCGATGAACAAACCGTCCCATTCGGCGGAACAGCGAATGACAGCTGGGATATGTATCGGGGTGGTTTTCGCGTCGACTGGAATCCGGCTGAACAAAATCTGCTGACATTTCAGGGCGACATATATTCTGGCAGGCTTAATCAAAGCTATACGATTCCAACGACGGCGCCTCCTTTCGCCACGACTTTCCGGGATAGAATTCGCGATAGCGGCGGCAACTTGCTCGGGCGTTGGTCACATGACTTCTCCGACAGCTCGCAACTTGTCCTGCAAACCTATTACGATCGAACGGTTCGCAACGCCGGCATCTTTGGAGAAGATCGCGACACTGGCGATATTGACTTGCAGCACCATTTCAAAACGGGCGAGCGGAATACGATCCGATGGGGCGCTGGGTATCGTGTGACGCACGACGCGATTAAAAACAGTGTCAATCTGGTGTTTAATCCCGACTCCAGGACATTAAACCTTTTTAGTGCGTTCATTCAGGACGAAATTGAACTACAGCCTGAGAAATGGTTTTTCACCGCGGGTACAAAAGTGGAGCACAATGATTTTACTGGTATCGAAGTTCAACCGAGTGTCCGTTTACTCTGGGTCCCGGCCGAACGCCACACGATTTGGAGTTCCATCTCTCGAGCCGTTCGGACTCCCTCGCGAGCGGAGGACGACGTCGCTTTAAACCCGGCCGGTGCTCCTCCCGGGTTTGCCACCATTCGTGGCAATCGCAATTTTGATTCAGAAAAGTTGATCGCTTACGAGCTTGGCTATCGAGTTCAACCACATACTAAAATAAATTTTGATATCGCCGCGTTCTACAACGATTACGACGATCTGCGGAGTTTTGAGCTGTCAGGAACGACCCTGCAAAGAGTGGTCGGCAATCGCCTTTTTGGTGAAACGTATGGTTTTGAAGCTTCATCGACGCTTCAGGCGATGGACTGGTGGCGTGTGACCGCCGGCTACACGTTTTTGCAGATGCAATTGCACAAGGAAGCGGGGAGCACGGATAACATGTCTGAAGCCGCAGAACGGATGAGTCCTCAAAACCAGATTTTCCTGCGATCTTCAATGGATATAGTTGCGCACGTGCAATTCGATCAGACATTACGTTTTATAGATTCAATTGTCGTTTCTGGTACGGGAGTGCCAAGCTACTGGTCTCTCGATTTGCGGCTTGGATGGAATCCCACTCCGAACTGGGAGTTCGCAGTCGTCGGCCAGAATCTAATTGCCCCGGCGCATCCGGAATTTTACCCGACGTTCATTGGCAGTCAGCGAACGGAGATTCAGCGTGGTGTCTACGGTCAGGTTACATTTCGCTTCTAACCAAATTGCGGATTGGCTTGAAAAAGCAGAGTGAACCCCGCACCTTCGGCGGCAAATCTAATCTACATGAAATTCTCAACAGCATTGCTGTTTAACGGCATGGCGATGATTGCGTTGTTCGGCGCCTCAACGGGAATGAAGGCAGCGGAGCCGACAAAGAACGCGGCACTTGTCGTAGAAGCGAAGAAATTGCTTCGCGACGTGCCTTTGATTGATGGTCACAATGATGTGCCCTGGGAGTTCCGAAAGTACAGCAACAACATCGATCAAATCAATTTTGCTGCCGACATGAGCAACGCAAAGCCGAAGCTTGTCACAGATATTCCCCGGCTTCGTGCCGGTGGAGTAGGGGGACAGTTTTGGTCCGTTTATATTCCGTCGAGCTTTACAAACGGTGAGGGTGTCAAGGCGGTGCTGGAACAGATCGATATCGCGCACCGGCTGATCAAAGGTTATCCGAAAGATCTCGAACTAGCGCTCACGGCTGACGACATCGAACGGATTCATCGGAAAGGAAGGATCGCTTCATTGATCGGAATGGAAGGAGGCCATTCCATTGGTAACTCGCTGGCTGCCTTGCGTATGACGTATGCCCTGGGCGCACGTTACATGACCTTAACACATACGAAGAATAATGATTGGGCCGACGCTTCAACTGACAAACCTCAGCACAACGGTCTTACACCTTTCGGCGAAGACGTCGTTCGCGAAATGAATCGTATCGGCATGCTGGTGGACCTGTCTCACGTATCGGATGACACAGCGCGTCACGCTCTGCGTATCACGAAAGCTCCCGTAATATTTTCACATTCGTGTGCACGCGCGGTCTGCAATCATCCGCGCAATGTTCCCGATGATATTCTCAAACTGGTTGCGGAGAACAAAGGCATCGTCATGGTGAATTACGTTCCCGGTTACCTCACCGAATCTATTCGCAAACATTGGGACCTCATGGATGTAGAAGAAGAACGATTGAAAAAACTTTATCCTAACGATCCGGCTAAAGTAGACGCCGGTATCGACGAATGGAAAAAACAAAATCCGCCAGCACGGCCCGTCACGTTGTCCGACGTCGCAGATCACATTGATCATATCCGAAAGACGATTGGAGCTGATTACATTGGGATTGGAGCCGACTACGAAGGCTTCAGCCATCCGCCTGTCGGGCTCGAGGATGTATCGACGTATCCAAATCTGCTGGCTGAGTTGTTGCGCCGCGGCTACAGCAAAGAGGAAGTGAAGAAAATTGCGGGAAAGAATTTACTTCGCGTCATGCGTCAGGCCGAAAAGGTGGCGCATCAGTTGCAGGTGGCGAAATAAGTCACCGTCAATCTTTAACGACTGGGCTTGAGCATTTCCTCGTGAGTGGGCGTTTTCGCGAGTTTCGATGTCGATTTTGGATCGGCTGCGGCCCGAAATAGATTCGACACAAATAGCTGCGCTGCCGGATCAACATTGACGGCAGATTCGAGATCAAGATCACAAATCCACAGTCGGCCTTTTCCAATTCGAATTTCAAACAGGACGGTCCGGAATTGCTCGGGCACTTTGTCCGCGGAAATGTAGCTGTGCGACGGAATGAAGCTGATCAAACATCGTGCTTTGCTCCCCGGTGTGAGTCGGTGCGACGAACTCGCGACAAAGACCCTGTTATCATTCTTTCGAGCCCACCATTTGATGTCCATTGGTTGAAGGTTTTCGGTCAACTCTGTTCCGCGAGCGGGCCACCAATCGGCAAATTCGCCGTGAGTATCTTTCGAATCGACGATGTCCATAGGGAATAGATCCGCTGCTTTGTTTCCCGGAGATAACCAAATCACTGTCGCGCCATTTTCAATCTCACCTCGCACCGCGCCGCCAATCGCCAGTGTTTTGGCGTTTTCATTTGCGCCAACTACAATCACCGGCTTGCCCTGCGCAAATTGATCAAGATGCGCTCTAATAAACCTCTGTAATTCGGGCGCGGCATCTTTTTTCAACCGGGCGTTAACTTTCGCCTTTGACGCTCCCAAAACTTCTATCTCCTCCGTCGTTCGGCTGATTTCATGGTTACCATTCAGGAGTCGGACCAACAGTTTCAATGAGCCCCGGTTCGTTTGAATCTTGGGAATAGTAATCTGAATCGGGATTCGCTTAGTCTCGTAATATTTAACATCGACGTCGGTTACCCGCGCTGCGTTAAAGACCGTTCGATTGTTCGCATTGAGGAATTCCACGGTCAGCACCGCATTGGCGACATCACGATATTCGTTATCATCATTAGTGACGAAAACAGCCGTTTCAACCTGCTCGCCCGGGAAAAATCTGCGCCGGCGTGTTTCAATGGCAAGTCCAATGGGTGCAAATGCCTCTTTCATCGCGGCGACGGCCGGGTAAGGAGCGATAGTGCGCGCATCGAAGCTGTGACGGAACCAACATTCCGCTGCGAATAACATGAATCCCGCCGTTTTATCTCCCCGTTGGAATCGCAGTTGTTCGGCCAGACGCTTGGTTACGATGCTGTGATGCTTGAGAAAAATATCAGGCTTTTGTTTGGGATACGCATAATGACCAACCCAGGCCTGCGGTGTCGCAAGGTCGCGGGTATAACGTAGAACAGGTAGTCCGCTGTCCAGATCCGGATAACCGCTGGAAATTTCCTGTCCGATGAAAGGCCGGTTCCAATTGTTATCGAACTCACCACTAAAAAAGTCTTCGAGAACAAACGGCGATTCCTTGTACCAGCCGAAGTACCGATGTACGTCGTCGATATCTCCGTCATCAAATTCATGTGGCTTTAAAACATCTTCATAAACGTCGGTCTCGCGTTGATACTCAGAGGAGCAAATGACCGGGCGCGTTGGATCGGTTTTACGCGTTGCCCTTACTACGTCTGACAGCTGCTGCCATTTGTCGGGATTCCTGCTGTCTCGCAACATCATTTCGTTGCCGACGGTATAGATCAGAACACTCGGATGGTTCCGGCAACGCCGAATGACATCTTCATTCTCCATCAGCCAGTGCCGAAACATCTTGTCCGGTGTGGCGCCAATCTTTCCGGCCAAAGCCCATGGACGAATGCCTTCCACGCTCACGCCGAGACCAATTTCATCGGCTGAATTAAGCCACGCTTCATTCCAGGGCGTTGCATGTGTGCGGGTAATATTGATGTTTGCCTGATGAAGTTCGCGAATCAACTTCTGCGCTAGCTGCGGGTCCCAGGGATTTTTTCCGTAGGGCAAATGATTGGCGCCACGCAGCCACCATGGATGACCATTTAGAAAAAATTTGTTCCCTCGAACTTCAAAGGTGCGGAAGCCAACGTCACGCGTCCATGAATCCAAAGGTTCACCGTCAGATGAAGATAGCGTTACGTCTAACCGATAGAGGTGTGGGTTAGCGGGCGTCCAGAGTTTCGGCTGAAGATTCTTCAGGTCAATCGTGTGAACGCTTGTGGCGGAGGAGAGCATGACGTTGAATGGTTCCGCAGTGACAAACACTTTTCCTGTTTGTTTATCCGTCCAGCGGGCGTGCACAACAGCGGCTTGCTTACTCCCGATCGTACTCGCTTCGATCTTCAATTGTGCTGAGTTCGTGGATGGGATGAACCAGACGTCATAGAGTCTTGCGGTCCCGCGTATCGACAGCCGCACCGGTTGCCAAATTCCATGCAGATCGTAGGCACGATTGTCATAACCAGGGGACAGTGGGCCAAACATGCCTTTGCTCATTGTCATCACCTTTGATGCAGTGAGATTGACGGTGACAGCGGTGCCCTGGGACAAACTTGACGCTGGAATTTTCTCCATCGACACAAAAACGGCGATGATGTTGTCACCTTCGCGAACATGTGGCGTTAAATCAAATTCGAAGCGGCTGAACATGCCGTCGTGTGCACCGAGACGCTGGCCATTGCAGAACACTTCGGACTTCATAGCAATACCATCGAATTCCAGGAAAACGCGCTTGCCTGCCGGTAATTTGGGAAGATTAACCGACAGCCGATACCAACCATCTTCGGCTCGATCGGTGTCGAATCCGAGCTTCGAAAGCCTTTTCGTCTCCGCCCTGTTGAAATCCTCGGAATCGTCGAGCCACCAGTGGATGCGATTCAAAAATTGTGGAACCTTCACACGGACATACCCACGATTGGTCGCGGCGGATTCTGGCGCTTCGCTTTTGTCGATGGCATAACCGGGCTTGTAAAGCCACTCGCCGGTCAAATCGATCACGTTGCCGTTCACGATATCCTTCGATTGAACCTGCACTTTGCCCGCCGAAACAGCGGCGTTTGCGACTGGGCTGAACAACAACACAAAGACGATGCTAACGAGACGAAACGAATGGGAATTCATCGGTTGGAATTTGAATGGATCACGAACAGCAAACGGACTGAGACATTTCACAGAGCAGTAGCGAAGACACATGCGATTAGCAATAGGCAAAGATAGTCTGTGATATCGATTTCAGGTGTCCGACGGCAGAGGGTGGTTGCGCGAAGTCCAATCCAGTGGCATAAACTCTGGATTTTATGTCTATCATCCTAATGAAAGCAGCGGTTGGACTCGGTTTCGGTCTTATGATCCTCGCACTGTTATGAAGCGGTTCGCTTACTGGCGCGATTCGCTCTGCATCACGTGCTGCGGTCTTTATACCGCGAATCGATGTGTGGTCCGGCCACACCTCCATCTGCGGTTTTTTCACAGCTGGTTTAATGACTTGTTGTTAATCCCTTGTGCACTCCCTCTATTACTGTTCATCCATCGAAAGTTGGGATTGCGCATTCACGACGAAGCTCCTACAGCGGGCGAAATTTTGGCGCACCTGATTGGTTGGTCGATCCTGTTCGAGGTGATTGGACCGTACATCGTGAAACACACCACGGGCGATGTCTGGGATGTTGTTGCTTATTCAACTGGAGCATTGTTTGCCTTCGCTTGGTGGCGTCGTGAGCCTCTCCTCGCGAGATTGCAGCGATGAGCTTCGATTGTCTTGCCCCGCATTACCGTTGGATGGAGTGGATTCTCGCGGGCCGCAAACTACAACACTGTCGCACTTTCTATTTAGATGCTATTCCCGCACCACAACAGGTGCTTCTCGTCGGCGAAGGCAACGGCCGGTTCCTCATCGAAGTTTTGCGCAAATATCCGGCGGCGACAATAACCTGTATCGATGCGAGCGAAGCGATGCTGGTACAGGCCCGCGCGCGATTGGAGAAAGCAGGCCTTAACACCGCCAACGTGCAATGGATTCACGCCAACCTTCTTGAATGGCAGCCGCCGAAAGAGAAGTTCGACCTCATTGTAACCTGTTTCTTCCTCGACTGTTTCACTTCGGAACAGCTGTCCCGAGTGGTCGAAACGCTCGCGCGATCAACGCGACCGCACGCGAATTGGTTATTGGCAGACTTTTGTGAGCCGCCATCCGGCTGCGCAAAATGGCGTGCCGCAGCGATCCTGTCTGTGATGTATTTATTCTTTCGTGTCGTGACCAGAATTCCCGCGGCGAGGTTGGTTGTGCCTGACGGCGAGTTGATAAAACACAATTTTTCCCTGAAACAACGAAAGACGTTTGAATGCGGCCTGCTGCATTCCGATTTGTGGAGCTGTGGGAAAGCTCACTCGTCCTGATTTTTATTCCTGAGCCAGGGCAGAAAGCGGCAAGCGGCTGACCCAGATATCTTCCTTGTTCATACTGTAAGTGATCCAAATCCCGTCATCTTTCCATGAACCATCGCTCGACCATTCGCTAATGCCACGGACATACTGAGGTCCCTCGGCTTTATAAAGCCCCGGAAAGCGCAACGCCGGATGCTCGCCGTTCACGACGCGCATGTTGCCGAATGTGACGCCGTCGCTGCCATTCACCATCACGAGTGGAAACCGATTCAAGAGATGGGGATTATAAAACAGGACGTATTTTCCATTGCGCGTGCGCTGGCCCCAGACCTTTGCCATGCCGACGACAAGCGACGAGGGCCGAGTTGGCTGGTTCCATGTTTGTCCTTCGTCGTGTGAAATCATTACCCATCCCCATTTCATCAAGGCAACCAGTGCGCCATCTGCGCGATGATAAAAACACATCGCCTTGCCGAACCGATTGAACTCCGCACGCGACGGTTCATCGGCCGCCCAGTTATTTACGTCGTGCCATTTCATCTTTCGCTCGCCGAGGAGTCGCCCGTAATCCTGCTGTTCGAGAAATGGTTTGTTCTTCAGCAATTGGTTGCATGCCTCGACGAACCCTTTGTCTGTCGATGCTGTGTACGAGGCGGGCAGGGCGGAGTTTGTTGTAGTCAAATCTTTGAGAATGAAGACATCGCCGAGCGAATGGTCGGCGTGAATCTCGCGGACGATGAGACAATTCTTCGTCGCTTCCGAAACGCTGTTCGTCGATGTCCGTAATCCGGCCACGGCCAACATGCGTCCGTTCGGTGCGTGAAAGAAATACATGCGCATTGCGGTGGACAGTCCTTGTGGAAACAAGAGCTGCGGCGCCGTCCAATGTTCCCCATCGGTGGACGTTGAGTAGAGTTCGCGCGAAATGCCGACGTCCTCGTCTTTTTCGCAAGCGTCCCAGCCGACATACAAACGTCCCTTCCACGCGCCCATGTCGACGTGATGGTTGTA
>CBHWET010000215.1:0-8480 GCA_966112985.1 uncultured bacterium | reverse complement strand
GGTGAACAGGCACCTGAACTCGTCGCGATGATTCGCGAAAAGATCATCGAAGGCGTCGGTCCCCATTACGCATGGCCGGGAAATGTTCGCGAACTGGAGCAGGCGGTTCGAAGGATTTTGCTGACCCAACGTTATGAAGGGGATCATTCCGGTGTCGGGCGCGATCGCTTTAGTCAACTGATTGCCGGAATTGAAGCCGGTTCACTGAATGCCGACGCCCTCCTCACCGCGTATTGCACGTTGTTGCATGAGAGACACCGCACATTCGAGGAAGTCGCCCGGCGAACCTCGTTGGACAGGCGCACGGTGAAAAAGTACCTTGGGCAAATTGATTCTAGCGGACCAGACGCTGCATAAAATCCGGTACCGCGAGTCGGTCGTTTCCGTTGTCCATGCAGCTCTGAACCAGACGGTGAGCCCGTTCTTTAGCAAAGAGCGTCGCAAAATTTTCTTCAGCCTTTTTAACCAGCAACGGAATACCTTCCTTGCGTCGACGGCGATGGCCGACGGGATACTCCACTTCAATTTTGTCGGTAGCTTCGCCACCTTTGAAAAAGATTTGCACCGCGTTCGCAATGGCCCGTTTGTCCGCTTCCAAATATTCGCGACTGTAACGTTTGTCTTCGATAACAGTCATTTTATCGCGCAACGCATCAATACGCGGATCGTGCGCGAGCTTGTCTTCGTAATGATCTGCGGTGAGCTCACCGAAGATCAGGCCGATAGCCACCATGTATTGCAAACAATGATCGCGGTCTGCGGGATTGTTGAGCGGACCCTTCTTGTCGATGATGCGAATCGCCGATTCGTGCGTCGTCAACTCCACTCGTTCCACGTCATTCAGGCGCGCTTTGATCAGCGGATGAAGTTTGATAGCCGCTTCCACCGCCGTCTGCGCGTGAAACTCTGCCGGGAAAGAAATTTTAAAGAGAACGTGTTCCATCACGTAACACCCGAATGGACGCGCGAGCTTGATCGGCTGCGAACCAAAGAGAACATCACTAAATCCCCACGTCTTTGCACTGAAGACAGAGGGATAACCCATCTCCCCTTTCATCGCCATCAACGCATGTTGAACGGCGCGCGCCGTTGCATCACCAGCGGCCCACGACTTTCGCGAGCCTGTATTCGGCGCATGTCGATAAACTCGCAACGCTCCCCCATCCGCCCACGCATTCGAAACAGCATTGATGATTTGCTCGTGCGTTCCGCCGAGAAGTTTCGTCGCAACGGCGGTCGAAGCAATTCGAACCAATAGAACATGGTCAAGGCCTTCGCGATTAAAGCTGTTCTCCAGCGCGAGCACTCCTTGGATCTCGTGCGCCTGGATCATCGCGGTGAGCACATCGCGAATGGTGAAAGTCTGTCGCCCCGTTCGGCTGACGAAATCGGCGACCGCGAGAATCGCACCAAGATTGTCCGAAGGATGCCCCCATTCCGCAGCGAGCCATGTATCATTGAAATCCAGCCAACGAACGAGGGTCCCGATGTTGAAAGCAGCGGTGACGGGATCGAGTTCGTAATTGGTTCCCGGCACTCGCGCCCCATTTGGAACAATTGTGCCCGGCACAACAGGTCCGAGCAGTTTCGTGCATGCGGGGTAATTCAGGGCCAGAATTCCGCAACCAAGCGTATCCAATAAACAGTAACGCGCCGTTTCATAAGCTTCGTCGGAGAACTTTGGTTCCGCACAAACGTAATCAGCAATTTGTGTCAGCAACGCATCAGGCGCAGGACGGACGTTCGAAATGTAAGAACTCATAGAAAAGAGAACCGGAGACCATCAGCGCTTTTCAATCGGCACGAATGGCATCGGCTGAGGTCCCACGTAATCGGCGGTCGGTCGAATCAAACGATTATGTGCTCGTTGCTCAAAGATGTGCGCAGACCAACCGCTGATTCTCGCGATAACGAACAAAGGCGTGAACAGATTGGTCGGGATTCCGAGAAAGTGAAACGCCGTCGCACTGTAAAAATCCAGGTTGGGGAACATTCCCTTCTCGCGACGCATCACTGCTTCGATCCGTTCCGAAATAGCGTAGAGCTTTTTGTCCCGCGCAGCCTCGGACAATTTGCGCGACCACTGTTTCATGATATCCGAACGCGGATCGGCATGTTTGTAAACGCGGTGACCGAAGCCCATGACAATTTGCTTCTCCCGCAATCGCTCCATCACGCCAGCTTCCGCGGCGTCCGGATTTTTGAAAGTTTCAATCAATTCCATCGCCGCTTCGTTGGCACCACCGTGGAGTGGTCCGCGCAACGCACCGATGCCTGCGGTGACGCACGAATAGAAATCAGCGAGCGTTGAAGCCACAGTTCGGCACGTAAATGTCGACGCATTGAATTCGTGTTCGGCGTAAAGAATCAATCCGCCATCGAGCGCATACGCATGCAGTTGTGATGGCGCCTTGCCGAGGAGCAGTTCGAGAAAATGTGATGCGATGTTTGGCGCGTCCGTCTGCGTTTCAATGCGTTTGCCGGTTTTGTGGAATTGATACCAGTAAAGCAACATCGATGGGAAACTTGCGAGCAACCGGTTGGCAATCTGCACTTCACCACGCAGAATGCTTTCCTGTTCAATCGTTCCCAGTGCGGAACAACCCGTGCGGAGGACATCCATGGGATGAGCATCGCGCGGCATTTGCTCCAAAATGGCTCGCAATTCGACGGGCAAACCGCGTTGGTCTTTCAGCGACGCGCGATAATCGGCCAGTTCATCGCGGCTGGGCAATGCGCCATTGATCAACAGATAGGCGACCTCTTCAAAAGTAGCATTCGCGGCGAGGTCTTCGATGGTGTAGCCACGATACGTCAGTCCGACCCCTTCTTTTCCGACGGTTGAAATAGCGGTTTCTCCCGCCACAACTCCGGCCAGTCCGCTGATCTTTTTTTCACCACTCATAATGCCACCTCTTACGGAAGCAACCGCCGCGCCGCAAACACCGCGACAAACGCCTGTCACGGTTTCTTTTTCTTTGCGAACAACTTATCGAGCTTCTCCTCGTAGGAATGATAATCCAGAAATTGATAAAGTTCCTCGCGCGTTTGCATTTTGCCGACCACCGACTTTTGCGTGCCCTCCTTGCGAATGGCGCCGTAAACCTCAAGCGCCGCCGCGTTCATCGCGCGAAAGGCAGATAACGGATAAAGCACCATCGCCACACCAGCTGAACGCAATTCTTCGGTCGTGAACAGAGGGGTTTTGCCGAACTCGGTAATGTTGGCCAGGATCGGCACTCGCACTTCTTTGCAGAAGATTTTGTACTGCGAAAGGTCCGTCAGGGCTTCCGCAAAAATCATATCGGCACCAGCCGCCCAATAAGCGTTGGCTCGATCAATGGCGGCCGAAAGTCCTTCCGTCGCCGCGGCATCGGTCCTGGCCATGATGACGAAATCGTTCTCCGTCCGCGCGTCAACGGCAGCCTTCACGCGGTCACACATTTCGTCGCAGCTGACGAGTTCCTTGCCGGGACGATGACCGCAACGTTTCGCCGCCACCTGGTCTTCCAGGTGAATTGCGGCAGCGCCCGCTTTGTTCATCTCGCGAACGGTTCGCGCAATACCAAACGCGCTGCCCCAACCGGTGTCGCAATCGACAAGAAGCGGAAGATTCGAAGCGGCCGTGATGCGCCGCACATCTTCCAGGACATCATTGAGAGAAGTAACGCCGAGGTCTGGCAATCCAAAAGAGGCATTCGCAACTCCAGCTCCGGAAAGATAAAGCGCTTTAAACCCCGACTTTTCGGCAAGCATCGCGGCGTAAGCGTTGATCGCCCCGACAATTTGCAACGGTTTCTCCGCCCTGACGGCCGCGCGAAACCGTACTCCAGCCGACTGTTGTGAACTCGGTCGGGACATGGACCAAACCTAGCAGCGACCTCCCGAAAGGGAAACGAATTTGGGATTCAATGGACGAACGCGAACGAAAAAGAAGCGATGGTAAATAGCTATTTTCGGCCACATAGCTCCTTGCTGTTTTCATGGAATAGCCTCGGAGAGGCGTGAGAAAGTAGCCCACGCCACCAGCCGTGGACTAGCATACAGCACATCTTAAGCTCCGTAGGAGCGGCAGAACGTCAGACGCATCAGCGGTTTTCTGTCGCCGCTCTGCGGCTTTATATCGACCGACCGCCGATACGCACGGCTGTGCCGTGGGCTACTTTCTTTCGCTGCTCGGCAGCTGAAGATGCCGCAATCAGCCTCCTCCTTCGCTAGTCCGCCGAAAACAACGAGGAATCGCCCGATTTTTTTAAGTAGCTGATTGCCAGCCATTAATAACTTACTTCCTTAGGGAAAAATGTTTTTTCAGGCTAAAAAAAGATTTTTCCCTGTGGATGGAGGCGTTTTCAGCCTGAAAACGGACGCTGCCACGGGGAAATGTCGGTTTTTACTCTAAAAAAACGTTCTGCCACAGGGCAGAAGACATTTTCAGCCTGAAAAAACTTTTTTCCACCGGGATTAAAGCATTTTCAGTCACGAAACGGACGCTGCCACAGGGAAACGTCCGTTTTTACTCTAAAAAAACGTTCCGCCACGTGGCAGAGAACATTTTCAGGCTGAAAAAACATTTTTCCCCAGGGATTGAGGAATTTTGAGTCATGAAACTGTCGCTGCCACAGGGAAATTTCTTTTTGAGCTTCTAAAACACGTTATGCTATCTCGCCCATGGTGATTTTCATCGCAACCGAGGCAGACGGCACTAGATGCAAATCATCGGCAATTCGCATGAAAACAATTCAGAGTTTGTGAGTCTGGTGGACGGGCAATTCGTTTACATCCCACGCTTTTTCCGTTAACGTGAACGGCCAATGAACCCCGCCGCGTCGGTCAGTTCCGATCCGCATGCTGAAATCCGGCAGGGAAAACTTTTCAACGAAGATCTGGCTCCGGTTTCCACAGAGCGCCGGAAGTGGACGATGTGGAGCTTCGCCGCGCTCTGGATTTCCATGTCGGCATGTATTCCTACTTACATGCTGGCGTCGTCATTGATCGGCGGCGGCATGAATTGGTGGCAGGCCATTCTCACCATCTTTTTGGGAAACCTGATTGTATTGATCCCAATGGTGCTCAACGCACACGCCGGAACGGCATACGGCATTCCGTTTCCAGTTTATTGCCGAGCTTCCTTCGGAACAATCGGTGCGAATATTCCGGCCTTGCTGCGCGCGTTCGTCGCCTGTGGTTGGTTTGGCATACAGGCATGGATTGGCGGCGCTGCGATTCACAAGATTCTCGCCGTCTTTTATCCATCGATGGCCAGCGGTGATCCCCTGCCCGTTCTCGGCATTACGTCCACGCAATTCATCTGCTTTCTGTTTTTCTGGACGATCAACATGGCGGTGATTTACAAAGGCATCGATTGCATCCGCTGGCTGTTGACCATTAAGGCGCCGTTACTGATTGCGCTTGGATTACTGCTGCTCTACTGGGCTTACGATAATGCAGGCGGGTTTGGCCCCATCCTGTCCCAGCCGTCGGCATTCGATGCGGGACAGCCGAAGGCCGGTCAATTCTGGAAATTTTTTGTGCCCGGTCTCACGGGAATGATAGGGTTCTGGGCAACGCTCTCGTTGAACATTCCTGATTTTTCGCGCTATGCCAAAACGCAGCGCGACCAGGTCATTGGACAGGCGCTCGGCTTACCTACCACCATGGCGCTCTATTCGTTCATTGGCGTCGCCGTGACGTCCGCCACAACGATCATTTACAAAGAAACTATTTGGGATCCCGTGGATGTGTTGACGCGATTCAAAAATCCCACCGTTCTGATTGTGGCGATGATTGCGCTCTGCATCGCGACGCTGGCGACAAATATCGCTGCGAACGTCGTCAGTCCGGCGAACGATTTTGCGAATCTCAACCCGAAGAAAATCACATTTCGCATGGGCGGCCTGATCACCGGTGTCATTGGTATCCTGATGATGCCGTGGAAATTGTTGGCCAATCCTGAGAGTTACATTTTCGACTGGCTGATTGGATACGGCGCCTTGCTCGGCCCGATCGGCGGTATTCTTATTGCCGATTATTTTATTTATCGGCGACGACAGCTGAACGTTGCGCAGCTCTACAACAGCGACGGTGAGTATAGTTACACCAGCGGATTCAGCATCACGGCGATTGTTGCGTTTTTGCTGGGAGCACTTCCGAGCCTCCCGGGCTTCCTTGTGCAGGTGAAACGCATCAACGCCGCCGCTGTGCATCCCGCTTTTGTTACGCTGTATGGATATGCGTGGTTTGTCGGTTTCGGTATCGCATTCGCGGTTTACCTGATTGGCCGACAGCTCAGTCCTGCTACGGTCAAAGAATCCGCGCCGTAAAACGAGGCCCCTTTACATCGAATCAACCAAAAGAAGCATTATGAAAAAGCCAACATTGCCGCCGTTTGATCACAAGCCCCAGCCTTACAAAGGTCCGTCTGCCGAAGACGTGCTCGCGTTGCGCAAGCAGTACATGAATCCCGGCATTTTCCTCTATTACGCAAAGCCGATCATGCTTGTCGAAGGACGGATGCAATATGTGTGGGACGAGACCGGCAAACGTTATCTCGACGGCCTCGGCGGCATCGTGACGGTCAGCGTTGGACATTGTCACCCGCATGTCGTCGCCGCAGCGAACAAGCAGAACGAAACGCTGCAACATTCGACAACGATTTACCTTCAACCGAACGTCGCGCAATTCGCGGAGAAGCTCGCCTCGAAATTACCGGGCGAATTGAAGATGTGCTACTTCGTGAACTCAGGTTCCGAAGCCAACGATCTCGCATTGCTCATGGCACGTGCTGCGACCGGCAATTACGATGTTATCGCCCTTCGAAATGCCTACCACGGCGGCAACGCATCCGGCATGTCAATCACGGCGCACAGCACCTGGAAATACAATGTGCCGCACAGCTTCGGCGTTCATCATGCCCTTGCGCCATATCCATACCGCGGACCTTTTGGCTACGATGATCCGAACGCCGGAAAGAAATATGCGGATGACGTTAAGAACCTGATCGATTACGCGACGCCCGGGAAAGTCGCGGCGTTCATCGCAGAATCGATTCAAGGCGTGGGAGGTTTCGTTGAATTTCCACAGGGTTATCTCAAGCAGACTTACGAATACGTGCGCGCCGCTGGTGGCGTTTGCATTGCCGACGAAGTTCAGACCGGTTTCGGCCGCACGGGCACGCACTTCTGGGGATTTGAAACGCAGGGTGTTATTCCAGACATCGTCACGATGGCGAAAGGAATCGGGAACGGCGCGCCGCTGGCCGCCGTCGTTACCACGCCGAAAATTGCTCAATCGTTAATGGGCAAAGTGCATTTCAATACGTTCGGCGGCAATCCTGTCGTCAGCGCAATGGGCAAAGCTGTCCTCGAAGTGATCGAGCGTGAAAAGCTGCAGGAGAATTCGTTAAAGATCGGCACTCACATTCTCGCCGGCCTGAATAAACTGAAAGAGAAACACAAAGTGATCGGCGACGTTCGTGGAAAAGGGTTGATGCTCGGCATCGAAATGGTGAAAGACCGCACGACGAAAGAGCCGGCGAAAGCGGAATGTCAGCAGGTTTTGGAAAGCGCCCGCGAAATGGGACTGTTGATTGGCAAAGGTGGATTATGGGGACAGACAATTCGATTCGCTCCACCGATGTGCATCAATCAAGCGGATGCAGATTTTCTGTTGGAAGTTTTGGATGCGTCGTTTGCGGCGTTGTAAAAACGAAGACCTCGCCCGGGCCCTCTCCTTCCCAGGAGAGGGAGAGTTGGAGTCTATATTTTTCGCAATCGAAGCGATGGACTTTGCCGGCACTGTGCTGAAACGTCAGAAGCATGAACACGCGCTGTTCCCTCTCCTGGGAAGGAGAGGGTTAGGGTGAGGTAAATTTTCAGTCGAATTCCGAAAACCAAATCTATGGATCAAAATTTAAACGACTGGCTACAGCTGGCATTGCGCTGGGCGCATGTCTTTGCTGGCATCATGTGGGTCGGCGCCACTTATTACTTCACGTGGCTCGACGGGCGCTTCGTTGAACTCGAAGAAAAAGCCTCGAAAGGTGAGAAAGCAGAGAAGTTCGTCTGGATGGTTCACAGCGGCGGCTTTTACCTCGTTGAAAAACAAAAGCGTCCCACGCTGATGCCTCAGACCTTGCACTGGTTTAAATGGGAAGCGGCTTTCACGTGGATCACTGGCTTTCTTCTCTTCGGACTTTTGTACTACCACGGCGGGAATCTTATCAGCCTTGAGGACTCTCCAATCAGCAAAGGCGCAGCAATTGGCTTGAGCTTCGGCATGCTGCTCGGCGGCTGGATCGTTTACGACATGCTGTGGAAATTCTGCAAAAACGAAACTGTAGGAATTGTGACCTCCTTCGCTCTCGTCGTTCTCGTTGCGTGGGTTTCGTGTCGCTACTTCGCGGCACGCGCGGCTTATCTGCAACTTGGCGCGATGATGGGAACAATCATGACGGCCAACGTCTGGATGCGAATTCTCCCGGC
>CBHWET010000214.1:0-8499 GCA_966112985.1 uncultured bacterium | reverse complement strand
AGCCGTTGTGCGGCAAAAACTTGAAGATCGATGAAAAGTTTCTCGAGGAGCGATGTGAAGACGGACGTTCTCCTCGTTCTTGAGGCCCGGTTTGGTTGGGGGCTGATCGGATTCCAGCTAAGGTCGAGACACTTTCGCCACCCGCCGGGACACTTTTGGGCACTGGAATGTCTAAACGCAAGACACTGGAGACGGCCAGCAATCAGTATTTCGTGCCGCCTTTAAACATCCACACGAGAAGCAAAGCCAACACAATCAGGGCGGGAATCATCCACAGATAAAGCATACAAACCTCCACTTCAACAAAGCCTTATCAGCAGAAAGATTCAACCCGATTATAGGTCGGAGAAATTACTCCCTGTGGGGCTGGTGCGTCAGGTATTTGCGAAGACGGGTGCGGATGTCCTCTGCAAGCGGATTGGCATTGGCCGACAACGCGATTTCAATGGCTTTTTTCGTCACGTCGACGGCTTTGTCGAACTGGCCGTTCTCCGCGTAGGCGGCGCCAAGCGCGTCGAGGACAAGGGGGTTTTCACCTTTGGTGACGCGAACGGCCTGTTCGCCCACTTGAACGGCTTCAGGTCCATTGCGCAGACGAGGGTTGCGGCTCGTAGCCTCAATCCAAACCAGCGGCTGCATCGCTTCAAGCAGGTTGGTGTCGTATTTAACGGCTTGTCGGTAAGAATCAATTGCCGCCGGGAAATCGCCACGGCGAACCATGACATTGCCAACATTGCAATGGGCCATTGCATGGTCCGGTTTGACTTTCAGCGCATCCTGAAAATGTGGCAAGGCCTCGTCAAAACGCTCCTGTCCGAGTAACTCGACGCCGAGAGTGTTGTGCGCCATCCAACAGGTCGGATTCTTTTTCAGGACATCGGTGAACAGCACTTCATCGTTCTTATAGATCCGACATTGATTGAAGGTTAGCGCGCCAAGGATAACCACGGCGGGAACGGCGAGAAAGATGAGGGCGGTGAATCGTTTTTGAAAATGGGCAACAACGCCGACAACTAGCGCGATGATTCCAATGACCGCGGGATACTGCCAATAGTCGGCGACCAAGGTGTACTTCTGGAAATAGATGTTAAAGAAACCCAGCACCGGAAAGAGCGTCGCGACAAAATAGGCAAAACTGAATAACAGCGGCCGACCCCAGGAGTTCCGATACCACCACGATGCCGCGAAGCACGCCAGAACCGCAACACCGGCCAGAAGCGACAGGAGGGAAGCCGTTGTTTCCCATCTCGGGTAAATAAAGGAGAGCTGGGTCGGAAAAATGATTTTACCTGCGTAAAACCACACGGCGCGTCCCGCGATTGCGAGACGTCCAATGAAATCACCGCTGTGTACTACGTCGGTGGAAATCGAACGTTGATACTGAAACCAAATGGTTATCGCTGCAAAAATCAGCGACAGCGCGAAGAACGGGAGGGTGCGAATCACCGATTGACCATCAAGCTTGCGGTTCATCCACCAGAGAAGTCCAAGTAACGCGACTGGTAGCATAATCACGGCGGCCTTTGCGAGAAGTCCGAGCGCAAACAGAGCCAACGAAGCCCCAAACCATTTACCGGCGGATTTTGAAGGCGCTTCCGCCTTTATAAAAGCCCACATCGATAGTGCGTAGAAGAGCAGCGACAAGGTGTTCTTCCGTTCAGTCACCCACGCTACCGACTGCACGTTCACGGGATGAATCGCGAAGATCAACGCGGCAAACCACGCTCCCGGAACATCTAATTTTTTCAAGACACGCCAAAATACAATCGCCACGAGCGCATGCAGAAGAATGTTTGTGGCGTGATATGGCTTTGGATGCATATCGTGCGCCTGAGTTCCCGGTTTTTCCCAAAGACGATATTCGATCCAGTACGAAGTGAGTGTCAAAGGAATGTAATCGTAAAACCTGGTGCTTAGGTAAGGCGATTGAGACTGGAACCAGATCTCGCGCAATGGACCGCTGACCAGTTGGTTCTCTGTCAGCATGTCATCGTCATCCCAAATGAAACCGCCATCGAGTGCCGGTTGATAAACGATGAACGTAGCGACAAGAAGCAGCAGCGCGAGTGACCACTGTATATACGGCGGCGCCGATTTTTGCAGCTTGGGGGCGACCGTGCTCTTCTCGGGCTGCAATGTGGGCATGCGAATATCGTAAAAGGAATTTCATGGCTGAAACAAGTTTGTTTCAGTCGAATTCGTCGAACACGCTACGGCCCTTGGACCCCGTTCCAAAAGGTTCGCATTGAAGAGTTGTTTTAAGGCAAAGTTTTGGTCGATGCATTTCTTGCCACGCCGGTTAGTTATCGTGTGTCGATTTGCCATCGCAACAGCGCTACTGCTGAGCGTGCCAGCGATCGAAGCGCGAACTAACAGCATCGTTTTGAACGCTGGCCCTCATTTGTTGCTGGATGACGACCTGATTGGCTCCAGCTCCAACCTGATCTGGCGGCCCGTGACGCTAAAGCGTTCGGTAGAAGCTGCTAATCCGATACTCACGTCGCGGCAGCATTCGACCTTTCAACCATTTTTCACGGTTATCCATGACGACGCGCGAGGTGTTTTTCGGATGTGGTACGGTATCCCGACGGAAGATCACAGCACGGTCCGGTCACGGTTGGCTTACATCGAATCCGCTGATGGCATTCACTGGACGAACGAGGCCCGGATTCTCGATATAGGACCGATTCAGTTTGGTGCGAGCGTCATTGATGAAGGGGGGCAGTTCGCCATTTCGAAAGAGCGATACAAGCTCGGTTGGTATTTTGAAAAAGGTCTGAAGCTCGCCACGTCAGCCGATGGTTTACAATGGAATGTGCTGCCGGGTTTCGCGGTGGAACACAATCACGACATCAATGGAATTTTCCGCGATTCGTTACGTGATCGGTATCTCGGAATATTGTCATTCTACATTCCCGGCGCGGATTGGACCGGCAATCGTCGCATTACCAAACAAGCCGTGAGTCGCGATTTCCGCACGTGGTCAACTCCCCGGACCGTCGTTTCGCCTGACGCACAAGATTCCGGAGAGACGCAGTTTTATGCGATGGACGGATTCGTTACCCGCGGCGACCTCACGATCGGGATGGTCAAAGTGCTTCGCGATGATCTCAAAGCGGATCCCGGTTCAGCCGCGAGCGGCATAGGGTATACAACGTTGGCGTTTACCCGCGATGGCGACAACTGGACGAGAGAACGTGTTCCGTTTCTGGATCGCAATTCAGAAACCGGCACATGGGACCATGCGCACGCGTGGATTGATGAACAAGTCATCGTCGGTGATGAAGCGTTTCTCTATTACGCCGGCTATAAGAGCGGACATAAGGCCAACCGTTTTGAGGAACGGCAGATCGGCTTGATAAGAACGAAGCGAGATCGTTACGTGGGCTATGAGGCAAAAGGGGTTGGATCGCTCCGGACTCCTCTCGTCGGAACCGATGCGAAGCGGTTATTCTTAAATGCTAACGCCGGCCGTGGTGAACTGCGCGTTCGACTTCTTTCTCCGGCTGGAGTTCCCCTAAAAGATTTCGGCTTCGACGATTGTAATCCAATCCACAGTGATTCCGTTCGAACTCCAGTTGTGTGGCCTAATCAGACCTCCTTGCCGCAACGGTTCGTATTGGAAATCGAGTTGAAGGATGCAGTGCTCTACGGGGTCGACGTTGATTAAAGCAGTCAACCGCCTGCAAGTTTTCTTTGCGGTTTCTGTTACGTTCCGTAGCCTTCGCTTCATGCCCAGTACGGCAACAAGACTTTCGGTGTTCACAGAATCAGTCATTCGCGGGATGACGCGGCTGGCGAACAAACACGGTTCGATCAACCTCGCGCAAGGCTTTCCTGATTTTGACCCGCCGCTTGAACTGCTCGATGCCCTGGAAAAAGCCGCCCGTGGTCCGAACCACCAATATGCGATCACATGGGGAGCGCCGAAATTCCGTGCTGCGCTCGCGAAGAAAATCCAACGTTTCACTGGCCTTGCGCTTGATCCAGATCAGCATCTCGTCGTCACGTGCGGCAGCACTGAAGCAATGATGGTCGCGATGATGACGGCCTGTAATCCCGGGGATAAAGTCATTATCTTTTCGCCGTTCTACGAGAATTACACCGCTGACACCATTCTGTCAGGAGCGGAACCAATTTACGTTCCGTTGCATCCGCCAGGTTTCAAATACGATTCGAAGGTTCTTGAAGCGGCGTTCGCGCAGAAACCCAAAGCTATCGTGATCTGCAATCCGTCCAATCCAACGGGCAAAGTTTTCACACGTGAAGAATTCATGGAGATCGCGGCGCTGGCGGAAAAGTATGACACGTTCGTTATTACCGATGAACCTTACGAGCATCTCGTGTACGCGCCGCGAAAACATATTTCGTTTGCTGCGCTGCCGGGAATGTTCAAACGGACGATCACCTGCAATTCGCTCTCGAAGACTTACTCAATCACCGGTTGGCGTCTCGGCTATGTCATGGCGGCGCCGGAAGTGATCGCAGAGGCGCGGAAGGTTCATGATTTTCTCACGGTTGGCGCGGCGGCTCCATTGCAGGAAGCAGCGATCGTTGGCCTTGAATTTCCGGAGAGCTATTACGACGACCTGTTGCGCAGTTACACAGCAAAGCGCGACGTCTTTCTCGATTACCTCCGACGCACCGGTCTGCCATTCACTGAGCCGGAAGGTGCTTACTATGTGCTGGTCGATGTTTCGTCGCTCGGCTTCGACAACGAATTGAAAGCGGCGCAATGGTTGACGACGGACATCGGCGTCACGGGCGTTCCGGGCTCCAGCTTCTTTCGCGAACCCGTAAATCACCTGATTCGTTTTCATTTCGCGAAGAAAGAAGAAACGTTGCGCGCGGCTGGCGAGCGACTGTTACGGCTGAAAGACAAGCGGATCTAAGCGAAAACTTGGCGAAACTCCTGACCCAACCATCAGCGGCGCCGCGCATCGTCATGATCGCCTGAAGAAGGGTAGCATCCGTGCATGCGCTCAAAGGTTCTTGCCGCATTGCTCACAGTCATCTGCATCGTTTCGGGTTGCTCGTTAAAAACCCGCTACAACACCGAAACGACGGCAGCTCCTACTTCCGCACAATCTCCCGATGCGAGAACTCGCACGCGCAATAACAGTTTAAGTCTGTTGTATAAACTGGTCAGTGACGAGCAACACGTCAGCAAGCTGCTGTTGATCAAAAAGGAACGCCAACAGCTACACGATCTAATCAAGAAAATTTCAGAACGCGCGGCCGCGATAACGAAGAGTTTGGAAGGAATGGCGAAAGCCGACGCGACCATTGATTTGAAAGTGACGAGCCTCCCCGCGGGAGAAGAAGCCGCGCGTGAGATTGAATCGAAGAATGTCACGAGCGAATTGCTGCGATCAAAAGGCGCAGATTTTGAGTTTACGTTGCTCTTTACCCAGGCTGAGGCGCTTCGATACGGGAGTAACCTTGCAACGATAGCGGCAGCCAATGATTTGAATCCGGATCGCCGAAAGCAATTGACCGACGCGGCTCTGCAATTTCGGCAACTTGGAATCGAAGTCGTCAGACTAATGCGCGGCATCAAATAGACGCGGTGGGAGCGCAGACCTCACCCTAACCCTCTCCTTCCCAGGAGAGGGAACAGCAGTCGTCCATTTTATTTTTTGGTGGCGATCGTCCGGCAAATACCGTCGGTCAAATCAGTCCGAAAGAACTGACTCCGATACCTCCTCTCATGGGCAGGAGAGGCCGGGGTGAGGTCTGCATATCGTTCGCCGGCATCGCTCTTTTGTTTAACGCCGGACGAATCTGCGCTAGTCTCGGCGCGTGAAACGGTTTGTCGTTATCCTCTTTCTGTTTTTCTTTGCGACTGGCGCATTCGCCCAGGAGAACACGGTCAATGCCGATGAAGTCCTGAAGACCGTGGCCGAAACGATTCGTGAAAACGAAGCGCTGCTCGATGCGCTGGGAATCGATGTCGGCCAGGCGCAAACGTTTGTCACGAATCTCAATAGCAGTTTCCAAGGCACTTACGTCTACGACCTCGCATCGTTGCGCGAAACCGCCAACCAGTTGATTCCGATTCTGCAACAGTTTGAGGAAACGCGCGCTTACGCCGCCTGGTTACGGGCGCGTCTCGATTACTTCGAGGTCGCCGAGAAGCTTCGTGAACAAGCGGTCGCTCGTCCATCAAAGACCAATATCTCGTTCGTCGCTCCAACTCCTCAAGTGCAACGGCGTGCGTGGATTTCGATTGTGGAGGAACGGCCGATCCCGCCGCAGGCGAAGAAGCATGTTCCAGTATTGAAGCAAATTTTTGCCGAGGAAAAGGTTCCGACGGAACTGGTATGGCTCGCGGAAGTTGAGTCGTCGTTCAACCGGAAGGCGAAGAGTCCGGCGGGCGCAACCGGGTTATTTCAAATCATGCCGGCGACAGCGAAGAACTTGAACCTCTCGACGGGTATCTTTGGTATTGGGGATGAGCGGACCGATGCGGAAAAGAGTGGACGCGCGGCTGCGCGATATCTTCGGAAACTGTACACGCGATTTGGTGACTGGCGCCTGGCACTGGCAGCTTACAATGCCGGAGAAGGGCGGGTGAGCGATCTGTTGAAAAAATATAAAGCGCATTCATTCGACGAAATTGCGAGCCGGTTGCCGGCAGAAACGCAGATGTATGTGCCGAAGGTGGAAGCAGTCGTTCTGAAACGCGAAGGAATGACTCTCGCGCAATTGAAAAGTCCGAAAGGTTAAACTGTTTGCCTTTCAAAACATGAATGACCTCACCCCAACCCTCTCCTTCCCAGGAGAGGGAGTTACGGAGTCAGGTTTTTGCAGCAGATTGGGCGACGGTGTTTGCGGGGTGATTTTTCCCAAAAACGAACCGAATGCGAATCTTCTTTTGCCGCCGATTTATTTACTTGGTCGGCGAGTAGTCCGTGGGAATGAGTAGCTCAGATTTCACACCGTCCTTAACTGTGAGTGGTCCTCCAGCTTTTTTCTCGCTGGCCTCGCGAACGGCGATCCATTTCGGGTCTTTACGAAAAGCATCGAACGATGCTTTGCCAGCTTCCTGCGATTTGTGGGCGAGGAAATAAATGAGCGTCGTATCTGCATCGGGCTGATCGGGCATCTTGTGGAAATAGAGCCAGTTCTTCATGCCATGTTTTTTGAAGAGCATCATGGTGTGATCGCGGAAACGTTCGTCGAGATTTGAGAGCAAGCCATGTGGTGTCGTGTAGGTGCGCAGTTCAAAGACGCCGCCATTGGAAATGTTTCCGACCCTCAAAGCTGGGGAATACTCGGCCGTCTGGAGAAAGGTTTGTTCGACCTTGGCGACGAGTTTTCCATTCGCTTCGCTCTTTTTCTGCACGGCTTTCCATTCGGGATCATTAGCGAATTCTTTCCACGCAATGTCGCGCGCCGCACGGCTGGGGTAAGCCAGGATGTAGACGAGTTTGTTGTCCGTATTGTTGATCGGCACCCAGTAACCGATGTTCTCGATTCCATGTTTCTTGAACAGACTCATCGTGTGATCCCGAAAGCGGGCGTGAAGTTCGTCGAGCTTTCCCGGCGGCGCATAATACGTCCGCATTTCGTAACAGCGCGTATCGAGGGTGGGGCGCGGAGTAACGCAACCGAATGTGAGCAGGGCAATTGATACGACCGACAATAAAACAAAATACGAACGAGGCGTCATGGACCGATTGCGCCTTTCTGCAAAGTCGCTGTCAAACCAAAACCGAGACGCTCACACAAACTCCCAACGATCGAACATTGCCGCTTGTCCGCACGCACGGCCGTCCTCGGTGAGAAGGTTCCACACAATCGCGTTCGTGATTCGGAAGCGGCGGCCGGTTTTCGAAATGCGAATACCCGAATAGTTATCAATGAAACCGTTTTCCTTCACGGCTTTCAGAAATCGTGCGCGTTCGTCGCGGTTTGGCGGTTCGGCCGTAAACCGCGAAGGAGTCTGCGTAAAATCTTCCCACGACATTTCCCAAAGTTGCAGGGCGGTGTTGTTGCCGTAATTCAGAACCGGATCCTCTTCGGTGCCATGGGACGCGAGAACAAACGGCGCCTCAAAAACTTTTTGCGCCAAATCAGCCGGTTCAGAAACGTTGGGAATCAAATAGCGGCCGGTCCAATGATGCAGGCTGCGCTGCATGCATAGCGTGTGTGCGATAACCGATTCCGTCTGATAAATGGCGGACTCCATTAGCCCCATTGTTGTCACGCCCGCGGCTTCCCATCAAGGTGCCGGTTGCTCGACGTTTTTTGTAGCGGTGGCTTGAAGGACGCCTTTGGCATCAAAAGCAATTGGGTCCAAAGCCAGAAAGCGCGGCCAATTGATCTCTTCATCCCGTTTTTGGTGATAGATCATCCAGAGTTTTTTGTCGGGACCTTCGACCACACAATGGTGGCCGGGGCCGAGAACTTCCTGACTTCGCTTTACGATCGGATTACCCGGATATTTTGTGAACGGACCAAGCGGTGACTTCGCCGTTGCGAAACCGATTCCAT
>CBHWET010000213.1:0-8519 GCA_966112985.1 uncultured bacterium | reverse complement strand
CTTTGATTACGTTGGCTTTGGCTTCAAATGTCGGAGCCGTTGATTTCGTCAAAGACGTTCAACCAATTTTCCAAAAATCCTGCGTGGAATGCCATGGGCCGGACAAACATAAAGCCGACCTCCGGCTGGATAATAAAGAAGCGGCGTTGAAGGGTGGTAAAAACGGTCCTGTGATCGTCGCCAAAGACGCGGCAAAGAGTGAGCTGTATCGTCGTATCACGCTTCCAGAGGGGAACGACGATGTGATGCCAAGCAAAGGTGACCTTCTGACGAAGGCTCAAACGGATATTATTCGCAATTGGATCAATGAAGGAGCTGTCTGGCCTGACACCGCCGTTGTGAAAGGCGCCGAACCAGCAGCTGAGAAGAAGATCGTCGACTTCAAACCGTCGGCAGACGAACTAAAAGCAATTCCAGTCTTGGAGAAATCCGGTGTAGCTATTCGTCCAATCGCTCTAAATCTGAATTGGAAGGAAGCCAATCTGCGCGGCCTGGGGACAAACGCGACGGATGCCACGATTGCGCCTTTGAAAAGCGTTGCCAGCCTGGTGGATCTCAATCTCGCCGGGACTCGAATCAGTGACGCTGGTTTGGTTGTTCTCAAAGGCCTGACAAATCTGAATCGATTGCACCTTGAGCATACGAAAATCACGGACTCTGGTCTCACGCATCTCAAGGATCTGCCAAACCTTTCCTATCTCAACTTGTTCGACACGTCGGTCAGCGATAGCGGGGTGCAACAATTGGCATCGCTGAAGAATTTAAAGCATCTTTACGTGTGGCAAACCAAAGTTACAGATGACGGTATTGCCAAACTGAAAGCTGCTTTGCCGACGGTGGAAATTTATAAGGGATGGGAAACGAACGCCGTCGCAAAAAAAGAAGACAAAGCGGAATCAAAAAAATAGGCGTCTCGGGGGAGACGCCTTTGAAATAGAAAATTGGTTTGGCTGATTGCTTAGGCCTTAATCCGGTTTAAACGGGTAGTCAGCCGGGATTTCTTACGATCGGCCGTGCCTTTGTGGAGGACGCCGGTTTTTGCAGCCTTGTCGAAGGCAGAGGTCAGTTTCTTCAAAGCGGCCGCGGCTTCATCTTTCTTTCCAGCTGTAGCAAGGGTCGCAAAATTCTTTTCGAGGGTATGCAAACGGGACTTAGTGCTCGTGTTTTGAGCGTGTTTACGAGCGCTGTTGCGCATGCGACGTTCGGCTGATTTCGTATTCGGCATAATCAATTCAATTTAGAGCCGGAAACGGTAACCGAAACCTTGCTTTTGTCAACGGGTGAGTTGGGCACCGTTTGCCCCTCCGCGCGACTATCTATCAAGGGCTGAATTTTCCTGAGAATGTCGGATACGAGAGAGGATAATCTCTGCCTGTTCTCGATCGAAATCCCATCGGGATCAAAGCGATACCGCGTATGCAGGGCGGAAATGGTTGCAACTTCTTGTAATGACGGGTAGGTGGCTGCGATTCGGTGGCACCAAACAGCCGCAGGTTCCTCGGGGCTTCGACTAAACCCGAGTTCGATCAGCTTCCGTTGCACTGCATAAAATTCGGAATCTGCTCCGGGCCAGACCACTAAAGACGTAGCTTTGCCGTTATCATGGAGGCGTTTCCTTTCCTTGTTGCGGACGATGCGCCAGATAAGAATCAAAATCAGCGGAACGAGAGCCCAAACCAAATAGGTCTGATAGCTCGTTTTTCCATAGCGCCATTTGGAAAACTCAAACACGATACGCGACCACAGGTCTGAAAGCGGCTGAAAGAAAGATGCGTTTTGCCGTTCCATTGCGTCCCACGAAGCAGGCGTTGTATCGAAGTTTTCCCATGTGCCGTTACGCCACACCATCGCCCAGGCATGCGCGTGCCGTTCTCGAACCACATAACTTTTCGTCCCAGCCGTTTCCTGCACCGAATATCCCGTAGCATAGCGTGCGGGGATTCCGGCTCTTCGCGCCAACAGAACCGTGGCTGTTGCAAAATATTCACAATGACCGGAGTGAGTATCCTCGAGAAACACGGCCAGCGGTGTCCTCATGCCTGTGGGATCAACATGCTGCTGGGAGATGAAGGTAGAGTAGGTAAAGTTATTCGCGAAAAAACGTGAAATGGCCTGCAATTTCTTATCATCGTTTTGGGCGAGTTCAGGGCTGTCGAACCGTAATTCCTGTGCGATCTTCTCGAGGGCAGGTCGCTCAGAATCGTTGACATCGCGGTCCCTGTCTGTTGGCGCGCCGTCGGCCGACGGTCCCGGACCGTAGTTCACAAAATAGCTCATGAGTCCTGGACCTTCCTCGGCTTTAACAGTGCCGAGTTCATTGATCTTTAGGACCGCTGGAAGATTTGTGATTTTCGAGGTTCCCACGGGGAGAGGAAGAATCGTGGCTCGATTGTTCAAATAAGCATGAATCGTAGCACCCAGGTCTGCTTTCTTCTGCACAAGTGTCCAGGAATCGTTTTCCGATACAACTGGATTGTACTGTGATCGGCCAGCGTACCAGGTTTCATTGCGATAACCGACGAATGTCGTCTCTCGCAGCAGGTCAGGCGCAGACTTTCCGTCCGATGGCTCAACGCGAAGAATAATTTTGCCCGAAAGCTTCAACCTTCCGATCCGCCCAATTGCTGTGCGGCTCTCACTCGGATCGATTTGTCGCCGCCCCCAGAAACGGATGATCCAGCTGCCGACTGCGGTTTCAATGCTTGCTTGTGCATGCTGCAATGTGCGATGTGCGACGAATCCCCCGCCAAAGACAATGAGCAGCAAGGACAACCAATAGGGCAGGGGAAGGCGACGTGGGCGAACGCTGAACAGAGCCCACCCAAGAACAATCGCAAGGCAGAGGTAATACCAGTTGAACTGTTTATCGTTCAGATTGGCGCCGAACTTATTTGTCGTGCTCGCGCCCAAGATGCATATGGCTAGATAAAGGTAAGAGAAATTGACCCGGCGACTCGACCATTCGCTTTCAGCTTTGCGCCATCTCAGAAACCATGAATACGTTTTTAAACCGATTGAATCAGCAGTCCCATACGACTGAGCCAGCATCATTGGCAGGAAAACAAACGGAAGCCACTGTGGAAAAACAAAAGCCGGCAGGCGTATTTCCTGAGAGCTATATACAAGTGCAAATGCTCCTGCGAACAACAGCCCGCATAGATCCCATATCCGATTTAAATCGGTGTCACTGAAGTGCAGCCGCGATTTTACAAACCGCGAGCTCTCAACTGCCGCCCCCATGATTGCCCCAAAAATGAGGAAATCCGTTTGCCAGCCCCAGAATAACAACGCAGCAGCAATTAAGAAAGGAGGTGTGTTCATAGGCCTGCGAGCGTTTCGGCAATCTTTCCAACCTCGAGCACGTGGAAGCTCTCGGGTTTATCGGCCATTGGCCCCAGATTCGGCGCAGGGCTAGTTCCGGCAGGTACAACAACGAAAACGGTGATGGGGGCTCCGGCAATCTTAAGCCGTTTGACGAAGTTTTTACGTTCCTCGTCCCATGCCAGGAAAATACAGATGCAGCCACTGACCGAAGAGATATGTTCCAGGACGAGTTCCTCCAAAGTCGCAAGTTTCTGCTCGCGGCAGACCTGCACGCAGGCGAGGACTTCCAGCATTTGCTCGGTGTGTCCGACGCCGCGCCCAGCGGTGAAGCAATACGCTTGCGGCCCAACGAATAAGAGATCAAGCAATGAATCCTGCGTCTGGATGGTATAAGCGAATGAAGCGGCCACGGAGACTGCCTCTTCAAAAACTTCGCTATGTACCGTGGGCGCAAACGTGTCGAGAATCAGTGCATGACGGACGAAAAACTCATCCTGAAATTCTTTAACAATAGGACGACCGGCTTTGGCCCAACTTTTCCAATGGATGTGTCGCATTGGATCACCGGCACGGTAATCGCGTAATGCGACGAACTCCTCAGATTCGCCAACGGATGATGCCATGGCAACACCGCCTCGCTGATATTGCGTACGGCCCGGCAAATCAAGAGACGGAATACTATAACGTTTCGGCAGGACTAAGATGGAATCCTCCACTGGACTTTTGCGCAACGCCCGAAACAGTCCGAAAGGATCTGGACATGTAAGTGTCACCGCCTCCAGTCGCAGATATCCACGTTTTAGCGGTTTCATCTCGCAATGCACCTCCGTCGGTGTCTTCGGAGGAAGGATCGAAGCCGGTTGTTCTTTGACAACAGCACGAATGTTTTGGTCAATCAGCCATTGCCAACGATACCAACCGTTCACGCGATCGTAGACATTGCGCTTTTCTTCGCCGGGTTCGGGAGTTTCCAGAAATTCACGCAGAGCTGGGCGGGGATCAGGAATTTCATCAATGACTCCCAAATTTCTTTGAGCATGATCGGTGTAATTGGTCAGGACGATTTTGTATTCAAGTTTCTCGCCAACGCATCCGAACTTCGGCAGGACCCGATATGCGCTGAATTTAATCCGACAGAAGAAAGTCGCTATGGTTGCAACCAACATTAGACAGAACAAAAAGGTAAATGTCTGGTAGGCGACAGACAGGCTTGTATCCAGGCCCATCAATGCAGTAATCGATAACCCAATCAACACCAGCCACGCTGTTTTTGTAGTGCGGCGACGTAACCGATGCATCGCCGCAGAATAAACGCGATACAAGTAATAATGCTGACGCTTGTACAGCTGCATGGCGACCTCTGCTGTTTAGGCCGGAACGGCAATTTTCTTCAGGACATCGCTAACAATGCTTTGTGGTGTCCCGCCTGAAAATCGCGTCTGCGGGTCGAGCACAAGGCGATGCGCGATGACGGGAACAGCAAGTTCCCGAATGTGTTCCGGATGAACGAACTCCTCCCCATCAAAGAGAGCGATGGCTTGCGCAACCTTCATTAATGAAATCGAAGCGCGCGGGCTTGCGCCGAGCTGTACGCCCGTTGCGGAGCGGGTTGCACTCACCAGTTGCACAATGTAGTGCTTCAGTTCTTCGCTAATGCGAATCTGTTGCGTCGCGCATTTCAACAGAGCGACATCGTCCATTGTCGCGCAGGGTTGAATATTTTCCAACGGGTGGTTGCGTGCCTGTCCAGAAAGAACCGCTACTTCATGTTCCGTGCTGACGTAACCCAAATCGAATTGCATCGCGAATCGGTCCATTTGCGCTTCAGGGAGGGGATACGTGCCGCGAAATTCGACAGGATTCTGCGTGGCGATGACGAAGAATAAGTCGGAGAGATTGCGACGTTGGCCCTCGACGCTGACCTGGTTCTCAGCCATCGCTTCCAATAAGGCTGATTGCGTGCGAGGAGACGCGCGATTGATTTCGTCGGCCAGGAGAATGTTCGTAAAGATCGGTCCCTCATGGAATCGAAACGTTTGTTCGCGTTGATCGAAAACAGAGACGCCGAGAATGTCGGAGGGAAGCAGGTCGGGTGTGAATTGCACACGCTTAAACTGAACACCGACCGAGCGAGCAAGAGTTTTGGCCAGCGTCGTCTTGCCGGTGCCCGGATAATCCTCGAGCAGAACGTGACCACCGCTCGCGAATGCAGCCAGGAGTCGTCGCACGGCTTTGCTTTGGCCACGCATCACCGATTCGATGTTTACGGTGATTTTCCTGTAGATCTCGCGAGCGGCGGCGTGATTGGTTGTCATGTTGTCTGGCGTAAATGATTTTGCGGCACGGCGGTTGCCATCTTCAAGCAAAACTGACTCGATTGCCGTCAATCGTGCTGTCCCGTTAAAAGTATTGTTTTGCATATTATTTAGATGGAACTGTGTTGCTGTTGGTGCCCGATAAATGCAGCCAGCGATGTCTTGTTAACGCCAAAGCCGTGCCCAGCGCAAAGAGCACAAAGCTTGCAGCGAGGATAATTACCCCCATTGGCGCGTCTTCAATCTGCGCGATCAGCTTCCACAAGGGATTGCAAACCAACACCAGCAAGGCCGCGTAAGGCACCAGTCGCGAACTCCAGGCGCCAAAGATAGCACGGATTGCAAAATGCGTGGTGAGCGCCAACAGTGCAAATGAGCTCGTCGCCCAGGTTGCGATCGGATTCGCATGACTCACCCAAATGGTGGAATGAAGAACCCAAAAAATAGCGGCCGCAACACGGACTGCACGCGTGCCATCGATCGACATATCCCAGCGTAGGCTATGGAGAAGTAAAAAGACGATGCCCACCTGCGCCCCAACGTTTGCGTATTCCTGGCTGTGCCGAAAGAATACGGCTGTCGCGATCGTTGCCACGGTTCCGCCGATTACTCCGGCAACGGGGCTGCGTGAAAGAACGCTGCGGAAAATGATGAATGCGGTACTTGCCAAACCAATACACATCGACCGGTTTAGATCGAGTTCAAGACGTGCGATGATTTGGTCGGGTAATCCTGCCAGTGCGGCTGAAAATGCAATCGTCGCTAAGTGAAATGCGAACGCGCTACGCTGCTTAATAAATACGGTGGAGTAGATAACGGCGTTGAGCAGGTTAAGGGTGAAGAAGATCGGCCAATTATGGGCGTATGCTGCAACGAGAGTCATCGCGCCTGCGGGAATCAACAGGAAGTTCTTTAGTTCTTCTCCCGGTTGTTCGAAGACATCGTTCATACGCAAATAAAGCATCCAACCGGCGACGGACAGCACCGGTGTGATTAAAGCGATGTTCCAGCCAATTTGATGAATGTATCCAACACAATAGAGATGAGCGCACGTAACCAGCACCCACAAACTCAACGCAGTGATTGGAAATGTGCGACGCTGTAACAGGTGTGCGCCAATCCTTCGTGGTGCCGGTAAGAAATAGGCGAGTGCGGCGAAGAGCGGAGCACCAAACAGCCACAGAGCTTCGATCAGCGGGTTCATTCGCAGATCTCGATTTAGCGGAGTCGATCCCATGTGCACGTATCGAACAACCAAAGGCAGCGCGACATTGATAACAAGCAAGACACCGCCGAGCGCTAAAAGTCGCGCCGGGAAATTCATTCCCTCGAAATACGCATGCAGTCGTTTGAAGCGCAGAAGGACCAACAAAATGCCGATGAGTGACAGAGCGATCGCCAATTCGCCTTCGATCAGCAGAGCCTGGCTGATCAGGATAAATGGAACGTAACTGAAGATCGTCTCGATGCAGACAAGCAGCGAGAAGTCGTAAAGTATCTTGCGTCGCGCAAGGACGACCGCCGTCACCGTCACCATCAGTTCGTAAACCTGGAATGAGCCAAAGTTAAAAAAGAGTTGGGATACTTCCTCTGCAAACATCCGTGGATCCGTCGAAAGCCGGAACATCGAATAGAGCAGCATGATTGCGCTGGCGATATAAAAAGGATTTTGAACGAGAAACCATTTTAGCAACCAGTAGGGATCGCGTGTTGTTCCGGCTTCAAGGGTATGAGTCGCAATTTTCGGTAGAAACGGTGGTGGCTGTGTTTCATCGGATGTTATGTCGTTGTTGGTGTCAGAAGGTGGAAGCGGACTGGAGGAGTCGTTCGAATTCATTGTTTCTCCTGGGTTTAGGGTTGAATTCAGCCGAACTAAGATTCTTTTACTATCATTAACTATCAATAGCAATAAAAAAGTTGATTTGCGTGTAAAAATGTTCTAGAAAACGTCACTTATTGTTATGACCGCTGAAAATACTCCAAATACGAAGCCCCATTGGTACTCCATTAAAGAAGCTGCCGAATATCTCGACGTTGGCGAACCAACGATCTTCCGGTGGATGCGTGAAGGCAAAATTACCTACCGAAAGGTTGGCGATTCAACTCGCTTTTGGCAACAGGACCTCGACGCCGTCATGGAGGTCTTTCACAGCGAGAAAGAGGCTGCGAGTGTCAAAACTTTGTGCCCTTACTGCAACGGCGACGAAATTGTGGCGGGGGTTTTTCGAACGACGGGTCTAAATTATTTCCAGCCGAAGAAAACGAAGTTCTGGACGTTGAAAGACAGCAACGTGGAGACGGAAGCCCGCATGTGTGCTCGTTGTGGCGGAATTATGCTGTTCGGCGACGTTAAAAAATTGCAGGCGCTCAGGGATGAACAAACAAAGTCCGATACGCCACGCGAATAGCGTCGCGAACCGCTTCGATGTTTCGCCAAGTTTGCGCTTTGAAGTTCCAAACCTGAACCTTACTTTCCTGCGCTATGTTCAGACCGTGCATTGATTTGCATGACGGCAAAGTAAAACAGATCGTTGGTGGATCGCTTTCAGATGATCCGTCGACGCTTCGGACGAATTTCGTCTCCGAAAAATCGCCTGCGTGGTTCGCTGAACTTTACAAACGCGATGGTCTCAAAGGCGGCCACGTTATCATGCTGGGGCAGGGGAATGAATCAGCTTCCAAAGATGCACTTCGCGCATTTCCGGGCGGATTACACGTCGGTGGCGGCATCAATTTGGACAATGCCCAAACTTACCTCGAGGCGGGCGCGTCGCACGTCATTGTGACGTCGTGGGTGTTCCGGGACGGCAAGCTCGATTGGGACCGTCTTAAATCTCTTGTCGCAAAAATCGGCAAACAAAAGCTCGTCCTTGATTTGAG
>CBHWET010000212.1:0-8567 GCA_966112985.1 uncultured bacterium | reverse complement strand
CACACATGGCGTTGGGATTTCATCAGTCGACAAACATAAATTCCGACGTATTAAACAACAGGCGACAAAAGTTCGTCATCCCATTGCGGTTCACGTAAGGCACGAGCTTTTTCAGTTCGTCGCGGGTTGGTTCGCGATTCAACGTGAGTCTATATGCCTCCTTGATTCGCTCCGGCGTGCCATTGACCGAAGCAAGACGAGTTGCGAGATGCTCACATTGCTTGAGGACAAATGGATCATTCAACACCGCCAGTGCCTGCAAAGCTGTCATCGTGACGTTGCGCTTCGGGGTGAGAATCGATGCGTCGGGACAATCGAGCGAATCCATCATTGGATCAGGCACACTGCGGACAATGAAGCGATAGATGCTACGACGATTTGCGGACGCACTGTTCTGGTCAAATTGCGTGTAGTCGTAAACCGGCGAGTGATCGTCCTTGAATCCAAACTGCTGCACCGAAGGCCCGCCCATCGTGAGATCCAGTTTACCGCTAACCAGCAGCATCGAATCACGGATCGATTCAGCATCCAGCCGCGAGCGATTCATTCGCCAGAGCAACCGATTATCAGCATCGAGTTCGATGCCCTTGTGCGCTTTGGCTGGCGTCGAGCTTTGGCGATAGGTGGCACTCGTCACAATCAGACGATGCAATTCCTTCAACGATTCTCCGTGGTCAACGAACCAGAAGGCCAGCCAATCGAGAAGTTCCGGATGTGTGGGCAGCGCGCCCATGTGGCCAAAATCATTTGGTGTCTCCACAATGCCGCGGCTAAAATGATAGTGCCACACGCGGTTCACGATCGACCGACGCGTCAGCATGTTCTTTGAATCAGTAATCCATTTGGCCAAAGCGGCACGGCGTGCGCCTTCGTCCACTTTTGTTTCTGCAAAACTGCTCGCCGATGAAGGGACCGTCGCGATGCCAGCCGCCGACATTAAATCGCCCGGACGTTTTACATCGCCGCGCGCGAGCAGATGGACAGGACGCGGCGTCTTTGCGGGGACGAAGTTGCCATTGCCGGGAAAGTCTTTCGCCGCCGCATATACCTTTTGCAACGGCGGTAACGTTGCGAGTTCGTTTGTGACGTTGCGCAACTCATCTGCGACTTGTGATAGTTCAGCGAAAACGGAGTGACTTACCAGCGCCGCAGCGACTTCCGTGCGTTTGCTTTCGAGCGCGTGAAACTCCTTCTGTAATTCGCGCAACTGATTTTGATCTTCGCTGGATGGAAGGACATTGCGGAGCTTGGTGCGGCTGCTGAAGCCATCGACGAGAAACTTCTTCGACCACAGGCCGGCTTCAATGGAATCCAGCGCCGAAACTTCTGCGCGGTAAGCAACATTGGTTTTCCCCGAAAACACCTGCAGTTCCGCCAAAGCAAAAACGTAATCATCGGTTCGTTTCCAAAGTTTCTTCGCAGTTACCCGGACGAAGCGCGCCTTTTGGTGATTCACAAACACCTGAAAAGGTTTGTCGCCTGGATTCGCAAAGTCGCCGCTTGTCAGATCGGCGAGCAATTCCGCGTTTCTAAATTCGGGATCGTTTCCGATTTCTATCTGCAAACGCGGCGGGTAGCCGAAACCCGGGGTGTCAGGAAAATCAACAGGACGCGCGGGCACGAGACGAATCTCGTCAATATTCTGCGGTTTACCCAAATCGACCTGAACCCATTTTGTGTAGTCCGGTGTTTTTTCAATTCCGCTGTGATAGCCGTTACTCGGGCTTTTTTCGTTCGCTTCCGGATCAACTGCGCGCGACTTCAATTCCTTCAACCGTGCATCGATGGCAATTAATTCGGGACTCGAAACGGAAGCGACTTTGTTCGTCAACATCGCCAACCTGCTTTCGAGTTTTCCTTTTTGTTGGGTCAGCGAACGGCGCTTGTTGTGAACAGACCGGTCTGGATCAAAGTTTCTATCAGCGCGATCAACGCCGGCAAAAACCGCCTGCAGGCTGTAATAATCTTTTTGAGTGATGGGATCGAATTTGTGGTTATGGCAACGGGCACAGTGGACAGTCAGACTTTGAAACGTTGAGATGGTCGTCATCACCATATCGTCGCGATCGTTGTATCGCGCGATTAGCCCGTCCGTCTTCTCGATCGGCAATTCAACGTGTCCCACAAAATCCCACGGGCCTGCGGCAATCAAACCGAGCGCGACGATACCATCGGGGTCATCGGCAAATAAAACGTCTCCAGCAAGTTGCTCCTGCACAAAATGGGAATACGTTTTGTCGCTATTGAGAGAACGAATGACGTAATCGCGGTAAGGCCATGCATTTAATCGTGGCTTGTCTTTATCATATCCATGCGTTTCACCGTAATGCACGGTATCGAGCCAATGTCGCGCCCACCGTTCGCCATAACGGGGAGAGGCGAGCAACCGGTCAACCAACCGTTCGTAAGCATCACGACGTTTATCGTTGGTGAACGCCTGGACTTCGTCGGGCGTAGGCGGCAGGCCTGTGAGATCGAACGTTAAACGCCGAATCAAAGTTCGGCGATCGGCCTCGACCGATGGAGCGAGCTTCTCTTGTTCGAGTTTCGAGAGAACAAACTGGTCAATTTCGTTGCGTGCCCATTTTTTGTTCTTAACTGGAGCCACGCTGGGACGCATCGCTTCCTTGAAACTCCACCAGTCCGACTTGTCCTTCGGTTTCGCAACGGCGACTTCGTCCGGCCATGACGCTCCCTGATCGATCCATGCGCGCAACAGGGAAATTTGCTCTGTCGTGAGCCGTTGTCCTTTCTTAGGCATCGCCAGATCGGGATCCAATCCGCCGACGAGATGAATCATCCGACTCTCCACGCTTTTGCCGGGAACAACAACCGGGCCACGCGTTCTTAGCGCTGAAGCTTTCGTATCCCAACGTAAATCGCCTTCTTGTTTGTCGACGCCGTGGCAGGAATAACAATGTGTTTCGAGAATCGGCTGAACGTCGCGAATATAGTCGATACGCTTTGTCGCTGACGGAGGAAGCTTCGAGGCATCGATGGCGCCAAGCGATGCTGCGGCTAAAGAACCGAGCATTGCTGCAGCGATGATAAATCGAACTTTTGACACGTGGAACTCTTGTGAGGTTAAGCCAATGAAACATGCCGAGACAGAAAATTTCTCGCGCGAACGAGCAAATCAGGAATACTCCTAAGCTCCACAACGAATGAAACGATTGTTAATTGTGTGCGTCCTTCTCATCGCGTTCAGCGGTTTCGCCGCAAAACCGCAAATCGGTTTGTGGTACACGCCCTGGTGGACCAGCGACGATGCCTACCGTCATTGGACGAATTGTCACCGCTTTCCCGTGCTCGGACGTTACTCCGCCGGCGATCCCGCGATCATCACGAATCACTTCGCCCAATTTCGCGATCTCGGCATCGACTTCATTATCATGGACGATACGAACGTCGCGGGAAACGACGGCGGCCGGATTAACAACAACATCCGGGCATGGTTCGAGTTCATGGACAAACAACCTGCCGCAACGCGAATTCCTATCTGTATTGGCAGCGGCGGAGAGATGCGGTTCGGCGGAGCGAAGTCACAACAGGTAGGGGCGGACTTTTATTGGAAAGAATGGGCAGAGAAACATCCGGCCAGTTACTTCAACCTTGATGGCAAACCGCTCCTTTTGGTCGACACGGATAAGAATTACGGCCCGGGCGATTTTGAAGATAAACGCTTCACCGTGCGTTGGGTTTACAACGGCGACAATCACGAGACCATCAAAGAACGCAAGACCTGGGGCTGGGGCAGCTATGAACCGGCGCCGATTCTCGAAGAATGCATGAGCATCTGGCCCGGACATCGATTCCCATATCACGTGGCGAATCTCGGACAGGATCCTCTGGAAGAGCCGCGTCAGGGTGGAAACTTGTACGTCCGCATGTGGCTGCGCGTCCTCAAGGCCGAACCGAAGTACGTAACGATCGCCGACTGGAATAATTTCGAAGAAGAAACGGCAATTGAAGAGAGCTACGCGTGGGAAGATGCGCGCGGTCATTGCACGCCGAAACTTTACACGCGCATTACTCGCGCCTACTCACGCTTGCGCGACCGAAAGCTGGTCAAAGGCGAATTCTATCGGGACGAAAAGAAACCGGAAGTTTACCTCTACGACGGGGACTCTTTAGTGCATCAAAGCGGTATGCCTTTACGAGCGGCCGTCATTCTTGTGCCAGAGGGTTGGCTGGAGAAAATCTGTTCGAAAATTAAACCAGCGCAGTAACTGCCCTGCCGTCTCACCAGACGATTACGAAAGAATTTCGTTAATCACCTGTCCGTGAACATCGGTCAGGCGACGGTTGATCCCGTTATGACGGAACGTCAACTTCTCGTGGTCGATTCCAAGCAGGTGCAAAATCGTCGCGTTTAAGTCATAGCCGGTGGTCTTGTCTTTCATCGCGCGCCACGACCACTCGTCACTTTCGCCAAATGAGAATCCCGGTTTTAGGCCCGCACCTGCCATCCAGGTAACAAATGTGCCGCCGTTATGATCACGGCCGACACTTCCCTGGCTAAAGGGCATACGGCCGAATTCCGTAGTCCAGATCAACAACGTGTCTTCAAACAGCCCACGCGCTTTCAAATCTTTCACGAGCGCAGCAATCGGTTGATCGACACTTTTCGTAATGAAGCCGAGTTCTTTTGTAATATCCGCGTGATTATCCCAGTTACCTGTCGCGCCTGCCGTTCCGCTCCAGACCTGGACAAATCGAACGCCGCGCTCGATCAACCGTCGCGCCAGCAGGCAGTTTCTTCCAAAATCCTCCGTCGCTTTGTCGTCCAACCCGTAGAGCTTCTTTGTCGCCTCTGTCTCGCCGTTGAGTTCCAACACTTCTGGCGCACTCAATTGCATCTTCGCCGCCAGCTCGTACGAGGCGATACGCGCTTCAAGCCGCGAGTCCCCGGGATGCTGCAAAGCGTGCTCATGGTTCAACTTATTCAACAACTTGAGTCCATCGGCATCGCTCGCGTTGTTGACGTATTTCGCGGACGCCGGTGGAAACAGGTCAACGATTGGCGTTGAGGAAGTGGCCTTGATGATCGTGCCCTGATGTGTGACCGGCAGGAAACCGTTGGAAAAACTTCCTTTCGAATTGTACGGCAAGCCGCGCGAATCGGGCAGCACGACGAACGCAGGAAGATTTTCATTCAAGCTGCCAAGCCCGTACGAGACCCACGCACCCATGCACGGAAAGCCCGGCAACAGAAAACCACAGTTCTGCAGATAAACTCCCGGGCCGTGCACATTCGTCTTCGACGACATCGCCATGAGAAAGGTCATGTCATCGACACACTCGGCCATATGCGGAATCGCGCTGCTCACCCATCGTCCGGATTTTCCGTGCTGTTTCCAGTCGTACGGACTTTTCATCACGTTGCCCGGAACGCTCGTCGCCGCCTCGACCTTTTCGCCGGGATCAAATTTCTGTCCGCTCCGTTTTATCAATTCCGGTTTGTAATCGAAAAGATCGCACTGACTCGCCCCGCCATTCATGAATAGCTGAATGATCCGTTTTACTTTGGCTCGATGGTGCAACCCTCCGTTGAACTCCGGACGTGGTTGGTAAATGCCGTCCGCGAGCAAGCCGCTCTGCCCGAGCAAATGCGTCATCGCGATGCCGCCAAGGCCGCCACCGAATCGCCACAGGAACTCCCGACGGCTGACGTTGCGTTCTCGTTGAAATGGGTTCTGCATGAGCGGTAACTAATTGACGAAAATGAATTCGTTGCTGTTCAGGATAACGCGGCACGTGTTCGCCATCCCGTGCTGCTTTGCATAGGCTTCAAGCTCTTTTAACTCACTACGAGTGGGCTGCCGGTTCAAGGCGAGTTCATAGGCTTTCGTAATTTGCTTCGATAACGGCCCGGCACTGGCCACGCGGGCGGCGAAGTGTTCGCTCTGGCGGAGAAGAAACGCATCGTTCCAGAGTGCAAGCGCTTGCAACGCGGTCATGGACACATTGCGCACGGGAGTCAGCTGCGATCCATCAGGACAATCCAACGCATCCATGAACGGATCAGGCAGGCTGCGATAAAGATAGCGATAGATGCTGCGCCGAAAATTATTCGTGTTATCGACGTCGAAAGTTGCGTAATCCACCACCGGCGTGTTCAGACCGTTTGTATCGATCAGGATAAATTGCTGCACAGGCGGTCCGCCCATCTTGAGGTCCAACTTGCCGCACAGCTGCAGCACCGTGTCGCGAACCGACTCCGCATCGAGTCGTGTGCGGTTCATTCGCCAGAGCAAATGGTTATCGCCATCTATTTCGGCGGCGTTTGGCTTCGTCGTGGCCGAAGGTGAGACGTGTAGAAAGGGAGCTGGGGTGATTTTCCCCTTTTCCCCTGTTCTCCCTTTCCCCTCTGCGCCGCCTGGGCTGTCCGACTCCTGACAATAAACAGCGCTGGTCACGATCAACCGGTGCAACTCCTTCAACGACCCACCGTGTTCCTGAAACCACAGCGCCAGCCAATCGAGCAACTCGGGATGCGATGGTTGGGCCCCCATCTGGCCAAAGTCGTTCAACGTTTCCACGATTCCCCGCCCGAAGTGATAATGCCAAACGCGATTAACGATTGATCGCCATGCGAGGAAGTTTTTCGGATCGGTGATCCACTTTGCCAGTGCAGCGCGTCGCGCACCTTCGTCGTTCTCGTCTGCGATTTCGAAGCGAGGTGAAATTCCTGAAACACAGGACAGCGCGCCGGGAGATGCAGGATCGAGAGGCTTCGTGACATCGCCACGTTTCAGGACATGGATGGGTCGCGGCGTTTTTGCCGGCGTGAAGTTCATCTGCGGTTTAAAATCGTTCGCGGCGGCATAAACCATTTTTGGCGGCGGCATTTTCGCCAGTTCCCGCTCCATCTCCTCTTTCGTGTAAAAAACGGCCAGGTCTATTTTCTGCTCGTCCGAACGTTGGGCCGTCGGAATCTCCAGAATCTTTCGGATGTTTTCGGGCAGCGCATGCGCCTTCACCGGACGTGACACCGTCGTCACCGAAAGTCTCGGACGCAGGATCGTATGGTAGCGGCCGTATTGCTGCTCCAGCTTGAAAGTAAGGATCGTGCCGTTGGTGAATCCCGCGTTCTTTTTTAACTCAAACACGGCGAAGTGAGGTTTTCCTGTTTCCGGAAAAACCGCCCAGCCCGTGTCGTTTTTGCCGTCGAGCGCTTTTTCAATCGACCAATCGGTCTGATTAAAATCAGCCGTCGGATGCTGCAACTTCAACTCAACGGCGGCCGATGGGTTGTCTTTGGGCGCGGCGCTGACGTGGATTTCTGACAACGTGATGTTGCCGTTCTCGGGTTGTCGGCCGGGCCCATTGCGTGGATGGCTGGTGTCGGTGAGAACTTCGAGTCGAATCGCGGTGATATCTTTGAGATCTGTCGGCGCCGTAATCGTGTAAGTGTCGGCTGCGGGCGATTCGCCGCTCGCAAGAATCGAATGATCCGGTTGCTCTGTCAGCGTGGCGCCAGCTGAAGAACTAAATGTTTCAGGATCAAGAACCGTCCAGATGTTGTCGCTCGAGACTGTCTTCTCCCACGCTGCGACCTTTGCTTGCGTTTCCTCGCTGAGCAGCGAATTCAGAAAACGTTTGTCTTTAACTTCGAGCGCCGTCTTTTTTCGCAGGAGCGCCTGGCGCAACGCGTTCGTTTTCGAATCTAAATCGTAAGGCCGATCGGCGCGGTCCACACCAGCGAAGACCGCTTGCAAATTATAATATTCCGTCTCAGGAATCGGATCGAACTTGTGATTGTGACAACGCGCACAATGGACCGTCGTGCTCACGAACGTCGACATCGTCGTCATGATCATGTCGTCGCGATCGAGGTACCGCGCAATTTTTTTGTCCACGGTGTCTTCCATGATCGCCATCAGCGAACTGAGGTCCCACGGTCCCGCAACAATGAAACCTGTCGCGACAACACCGTTCGGGTCTTCGGGAAACAAAATATCGCCAGCTAATTGTTCCTGCACAAAGCGCGCATACGGCTTGTCCTCATTGAACGATCGAATGACGTAATCACGATACGGCCACGCGTTCGGACGCGGGCGGTCCTGATCGTGTCCGTGTGTGTCAGCGTAATGAACAGTATCTAACCAATGCCGCGCCCAACGTTCGCCGTAACGTGGACTGGCCAGCAAACGATCGACAACTTTCGTGTAAGCATTCGCCGAATGATCATTGAGGAAGTCGCGCATCTCTTCAGGCGTCGGCGGCAATCCCGTGAGGTCAAAGGTGACACGACGAAGCAGCGTTTGTTTGTCGGCAGCCTTCGAAGGTTTGAGTTGCTTTGCTTCGAGCTTCGCGAGGATGAAATTATCGACCGGAGTTTTGGCCCAGGATTTTTGTTTTGGCCTTGGGACCTCGACGGGCGCCAACGGCTTCAAAGACCAGATTGTTTCTTTTGAAAATTTCGATGTGTCGAGCGTCCGGCTGAAAGTAGCGCCCTCAGCAATCCAATCCCTGAGCAGTTTGATATCGTTGTCGGAAAGTTTCGCCCGTTTGTAAGGCATTCCGGGTTCATGCGTGTGCATGACTTTCTTCATGAGAAGACT
>CBHWET010000211.1:0-8575 GCA_966112985.1 uncultured bacterium | reverse complement strand
CTGTCCCAGCAAACGGCATTTGCGTCGAACACAGGATCGAGCCATGTGCTGGTCGTGGTGCGCCATGAATAAACCAGGTCGTAATTCGACGTTGGGCACGGTGGGGTACCGGTGCATGACGGAACATACGCGTGCCACGCGGCATTGTCTCCTTTCGAGAGCCACGCAGCGATCCAGAGATCGTCTGAAGCACGGTAGGAAACCGTCGGAAGAATGTCTCCAGAGGCCGGTGCGCAATTTGTCACCTGCGGGAGGTTCTCATTTGTCCAGCTGCCTCCAATTGACTTTGAGGCAACCTTCAGATTGTTGACCGTTGGAAAGGTCACCATGAACAGATTGCTGCCAAAGGCGAGACGAGGCGGTTGCGCGGCCGATCCGGTGCGGATCGGATCGGAAGAACTTTGGTACACCGTCACCGGCGTGGACCAGGTATATCCCAGATTTGTGGACGTCGCGCTTAACAACGCGGGTGTCGATCCAAATTGATACCAAACCGCCGTGAGCGCTCCTGTCGAATCAGAAACAATGTCGGGCATCGAATCGGTGACAGAATCGGAAGTCGGACTTGCGTTCACCGCAGAGACCGTGCCCCACGAAACACTCAGTGATTGATCGAGAACTGGTGCGTCGGTTTTGCCTTTTAACTGGATGAAAATTTGCTGGCCGGCAGTGCTAATTATCGTCGCCACAAGATCATTGGTGCCAGAGCTGCGCGTTGCATTTGTATACTGCGTCAGCGAATCGCATGCGCCGGTATAAAAAGCCAGCTGCGCACTGGAGCTTTGCGTGTCGTGGAAGGTGGCAGTCAAGACTGCATTCGGCTGAGGCACCATGATACTGTACCACACACCGTCGGTCGAAGTGGAATGATAGGTTAATTCTCCTTCGATTTCTTTGCCATTTTCAATAACGCCGGCCGTCGCACAATTCGTATTGAGCGGAGCAGTGTCGACAGCAAGATTCCAGGAACCTTTGGTCGAGAAAAAGCTGCCAACGACAATTGCCTCAAGCGGATCGGAGGAGGTGTTGTTCAAATAAGCAACTGCGGAGCCGCTGTTGTTGCGGGTTTCGGCAGCTGCAGCTGGTGACGGATTGAGCAAATTAAAAATCGCTGCGTAATTTGTCCCCCCAGTGGCACCACTGCTCGTAACAGTCAGTTTTCGATACGGACCAACGTGAGCTGCTCCATAACGGAACTGATGATCCGCCATGTCGACGGCGATCTGCGGCGTTGGTGCCGCGGATGGTTGATCAAGCAATCCGTTGGTCGAAGTGCCGATCGCAATGACCGGATACAAACGGTTCTTCAAACCGCGCATCCAGACTCTCGCTCCTTCCGGCCCGAGATGAAGTCGATCGAGGCCATTAACGGGTGTGTAGTTATAGTAATACTCCGGAATCGGCTGCTGACGAGTCGCATCCCAGAAGTCGTTGAATCGATCTAAATATTCGAATCCAAACTCACTGGCGCGCGCCTGCAAGAACGCATTCGCATTGGTGATTGCCTGAAGGTACTCCTGCGCGAACGGTTCAATTCGATGGAAGTCAAAGATGCTATTGGTGATAATTCCAACGGGTTTTCCAGGCAAATTTCCTTCTATAACGACCGTGCAACTTCTTCCATTGTTTAGTTCGTTCGACCGGACCACACCAAGGCGCTGAAACAAATTGGTGTAGGCGGCCTTTTGCGTATCGGTGAATGACGCACGAGTCAAATCAGTTAAGTCATTAGCGCCGATCAACACGAATATTTTTGAAGGACGATTGCAGATAGGCTCTCCAGAGGCTGGCTGGTTCGTGACCAGCAGCCGATTCACCATGTCTGTCGCACCATCAATGGTGTCGCCTGATATCGCCACGTTGTGCACTCGTGGCGCGAGAGGATTGAAGTTGTAATGCAAAAGGTCAGTCAGACTGTCACCGAAGAAAATGACGTCGCCGGTCTTCCATTTTGCCTTCATCTCGGTTTCGTACTGGGCCACGCGATTCGTGCGGAGAAAAACCAGGGGCGGGTTTTCAGCAACGGCCAACGGCGGATTTTCCGCCGGGATGATCGTTTCTAAATTCAGATCCGCTGCCTTTGCGTCCATCAGTACAGCGCCCAAAATGGATGCCGCACCCAACATTGATAACCATAGTTTATGTCTCTTATTTATTTTTCGATCGGTCATATTTTTCCTTTTAATCCTAAGCGTTCGGCGGGATACGCCATTGACCGAGGGGAGTCGTGGAGGGAAAACGTCAGGATGGAGGAAACGGTTGAGCTCCGATGGACGTGGAGCAACTCGAACGCAGAACTTTGACAACGGAAAACCTTTTATTCGGACAACCCATAAATTTTATGGGGAAGAACAAGACCCTGTTTTCATTAACCACCAACTGGTTGCGAGCACACGAAAAACAGTTTTTTGAAGAAAAAGTCTAACGAAAAAGCTGCGAAGACAAAAAACAGGGAACTGCCCCGCTCCACTGATGAGGACTTCGGAGGAGCAGCTGAAACTTTTTGAAGAAAAAACGAATGCGGCGCATAAAGTCGCCGCATCCCGCAATTAAGCAGGGCAACCAAATCGGTAATGCGCCTCGAGATTATCCACATCGAGCGATTTGCAAACATGTTCGCGGGCGAGCATGCCCGCCGCAGTCTTGATCATGTTATCGAACCGCACGCCCTGGATCGGGAGTCCATCCCTTCGAATGTCCTGGATCTTGTAGCCTTTTTCCAAGGCTTCCATCAGGAAGGTTTCGCACGCTACTGGATCATCAGTTTCAAAGTTTTTGATCCTCGTATAGCCACGATTGCCCATCGCGTACTCAATGTCATATTTCGCCTTCATAATCCCACCTCCATTCCTCTAGTACAGGATAAATCACCACGGAACGTGGTTCAACGGATGGGAAACATAGATTCGCACGGCAGAAAAACCATTACCGCGGCCGCACGTCCGCCCGATCATTATGCTTTTCAGAAATGCACCAGAGATGTTTGTGCGTGCGGATAAACAGTTCACCGTCGGAGACAGCCATCGATCCATTCGTAAGTTCGTTGCCAATCGAATTCACACCGAGCACCTCGAACTTCGGGCTCGCCCGAAAGATGATGCAATCGCCGGATTGGTTTAGCGCATAAATTTTGTCGCCCGATAAAACGAGTGATGACCATGTATCGTTCTTTGGTCCTTTTCCATTGAGGCGTTCCTTCCAGATTTCCTCACCAGTTTTCAGGTTGATGCATTCGCCGAGGCCGGGAGTGTTTTGGACATAGATGTAACCGTCGTGAATCACACCGCAACCAAGATAATTGTCTGTGCGCGGATGTTCCCAAAGTTTGTGTGTCTTCGTAACGTCACCCGAGCCGCCGGGTTTTACGGCGATCGTGGTGCCGTGGAAGCCACCCATCGCGACCACAACGCCTTCCCCGTAAATCGCCGACGAATAAATTAACGGATTTAACCCGTCACAGTGCCAGAGCTCTTTGCCGGTAAGTGGATCGAAGGCACGCAGCTTTTCGGGCAAACTGACGATGAGTTCGTCACGACTGCCCGTTTTGACAACGATGGGTGTGCTCCAGGAACCGATTTCGCCTTTCTTTTGCCCCGCGAAACCATCGGTACGTTTCTCGGGTTGAACTTCGGGAATTTCAACCTTCCATACCTGTTCGCCCGTTTTCTTTTTAAAAGCAGCGAGGAAACTTGTCTTGCCCGGACCGAAATTGAGAATGCACAGATCTTTATAAATGACTGGGGAGGCCGCATAACCCCACGTGTGCTTTTGCGGGCCAAGATCGCGATGCCACAGCTCCTTGCCCTGCATATCAAAACAATAGATACCTGCAGAACCGAACCACGCGATCACGCGTTCGCCATCTGTAACCGGTGAAGCCGAGCATGGTGGATTGGCGTCGTGGGACAATTCCGATTCAGTATAGGTGGTGCCGGCCTCCCACAGTTTCTTTCCGTTGGTGCGATCAAAACAGACAACCAGCCGCTTATTCTCGCTTTCGACAGGTTGGGTGATGAAAACTTTATTGCCCCAGACAATTGGACTCGAATTGCCTCGATCCGGCAGCGCCACTTTCCAACGCACGTTCTCGGTGTCGCTCCAACGCGTCGGCAGTTTGGTTTCCGTGGTAATTCCCGATCCATCCGCACCACGCCACGCGGGCCAATCCGCAGCGCAGATGGAGAGCGTAAAAGTAAACAGTGCGAGACCCAACGTAGCGAACGGCTTCATGGACATACCATAGAAACGTTATCGCAGAAATTCTAGTCCGAACCCGCAAGCCGGCTAGTCGAGCATTGCTTTCTGAATAAACCGAAGGACGTCGTAGCCCCACGTATCAGGAGCATTCAACGCGAGGGCCGTTTTCTGGTGCGCTTTGTACCCCGTGTGGTTGTAGCGTTCCACACGGTTCAATTCCTGATTCTTCTCCACCTCAGCGACAATCGCTGTTGTTGAATCAGAAGCAGATTCATCAGAAGCCAATACTATCATGATCGGCACGCGGCAATTGCGCGTCGCACGAAGAATATTGTCCTGAATCGTTGGATTCTTTTTCCAATCAATAAGGCGCGGTGAGAACAAAGCGACTGCTTTGAAGCTGCTTGATTTTTCAGTAGCGGCAAGACTCGTCACCGCGCCGAGGGACCAACCGGAAAGAGCGACTTTGTCCGGCTTGATGTAAGGCTGTTCCTTCAGCCATTCGAATGCCGCAATGACATCGTTGGCGTTAACATCAAGTTCTTCTTCGGCCTGTTTAACCTTGATTGCCTCCCCTTTCAGTTCGCTTTCGAGAAGCTTTTGCAGCCCGACGGAGTAATCCGTCCGGGAAAGGTCGTGAACATGGCGGTCGGGAATGAAAAGAACGAACCCTTCGCGCGTGAAAAGCTTCGCCAACTCGTCGTACTCCACCGGCTGTTTCTTCGTGAGATGTTCGTGGTGGCCGTGATTCCAGATGACGGCGGGGAAAGGGCCTTTCCCTTCGGGTTTATAGATATAGCCATTGAAAGTCCAATGGCCGCTACGGAACATGATGACTTCCCTTTGGGCGTCGGCAAAATCCGCACGGACCAGCGAAATGCCGGCAAAAAACACGAGCGCCAAAAGGGCATTAACGGGGCGCATACTGTCCAGAATAGCAGCTTTCGCACCATTCTAAGACACGCGAATGAGGGGAGCGGCGCCGCGGAGCGCTAAAAAACATTTACAGTTACCGTTTTGGACTGCTTCATTCACAAGCGGTTGAATTTGAGGTAAATAGATTGCTTTTCCTATGCGTAAAAGCGCCGCCGAGATGCCAAGAGTACTTTCGACGCGGGAGCAATTCTCACTTTTAACACCAGAAGGTAGGCAAACCGGCTTTTTTGTGACTCTTCACGTCCGTTGCCCCAAACCGAGCACTTCTTTGCAGTATTTGATGCTGCGCTCGATTTCACCCTTTTGAAACTCGACGTCATTCGAGCTCTTGCTCGGTGGAATCGCGTGGCCCTTTTTGGCCAGTGCAACGAACTTTGCAAAATCCTTTGCGCGCGCCTTCGGCCAAACATTCCAAAAGTCTTTCTTGTAATAGCCGAGTTCCCGTGGAAATCCGGAAATCGTTTCAATATGTACCGGAACGCCGGGGCAAAGTTCTGCGAATCGCGTGAAATAGGTTTTAAAATCGACACACCCCTCCCCCATCGCCGTCCACTGAACGGTGGCGCCGTTCGCGGACTCCCAGATCATGGAATCACGAAGACTGCTCGTGGCGACGTACGGTCCAAGAATCTCCAGATTCTCCAGCGGATCTTCCATCGTCCACGCTGCGTTGCCGGAATCGATATTGGCGCCGACGTAATCTTTCCCGGCAGCTTCAATCAACGTCACCAGTTCCCACCCCTGCATATCTCCGCCATGATTTTCGACGGCGATCTTCACGCCAGCATCTAAAGCTTGTGAACGGGCCGCTTTTAAAACCTTAACCGTGTCAGCGATGCGTGCTTCGATACCGCCTTCAGTGGCGCGATCCTCGCCCATACCGAGGATGCATCGGAATACGGGTGAACCGAGGGCCTTCGCCACGCGAATCCCCAGGGCGAGATGTTCTTCAGCCGTGCCCCAATCTTTTCGAAATTTTTTTGACGTCGGGCAAATGCTCCACGAACCAACGTGCAGTTGCAGCCCGTTGTCATCGGCTTTCTTTTTGATTTCGGCGAGATACTTATCTTCGAAACTTGCGAATGTCTCCTTATTAAAATCGGTGATGAACAACGAATCGGTTTTCAGCTCCGCCGCGTAATCAATCAATTGCGAGGCATTCCACTTCATCGCGCGGACAGCAAAGTTGTCGATGCCCAGCTTGATCTTTCGCACTTTTGCCTCGTTCTGCGCGAGGATCGTGGGCGCGAGTGCAATTCCGCCACCGGCAACGGCCATATTCTTCAGGAACGCACGCCGGTTCGTTTCAGTCGAATGTTCGCTCATAATGTTACGCGACGTTCGTGTTGCCGAGGACGCGAATCTCGCGTTGCGGGAAAGGAATGTTGATCTTCGCAAGACGGAAACGCTCGAAAATAGCTTGATTGATCTCGGCTCCTGCCTGACCGAAATCATCGACTTTGGTCCAAGGCTTGATGACGAAATTCACCGCGGAATCGCCGAAGTTCGCCACCGCGACAACGGGCGCCGGTTGCTTCAGCACGAGTGGATTGGCGTTGAGAATTTCCCGAATCAACGCCTGCACTTTGTTGAGGTCTGCGTCGTAGCTAACACCAACACCGAGGTCCAATTGGCGGATCGTTCCGTAATTATGCAGGATTTCGCCGATGATTTTTCGGTTTGGGATAATGACGCGCGATTGGTCGGCGTGAATCAACGTCGTTGAGAACAATTCAATCTGCGAGACCTGTCCACTCACGCCATGAATCTCTATGAATTCGCCGACGCGGAATTTCTTCGTGAGAATGATGACAAGGCCCGCGACGAGGTTGCTCAGAACGCCTTGCATCGCCAGGCCGACACCAACGCCCACGACGCTGACGCCCGCGATCAGCGGCAGGAGGTTGATGTGCATAGTTTGCAGCGCGATCGCGAGTGCGAACCCGAAAACGACGATCTTTGTGATCCGCGTGATCAGCATCCGCACCGGCGGTTCCACGTTCTTCCTCTCCAAAGCTCGAAGCATGACCTGCCCGACCCATCGCGCGGCGAACATGCCAACAAAAACAATGACAATCGCGGCTATGATCGAACCGCTGTTGAAAAGAATGTAATCGCCGATTTTTTCCTTCCAGCTGGCGGCGGTGTTCATTGCTGAATTGCTGGCGGAAACTGCTGTTGATGCATCCATAGTTTTGTCTTCGACTGCCGTTGACATTTAATTGAAACGAACTTTACTGGCCAGACACTTTTGTGTCCGCAACTCCTAAAATAGAAATTGTCCGGCCGCTTCCGGCACGCCGCCAGATCTCACACGTCATCTTCGATATGGACGGCACGCTCTCCTGGCTGCGTCACGGCTGGCCGGAAATGATGTACCAATTGTTCCGCCAATACTTCCCGCGACGCGTTGGCGAGACTGAGCAATCGATTCACGAATTGCTCCTGTCAGAGATTCTTTCGCTCAATGGAAAGCCGACCATTTACCAGATGATGCGGTTCTCTGAACACGTCACTCAGCGCGGCGGCAGTTGTCCAAAGCCAGAAGAGCTGCTGGACCTCTACCAATCCCAACTTGACCTCGCGATTGAGGAAAGAATTCATAAGCTAGACCGAGGCGAAGCGAAACCGGACCAATACGTCGTCTTTAACGCTCGCGAAATCCTGGAAAAGTTGACGCAACGCGGCCTTACTTTGATCATCCTGAGCGGCACGATCGAACCGCGCGTTAAACACGAAGCCGGCCTACTCGGTCTGGCGCGGTACTTCGGCAAGCATATCTACGGCAGCACACCGGACCCGACACAATTCTCCAAACGCCAGGTGATCGACCGGATTTTACGGGACGAAGAGATTCAAGGCGAACATCTCCTCTCCTTTGGCGATGGGCCGGTTGAGATTCAGGAGACGAAAGCAGTTGGCGGATTAGCGGTTGCCGTGGCCAGCGATGAAGTTCAAAATGGTTCAGGCATTATGGATCCGCATAAGCGCAAGCAATTGCTTGCTGCCGGAGCCGATGTTGCCGTCGCGGATTATCGCGACGCTAATGCTTTGATTGAATTGTTTTTCGGCAAATGAAACGTGCGCCAATCGATTTAACAAAAGTTAAGGTCTTCCCTCTCGCCAGCCGGGCCAGTGAAGCGACTCTGGATGAGATTCTCATCGATCCCGATGCAAAGGCGGCAGCGTGCGACGCCACAAATCTCGAACGCATCACCGACTGCACGGCAAAGATTCGCGCCGCGCGTGAACGGAACGCGAGCGTGATGCTGATCTACGGAGCGCATCTACTGAAGAACGGCGGAGCGCAGATTTTAATTCGTTTGATCAAACGCGGTTGGGTGACACATCTTGCGACAAACGGAGCCGGAATTATTCACGATTGGGAATTTTCGCATCTCGGTCGATCAACCGAGAGCGTGCGCAAGAACGTCGCCACTGG
>CBHWET010000210.1:0-8647 GCA_966112985.1 uncultured bacterium | reverse complement strand
ACCGCCGGATTTTTGCTCCTTGCTCTCCCTCAAATTCCTTTATCCATCGGCAACTCACTTCTCGCTGCCCGCCAAACGGCCCAAGACCTCTTCCCTGATCGAGCGCCGAGTTTACGCAAGATCAGCTTCACCTATTCACTAATGAACTTGTTGAACCCATTCTTAAGTGGTGTTCCAACATGTCACGGCTCTGGCGGACTGGCTGGCCATTACACTTTCGGTGCGCGAACCGGGGGCTCGATTCTCATTTACGGGAGTCTGTATTTGATTCTCGGTCTCTTCTTCGCGACAGGATTTGAAAATGTGATCCAGGTATTCCCTTTGCCGATCCTTGGCGTGATTCTGCTGTTCGAAGGAATCGCTCTGATGCTTCTTACCCGGGACGTCGTTGATTCCCGGTTCAACCTCTTCCTCGTCGTCCTTGTTGGTTTGATTGCGAATGGAATACCTTACGGTTATCTCATTGGTTTGATCGTCGGCACCGTGCTGGCCCATCTGCTTCCTAAAATAAACTCGAACTTCAGCAGGTAATCTGGCTACCTTGACCACAATGAATTCCGTGGCCGCACCTGCGCGCAGTTGGAAAAGCGCGAGCCGCAACCAAAGCGTTCCCACCATTGACCAGGTAATGGTCGAAGAACGCGCGGCATCATTCACCAAACGCAGTATCAAAACGTCCGCCAAACTCGCCGGCCTGAAAATGGCGGTATCGATGATGGATCTCACCACGCTTGAAGGCAAGGATACGCCTGGCAAAGTCGCTTACCTCTGTCGCAAAGCCATGCGTCCACTCGATGGCAAATATGGTGTCCCAAGCTGTGCTGCTGTTTGCGTTTACCCGAACATGGTGAAATACGCGCGCAAATTCGTCGGCGAATCCGGCGTCCATGTTGCCGCAGTTGCAACCGGCTTTCCTAGTGGACAATTTCCTTTGCGCACAAAGCTCGAAGAAACGCGTCGTGCTGTTGGAGACGGTGCCGATGAAATCGATATGGTTATTGACCGTTGCGCGTTTCTTTCCGGCGACTATGCGAAGGTATTCGACGAAATTGCGGCAACAAAAGAAGCCTGTGGCGCCGCTCATCTCAAAGTGATTTTAGAAACCGGTGAACTGGTGACTTACGATAACGTTCGCCTCGCTTCGCAGATCGCAATGGAAGCGGGTGGTGATTTTATCAAGACATCTACCGGGAAAGTTTCACCTGCGGCAACCATGCCCGTCACGCTCGTCATGCTGGAAGCGATTCGCGATTATTTTTTCGCTACGGGTATTCGCATCGGCATGAAACCGGCCGGAGGCATACGCACCGCGAAGCAATCTCTCGCGTATCTGGTCATGGTGAAAGAAACCCTTGGTGACGACTGGCTCAACCCCGACATGTTCCGCTTTGGCGCCAGCACATTGGTCAACGACGTGTTGATGCAAATCGTGAAAAGCGTGGATGGTAACTACCAGAGCAGCGACTATTTTTCGCAACCCTGAGTCGCGGGAACGTTTCGCGACGGATGGCGAATAAATTCTATCAACCGGGCGAACAACGCAGGGCGAAGGTCAACGACCTCTTCGCCACCATCGCGCCCCGCTATGATCTCATCAATGACCTGCAAAGTTTCTGGCTCCATCGTCTCTGGAAACGAAAGTTAATCCGCCTCGCTGCGATCAACCCGGGCGAACGCGCGCTCGACCTGTGCTGTGGCACTGGCGATATCTCATTTCTCCTCGCCCAGGCCGGCGCAGAGGTCACCGGCCTCGATTTCAGTGAAGCAATGCTTTCCGTCGCGCAGCGACGCAGCGCAGATGCTCGTCTTCCGCGTGAAGTGCAATTCATTCGAGGTGATGCACAAAACGTTGCCTTTCCAGATAATCGTTTCGAAGTGGTGACCGTCGGTTATGGGCTGCGCAACCTGCCGAGCTGGGAGCGTGGTGTTGAAGAAATGTGGCGTGTGGCGAAACCAGGAGGGCGACTGTTAGCCCTCGATTTCGGGAAGCCCGACAATCTTGTGTGGAGGAAACTTTACTTCGCCTACCTGAAACTTTTTGTGCCCGTATTCGGAAAGCTTTTTTGCGGCGACTTTGACACGCACGGATACATTCTCGAATCATTGCGAAATTATCCTGCGCAACGCGGCGTAGAAAAGAAATTGAAGGACATGGGCGCTGTCGACGTGCGCACTATTAACCTGTTGGGAGGGATCATGAGTATTAACTACGCGAGGAAATGCGCTTGATGTCCTGCGCCAGCCTTTACTCAATCCTACGCCTTTGTTACAAACGCTCAATGACACGGCGCACTTACTCCGGGTGGCTGCTCGCCATGCTGTCGCTTGTGTCTTCCATTTTCGCTGCCCCCGGACATTCACCCGAGATCGGTAAAGGCACATGGCCTGACTACGTTTTGAAACCACAAACGAATTGGTCTTTCACTCTTCCAAAGGGCGAACGCTTTGATGCCTCGGCTCTATGTCTTCGGTCAAATTCCCAACTCCTGACGCTCAATGATCTTCACGAAGGTATTTATCGCGTCGATTTTCTAGCGAATACCAATTCAGCGGATCTCACCCTGCTGCCGGATTGCTTCACCGCGAAACAGCTCGAGGCCTGGAGCGCCGATAAACTCGGCGTCTACGATTGCGAAGGTTTGTGCGAAGATGAACGAGGGCGTCTTTATGTTTGCGAAGAAGGCAACCGCTGGATTCTCCGATACGATCCGGTAACGAAAACCATCGAGCGACTCGATATCGACTGGACGCCTGTTGAAAAATATTTTCACCCGACTGATCGGAATGCGTCCTTCGAAGGCGTCGCTGTTCATGGAGATCGGCTCTATGTCGCGAACGAACGCCAGGATGGACGCATCATCGTTGTCGATCTGAATACGTTGCAGGTGACCGATGATTTCACCGTTCGGCCCCGGTATACCCGCGCCAGGGATATCGGCTTCCACGATCTCTGCTGGTTTGATGGCTCACTGTTTGCCTTATTGCGGCAGAATCATGTCATTGTTCGAATGAATCCTGAAACAAAGGCCATCCTTGCCGAGTACGATTATCTGGATGTTGAACGAAGCGGCGACGCCTACGATACAGCAAACGCTTCTGCGAGTCTGATGGAAGGTTTGGCCGTCGATGACAAGTATTTCTGGCTATGCACCGATAATAATGGACGGGCGAAACGGAAAAATCCCACTGACACCCGGCCCACTCTTTTTCGCTGCTTACGCCCTGACACAAACCAATAACACCGGTGCGCCGTCGAATTCCCAAAAAGCCGAAAACGGCAAAATCCTGCTCCGCTGGTAGCAATCAATTTGTTGGTCTTTCCTTAATGCGTAACGACGGTAACGGCTCTGGGGTGGCGGCTTGCAGTCGCTTTCCAAATAAAGACACGTTTAGGGACCGTCCCAAAACGATTTTTTCAAACAAAAACTAATTCAGGACCGTAGTTGCATAAGTTCTCCGATGAAAAAATGAAAAAGGAGCGTCCGAAATCCATTTTTCAGATGAAAAATTGTTTCAGGAGCGTCCCTAATCGTTTTTTCATCTGAGAAATCGTTGGGGGACCGTCCGCCGACAGTTTTTCAAATGAGAAACTAATTCAGGACCGTGGTTGCATAAGTTCTCCGAGAAAAAATCAAAAAAGGACGGTCCAAAAACGATTTTTCATCTGAAAAAATGGTTTTGGATCGTCCTTAGATGCTTTTTTGGACGAAAAACCGATTTCGCAGCCCTAACAACGGGGTTTTTGTGATACGGACTTCAGGATGAAGGTTTTCTGAGTGCTTTTATGTTCGTTCAGGAGGATTTATGCCCGACGTCGATGCAAGAACCAAACCAGCCAGTAAGCGCAGCAAAAAAGACACGTCGCCGAGGAAGAAAGTGTTGGCAAAAAGCGGGCTCGGCGGCCGTCAATACGAACAAAAAGCCAGGCGCCCGAAGAAAGAAGCGGCCACTGCCTAAACTAAACTTTAGGTGTCTCGGTTTCGATTTCTTTGACGCGGCGTCTATGCCGTCCGCCCTCAAAAGGAGTCGAAAGAAAAACGCGAACGATCTCAAGGGCCGTCTTTTCGCCGATCATGCGTTGGCCGATTGAGATAATGTTCGCATCGTTGTGCTTGCGGGCAAGTAACGCGCTTTCAGCATTCCAACACAAGGCGCAGCGAATACCTGGAACTTTGTTGGCGACCATGGCTTCGCCATTCCCGGATCCGCCGAGAACAATTCCACGTTCGCAATCACCTGTGGCGACAGCTTCAGCCGCTGGACGTATGAAGTCCGGATAATCGACAGGCTTGGCGCTATCCGTGCCGAAGTCGCGGGCTTCATGGCCAAGTTTACCGAGGAGAGTTTTGATTCTCTCTTTGTAGTAATATCCAGCGTGGTCTGATGCGATAGCTACTTTCATTTGGACTTCCCGGGACGATGCCACCTTTCACGGATAAACTCCTTCGCTTTGTGCAACCAACGATGCGCCCAGTCAAACTCACTCGCCAGTATGCCCAAGCCGAGCGGAATCACAATAAAAGCTGGTCCTGGCAAAACAATCATAGCGATTCCCGCCAGGAGAACCAGTCCACCTACGATTCCGATGGTCACACGTCGAATCGGTTTGGTCGCGTTCATTCCTTAACATTCCTCAGCCCGCCAATTCCGGCAACCTAGGGGCCGCCCACAACTTGAAAACGTCCGGAGGAGCCAGCAACTTGTTCAAACTCCGCGTGCAGCGCCTGTGTCCTGCTCGGATCAATTTCAAAGTGGAACGTATGCGTTCCCCGACTGAGATCGAGCAGGAGCTTGTCCTTGAGGTCGACTACCTTTTCATCGACCGAAAGTTTCAGGCCCGAAACCGAATTCATACTGAGCGCTATCTTCCCCGGCGTCGTCACTTCGAGATCACAACGCGCCGCAGAAGCCCGTTTGGCGGAAGGAAACTCTGGAACCAAATCCCCGCTGACAAAACTGTAGGCGGGAATCCAGCCGTTGCGTCCATCGGATAAACGCCAGCGACGAACCAGGGCTTTCGGATTGTTGGCGTAAGGACCTGGTTTTCCAAGCTCCGACAGGAATCGAACGAGATCGATGAATTCCGCATGCGTCAGGGTCGACGTAAGCCCTGCGGGCATCAGAGAAACCTTCTTATTTTTGCGCTCGCGAATGCGCTCTTTCGAAATCGTCAGTTCCGAATGCGTCGCGTCTTTCAACACGATTTCGTTGCGATTTTCGCGCACGCGGATTCCGAGGTAATAATCATCCTGTGTGGTCGTGACCTCAATCGTTTCAAATCCATCCTTGATGATTTTGTTGGGCGTCAAAATGGATTCGATCAGGTAGTCAACTGTAGAACCGCCGCCAACCGCACTTAGATCCGGCCCCACCTGGCCGCCGGCGCCTGCAATCGCGTGACACTTGAAGCAGGTCAGTTCATCACGATGAAAGATTTGCTCGCCGCGGGCGGCGTTCCCTTTTGTCTGCACTTCTGAAACCCAACTGAGCAACTCTTCGCGGGAGAGTTCTTTCATCTCTGATGATAAACCCGCGGCTTCACTGAGTGCCTTCGTCAACGCTGCATTTTGTTGGCCGGACGCATTTACCACCCGCAGACCTACCTTCGCATTGTCGACGTTGATTTTGCCTTTGGCCAAGGCTTGGCCAAGCGTTTCAATTCCTTGTTTGTGTTGCAGGAAGGCTCGGAATATTCGTGAGACATCAACACCGCTGGAATCATTCTCCAGGAGTGTCGCCGCAGCCGTGCCCGCAAGCTTAAGATCTCTTGCAGCAAGGCCGACGATCGCCTCACAACGCACGTCCATCGGCTTTTCAGCAGCAGTCAGATTGCTCAATGTCTGCAAACTGAATTCGTTTTCGAATGCTGCAATGCCCTCGACAGCGCCCGCCCGGATCTCGCCTGAGTTTCCGTCCGTCGCCGCCGCGAGCAATTGGGATTCCAGTTCGGTCCGCTTCCAAGCTCCCGCAAGGCGCAACGCCTCGGCCTTCACCGAGTCATTTGCTGATGAGAGCCATGAATTTAATCGTGCGGTATCTACCTGAGGAATAATCTTTCGTTCCCGCGCAGCCTTAACGAGGGCCGTGATGACTTTCGATTGTGCTTCTACCGGATAATTGGCGCCGCAGATTGCAGCGAGATCAGAGGCATCGCCGAGGCCACCGATTAAGGCGAGTGCCGTTACGAGATTTGGCCCACTGAGTTTTTGTTCAGTGATCATACCCAACAAAGGCTTCACCGCATCTTTCGATCCGACAGCTTGCAAAGCGAAGTCGACATGTTTCGGATTGCCATCAAAGCCAAGTTTTCCTGCGGTAAATGCCGGCAGCCAAATTGGTTTTAGAGCACGACTGGTATTGCGCAACGCTTCGTCGAGATATCGGTCCATCGTCGAATCCAGAGCGCGCGTGGCAATTTCAATGGCGCGAGGCTCTTGCAGATAACTCAATGAAATCACAGCTTCGAGTCGCACGCGGGGATTTTCGTCCGTGACCTGCTTCGCGAGCAATTCCAGGGGGTGGTCGAGCCTGTCGCACCAGCGGCGAATCGTGGCTGTAGCCGCCGCGCGGGCATTCGGATCCTTGGCGTGCAACGCGCGGTTCAACAGGTCTGGCTCAACAACATTGAGATTCTCGCAGGTCCACAATGCTTCGATGACATGGTGGTCGTAATCTGGATCGTTAGTTCGCAAGCCTTTTACCCAATCCTGCAGCACCGGCATCACTTCTTTCGCCGCGCGCTCTGCCAACGCTCGTTTCGCCTTTGCGCGGGTGTAAGTTTCCGGCGCCTTTAAATCATTCACAATCGTGCGGGTCGACGCCCCCACAAATTGCGGCGGCTTTACGAGTGGACGGTCTTTGGCAGTGATTCTCCAAATGCGTCCATGCGTTTTGTCGCGACCCGGATCACGAAAGTGATACTGCATGTGCCCGATCAATGGGTTGTACCAATCGAGAATGTAGAGTGCCCCGTCGGGACCCATAACTTCATCCACCGGACGGAATGAGTTATCCGTCGACTCAATTAATGGCTGTAATGGAGTGAGCGCAAATCCGGAGCTGTCGTCTGAGAATTGCCAGCGGCTGACGCGATTTTCTTTGAACGGACTCGACACCAGATTGCCCTGCCAGTCGTCAGGGAAATGGCGGCCACTGATAATTTCTGCGCCCGCAAGTTTGCCCTGTCCACCGGTCACCTGAATCGCCGTTGAGGATCGATTTGATGTTGGGAGAATGAAGTTGCTGCCCTGCTGCCCGGACGAATCGATATGAAAATCAAAACCCCATCGATTCCAATAATGTCCCCACGGGTTTGGGGGAGTACTGCTCGCGAGATGCACGTCTAATTTACCGGCTTCCGGCCGATAAGACATAATACCGGCAAGCCAATGTCCAGAAACAGCGACGATGCCATGCGGCGTTTCAAAGGTGTTATGAAGAAATACACTGATGTTGAAATAAAGATTCCCTTCGGGTCCCCAACGAAAAACGTGCGCTTTATGATGCGAATCTTCCGTTCCAAAGCCCGACAGCACGATTTCCTTGCTGTCAGCGCGGCCATCTCCATCGGTATCCCGATATAGATAAATCTTGGTATCATCAGAAACGTAGCAGCCGTCGCGGGTCGGCAGGATTGCGGTCGGAATGTATAAATCATCTGCAAACACAGTCGCTTTATCCGCCTTACCATCGCCATTTTTATCTTCGAGAATGATGATCTTATCCGATGCTTTCTCCCCCGGCTTGATATGCGGATACAACGTAGTTGTCGCTACCCACAAACGTCCGCGGTCGTCGAATGCCATTTGAACGGGTTTATCGATCAAAGGATCGGCGGCAAACAAGTCGACGTTCAAACCGTCCGAAATTTTAAAGGCCTTTCGTTCTTCGGCTGGATCAGGCGCGCTCGGGTCGCGCTGCGCTGCGCGACTAATCGTTAATGGTTTTTTGACGATTGCCCGGCCCATTTTTGGATTCTTGCGCAGCGCGGCAACCTTTGCGTCCCCCGCTTCGGCCAATTTTGCAAACTCCTCGATCTCGGAATACATCGGGAAATCCACTGGGCCTATTTTTACCTGATAGCGCTCTCCACCCGGGTAAACGTATTCCGAATTCATAGGCCGGTAGTGGTACCACCATTGTTTATTCTTATCTTTGATCGCTTCACGCAAAGCGTCCGGCCGAAGAAAATCTTTCTCTGAAATCCTGAGCCCCAATTGCCTGGCCATTGTCAGTGCCGCTTTTACGTAACCGTCATTCGTAAGATGAACGCCATTGTTGGTTAACAGCTTTTTGCCATTCGTTGGAAGAGAATCGAATAGATTGATGAAGGTGAATCCACGTTCAGAAGCGATTTTCTGAATGGCCTCCACATACAACTTCAGACTGCGATTGTGGTTTTCGGGATCAGGCCATTGTCCACCAAGTTTCTCGTGGTGAAACGGTGACACAATCACGATCCGACGCGTGGTCGCCGACAGTTTATCGAGAACGATATTATAATTTTTAACGAACTCAGGAAGACCATCAGCACCGTCGAACGATTCCATCATCCCATAGCTCACGAAAATAACCGTCGGTTTCAGCTTTGCGACGTAATCGAACACTGTCGGTACATACTTCGGGCGAGGCTCGATGTTAGGATTTA
>CBHWET010000209.1:0-8675 GCA_966112985.1 uncultured bacterium | reverse complement strand
ACATCCCACAGTTCGTTGTAATCGTTTCCGAACACGGGCTTCAAGTTATCCCGAGTAAGTGTCAGAAACTTTCGCCCGATATCAGTGCAAGACAGCACAACATCGCGACGCCGCGACAATTCGCTTTTCGCAACGTTATATGTCAGCACCTTTTCCTCTAACGCTCCTATATCGGCGTCAATGACTGGCTTCGTTGAAATAACCAGCGGAATTGCCGCTCCGAGTTGGCCTGCGCCTTCGGAAGCCTGACCTGCCATGGCCAGGACCGCTGGGATTGAGTTTGATATTCGATTTTCCATAATTTTGTTTTTTTGGATGCCATAATCGGCACCGGCACTGTTATCCCATACCTGTGTTCGGCAGATAAGGCCAAAAGTTGTGGACAACTTTGGGCCGCCCCTTGACGAGGCCGTGTTTATTGATCGAAATGACGATTATTTTTTTGAGAAAACAGGTTTCCATTGCCTTTGAGCTATCTTCGTAAGTTCGAATTTATCGATGGTCGGCGTGCTAACCATATTCGTGGATGCGAGTGCAAAAGGCCTTAGTAATGACTTCCGTATTTTTCGTCATTGGAAACAGGTTAAAAATTCGTAATTATCTAAAAAATAAGTACTTAGAGAGCCCGACCGATCGTTCGCCCCAAAATCGGCGATCGGGAAAGGATCGATCGGCCGCTCAAACAACATCAAACGACTGAAACTCCTGCGCTTGGCCGTTCCGAACACGTTTGATTCATCGAAAGAGGCTGATTGCGTGAACCACCAGAATTGGACACCTCCAAAGAAGTCAGTCACCCGGTCAGAATCAATCATGCGCTGCGGGCGTTGTCGCACGATCGAACCCTCATTTCGTTAGTTACGCGCAACATTCGACCGGAAGCCCGAGGATTTAAATGAAGGACCAAAATCGCAGGTTCGAAAATTCCTTACGCGAGGATATCTCTTACGATCGTTCCATGGACGTCGGTTAAACGGAAATCGCGACCACTGTAGCGATACGTCAACTTTTCGTGATTAATTCCCATCAAATGGAGAATCGTCGCATGCAGGTCGTGTACGTGAACTTTGTTCTCAGTCGCGTGCCACCCGAACTCATCTGTCGCGCCGTGAGTGATGCCGCCCTTCACTCCCCCACCCGCCAGCCACATCGTGAACCCGAAAGGATGATGCTCACGTCCATTCGTCCCTTCTGCTGTGGGTGTGCGACCAAATTCGCCTCCCCAGACAACGAGGGTATCGTCTAGCAACCCGCGGGCCTTCAGATCCTTCAGGAGACCGGCAATCGGCTTGTCGACTGCGGCGCAATTATTCGGGAGTTCTTCTTTCAATCCACTGTGTTGATCCCACAACTGACAACTGCTGCGTTTCGCCGTTTGCGTATGATAAACCTGCACCATGCGAACACCGCGCTCGACGAGTCGGCGCGCCATCAAACATTGTCGGCCGAAAATATCCGTCGCGTTTTCATCGACGCCATAAAGTTTCTTCGTCTCAGCAGACTCTCCCTCGATGCCAAATGCTTCCGGGGCCTCGGTCTGCATGCGAAAAGCCAGTTCAAACGATTCGATGCGTGCACTGAGCCTGCTGTCCTCTTCACGTTGCGCCTGATGAAAATGATTCAACTGTTTCATCAGATCGAGTTGATGGCGTTGTTGAGATCGTCCGAGCAGTCCATTGCTGAGGTTCGCAATCGGATTTTTCAAATCGCTGACGAGCGTCCCCTGGTAAGCTGCAGGCAAAAAACTTGAACTCCAAAGCGGAGCACCTTGCGCGGGTTGCGCCGGGCTGATGACAACGAAACCAGGAAGATTTTGATTTTCGCTCCCCAGACCATAGAGCAACCAGGAACCAAGGCTCGGCCGGGAAAAAGCCTGCTCGCCAGTGTTCATCTGCAGGCACGCGCCATTGTGATTGATGTTGTCAGCCACCATCGAGCGAATCACGCACATGTCATCCACACATGTTGCGAGATTTGGCAGGAGTTCGCTGACCTCAATTCCTGACGCACCGTGCTTTTGGAATTTCCACGGAGACGGCAAAAGGTTTCCAGTCTTGGTTCTTTCCAGCTTTGGCTTTTCAAACGGCAGCGGCTTTCCGCTCTCGCGAATGAGTCGCGGCTTTGGATCAAACAGATCGACATGCGACGGCCCGCCCGACATGAACAGAAAAATGACTCGTTTGGCTTTCGCAGCGAATTGCGGCGGCTGCAGAGTCAGTGGATTCGATGAAGGAACGCTTGCTAAAGCGGTTGAAAGAAAATCTTCGGCGAACAATCCGGCGACACCAAGCATCCCAAAACCGCTGGCGAAACGTTTCAGCATCTGCCGCCGACTGATAAACTGCTGACGCGAATGTGGATTCATAACTGTCACCGGTTAATCTATATAAGTGAATTCATTGGCGCAGAGGAGCACCTGACAATACTCCGCCCACACAACGTTTTCATCTTTCGCCACCATCCTAGCTTGTCGCAGCGCATTGCGTCCCGCCTTTAACTCGGCCGATGCAGCAGGCCGGCCATATAAATTGCGGTACAACCATTCAATTCTCGCTTCATCATTGCCAGTCACACCGAGAACTCGTTGAACAAGCGCTTTGGTCTGTTCCAGGACAAATGGGTGGTTCAATAAAAACAGAGCCTGCGGCGCAACAGTGGACACGGCCCGTTGCTCGACGATTGAATTCGGATCGGCCGCATCAAATAACGCCCTGTAGTTACTGCGATCGGAGCGGACGCTCATCACATATATGGTGCGTCGGTTCGTATTGAAATCCCGGATCGAAGGTCCACCGAGAGTGAGATTGAGTTTTTCGGCCGCAACCAAAATCGAATCACGAAGCGACTCAGCGTCCAATCGCCGCCTATTCATTCGCCCGAACAACTTATTCTCCGGATCAGCTTTCAGAGTCGCGTTGTCAGGAATGCACGACTGCTGGTACGTAGCCGAGAGCATAATCATTCGGTGCAGCGCTTTGATTGACCAACCGGATTCGATGAAACGATGCGCGAGAAAATCGAGAAGTTCTGGATGAGTCGGCGGTGTGCCGAGCTTTCCAAAATTATTCGGCGTGCGAACAATCCCTTCGCCGAAGTGATGTTGCCAAATCCGATTGACCATAACGCGAGCTGTTAGCGGATTCTCTTTGCTGGCAATCCATTCGGCCAATTGTAAGCGGCCGCTGCCCTCTTTGATTTGGGACTGCTTGTCGCCCGCCAGCAACCGCGGAAAACGACGCGAAACAGAATCACCAAGACGATCGTAGCGTCCGCGAATATGAATTTTCACGTCATGCACACCAGCATGCGGACTCTCCGGAACACCGCCCTCCTGGAGCCCGTTTGCCATTTCAATGGGCGGTGGAGGATTACGTCGCAGTTCGGCGAGCTCGGTTTTGCATCGACCCAATACTGAGCGGGCGTCAGCTTTGAACAGGTTGTCGCTATTGCGCAAAGGCGCCCAAAACGCGCTACGGGACGAAAGGAAAGCAGTATAAGCATTGGTGGCCTCCTTAGCGCGCAGCAACTCGGTTTGAACGCGCTCCGAAACTTCCTTCAATTGAGCAAGTGAAACGGTCGGCTTAGTCGCGGTCTCAATCCAAAGCGCGAACGCCGGACTGGAAGTTGTCGCGAGATCCGCGTGCTCAAGATCGAGGAAGTGCCAAATGTCCGCCGTGCCGAAACTATCTGCATGGGGATTCCCCGCGAGAAGATCGTTCGCGACGTCTTGATTCAGATTCCAGATGCGTTGTTTGCCAGACGTCTCACTGATTTCAAGTTCAACCATCGTTGTGTCACACTCGTAACCGCTCTTCGGCAATATCTCGAGTTGCACGTAATCACCAACGTCTACGTCAACTTTCATTGATGGACTTGTCGTGAGAATTTGCTCCATGCCACCGCTTGGAATTGCTCCAGTCGCCAGCAGTTGCCGTTTGGTCGCTGACACTTTAGCGACTCGCCATTCGATTCCATCACCGCAATTCGGGTCCACATCAACAACTCGCCCTTTTATCGTAACCGCACCTTGGACCGGGCTTTTCCACGCGACGGCTACGGCGTCTTTTGGCGATGGATGAATTGCGATTCGATGCGCAGGCAGTTTGATTGTCAGGAATGAAGCTTCCAGGTCGCTGCCGTTGGCAATCGCCGATGGAGTGTCTGACTCTTGGTTGCGCCATTGCTGAAGCCCTTTGTTGCCGAGGACATCACGGACAGAGTGAGCCAGAAGTCGTCCGTGACTTTGGTTGAGAAAGTCGATCCATCTTTTAAGAACCGCGCCATCCAACTGATGTTGCGACGCAAAACTTTCTATGTCTTCGCGTTTTTGTCGCCACTGCCAAACTGCGGTTAAGTAACGAGCTGTCTGAGGTAGAGCGTTGGATGCGATTATCGACACCTGCTCGTCCTGAATCGTTTCAATATTCTTTTCCAACTCGGCAATGCGCGTTTCCCGTTGTTTTCTGCGTTCAGTTTCCTCCGGAGATACGAGCGGTATCCTCAGCATCGTTTCACCGGAACCCTTCGGGGAAAGCTTGGGAATGATGTGACTGCTGAAGAAAATGCCAGCGAGAGAATAATAGTCTGCCGTGGGGATTGGATCGAACTTATGGTCATGACACCGCGCACACGCCAGGGTCAAACCAAGAAACGCGCGACCGGTCACATCAACCGCGTCATCCGCGATATCCGTCAGAATTTTATCCTTATCAGCGTCACCATTCCCCCAGTTGCCGATGGCGTACATACCGGTCGCAATGATACTGTTCGTGTCGAATTTATTGCGCTCGCGAGTGGCGATGATGTCGCCGGCAATTTGCAGTTGAATAAATTGGTCATATGGCAAATCCCGGTTGAACGCGTTCACGACCCAATCACGATACCGCCACGCCTCAGAAAAATCTTCCGGCCCACCAGTTACGCGGCCGTCGGCCGAATCCGCATATCTAACGACATCCAACCAATGCCGCCCCCAACGTTCACCGTATTGAGGTGAACTCAACAAGCGATCTAGGACTTTCGAAAATGCGGCAGGTGATTTGTCGGCGAGAAACTCTTGGATTTCTGATTCCGCTGGCGGCACACCCGTCAGATCGAACGTTGCGCGTCGAATCAGGGTGCGCTTGTCTGCTGGTTGTGCCGGTTGGAGATGTTTTTCTTCCAGCCTTGCAAGAATAAACCGGTCGACCGGTGATTTTACCCATTGCTGACGCTTCACAGCTGGCAAAGGTGGATCTTTCGGCGGATGAAACGCCCAATTTGTCCGCGCAGCCATAAAGTCATAATTACCTCCTGACTTCGGCGGAGCCACCGCAACGCGAGGGTCTGGCGCGCCAGTTCGCACCCATTCGACGAAAGCTTCGATTTGAGCCGCTGATAGCTTTTTCCCCTTGGGCGGCATCTGGAGTTCGCTGTCGCTATAGCGAATGGCTTTGATCAGGAGACTTTTCTCAGGTGCCCGGGGAACAATTGCCGGCCCTGAATCTCCCCCTTTTAGCATTGCCTCTTTTGAGTCCAGACGAAGACCACCCTTTATTTTCTCGGCACTTGCACTGTGACACCCATAGCATTGCTCCGTTAAAATGGGGCGAATTTCTTTCTCAAAAAATTCAAAGTCATCGGCTGCACATAAAAGAGAAAACGTGGTGCAAACAAAGGCAATAAAACATGCAAGATGACGACGCACCAGATACATCGGAATTGGGACTTCGGCCATCATCCACGATTCAAACAAAATTTCCAGCGGGAACGGCCCGAAATGTCCATGTTTTTTGTTTGATCTCACGTAACGCGCATGGTGCGCTAAGTCATTACACCACACACATATGGCCGATGACATACGTTGGGGAATTATCGGAACCGGCAACATTGCCAGAAAGTTTGCCGAGGACCTGTTGCTGGTGCCTGACGCGAAGCTTGTCGCAATCGCCTCGCGATCAAAAGACGGAGCTGAAAAGTTTGGAGCCGATTTCAACATAGAATACCGGCACGAAAGTTACGCAGCCCTCGTTGGGAATAGACTCATTGACTGCGTTTACATCGCTACCCCTCACCCATTTCATTTCGACAATGCGCTGCTTTGCTTGAACGCAGGCAAGGCAGTTCTTTGCGAAAAGCCATTCACACTCAATGCAACGCAAGCGAAGAAGCTCGTCGATGTCGCGCGCGAAAAAGACGTCCTTTTGATGGAAGCCATGTGGACTCGATTCTTTCCGGCGATTCAGCGAGTCCGTCAACTCGTCGGTGAAGGAACCATTGGTGAGGTTCAATTCCTTACCGCCGATTTCGGCTTTTCTTCCACCTTCGATCCGAATAGCAGATTGTACAGCCCTGATCTCGGCGGCGGTGCGTTACTCGACGTCGGCATTTACCCCATTTCCTTTGCATCGATGTTGCTTGGCAGGCCAATACACGTTACCGGCACGGCAGTGTTGGGAAAGAGTGGCGTCGACGAACAGACCGCGATGATTCTGACGCACAAAAGTGGCGCGCTGGCGGTGTTACATACGACCGTTCGGGCGAATACATCGTGGGAAGCAAATATTATTGGAACCCGCGGACGCATCATCGTGCATTCGCCTTTTTGGAAAGCACATAAGATTACTCTGTTGGTCGATGGCCGTGACGCTGAAACATTCGACGCTCCGTATACCGGACAAGGTTACCACTTCGAAGCCGTTGAATTCATGAACCGGTTTCGCGCAGGTGAAACCGAAAGCCCGCTCATGCCCTTGGATGAAAGTATTTCGATCATGGAAACACTCGACTCTTTACGCAGGCAATTTGGGATCAAGTATCCGATGGAATAAAACGGCGCTTGGATACCAGGATACTGTTTTGGTATAAATATCCATCCTCATGATTGCGGCCAGAAAATTTATGCGGCTTTTCCTGTACGCGATTTGTGGCGCCCTCCTTACGGTTTCGTTGTATGCGCAAGTTGAAGGGCTGACGCATTACAGCTCGCAACAATGGGACCTGAGTGACGGTTTGCCTCACGTCAGCGTCCAGACCGTACTTCAGACTCATGATGGTTACTTGTGGGTCGGAACACTGAAGGGCCTAGCACGGTTTAACGGCAATTCCTTTTCCACACTCGAACTGGCAACAGCTCGGGAGCTCGAACACAACCGAATCACGGCGCTATGCGAAACATCCGATCACACCCTGTGGATCGGATCTTACAACGGTTTACTCGTTCGACTTCAAAATGGAAAAATCTCAGGACTGCTTACCAATGCTCCTTTCAAGACGGAAGCCGTTCTCGACATTTATGAAGCGCACGATGGAACCGTTTGGATTGGTACAATCGGCGGTGTATTGCGCTATAAGAACGGCAGTTTTTCACGATTCAGTCGGGATCATCTGCTCGGACGGGTCAGTGTTAAAAAATTCTGCGAAGACAGCTCGCACCAGTTGTGGCTTGGAACTTCGGCCGGACTCGTGAGGTTTACGGAAGAATCCACCCACCTGTATGGGATCGCGGAGGGATTGACACCGGATTTTGTGCGCGCCGTCTGCTGCGCCCGCGATGGCACGGTATGGTTTGGAACAAGCAGTGCACTGGCTCATTTGGAAAATGGTGTGGTCCGGCAATACACAAAAAAGGACGGTTTGGCCGACGTTAATATCACAAGTCTGTACGAAGATCGTAGCGGCACATTATGGATAGGGACGTTTGGCGGTCTGAATCGCAGAACAGGAACAAACTTTATTGCGGAGACAACATCGGAGCGCGATCCGTATGACCAGGTCTATTCGGTTACAGAAGATAAAGAAGGCAACATCTGGGTAGCGGCCAAGGATGGACTCTATCGTCTCAAGCAGAAACAATTCGCCACTTATACCTCTCAACAGGGCCTCGCCCACAATAACGTAACCTGCGTACATGAAAATGCTGACGGCGCTGTATGGTTCGGCACATGGGGCGGCGGCTTGCATCGATTGAAGGATGGCAAACTGACAGTGTTCAACTGGAGCAATGGAAACCCATTCGGGAACGACATGATTCTTTCGATGTGCGAAACACGTGACGGCGCTTTGTGGCTTGGCAATGACTTCGACGGAGGATTGTTCCGCTTCAAGGATGGCCTCATTACGCGAATGGAGAAAAAGGATTTCGATGAACGTGCCATTCGTGCCATCTGTCAGGATCGTTCCGGAACGCTATGGATTGGCGCAAGCACCGGCCTCGAAATTTTCAAGGATGGCCACTTTCAACGATTTGGTATCGAGCACGGGCTGCCTAGCGTCCGGATCCGCGCGGTAGAACAAGACCGAATGGGCAGAATCTGGATTGGAACTGAAAGAGGCGTCGTTGTCTGGGACGAAGCCAGCGCCAGGTTTCGAACACCAGCCCAGCTGTCTGCTCTGGCCAAACTACCGGTTGTCGAAGTGTTTCAGGATACAAGCGGGGCGCTATGGTTCGGCACGCTCGGATCGGGTGTCTTTCACTGGAATGAACCGAACCTCGTTCATTACACCACCGAACACGGAATGCCGAGTGATGACGTCTACGAAATCCTTGAAGACGATCAAGGGAACTTTTGGTTCACCTGTTTGAAGGGAGTCTTTTCTATCAGCCATGATGCATTTTCAAAGCTGAAGCGTAACCCGGGAACATCGCTCTCGTTTATTTTGCATGACAAAAATGATGGAATGGTGAGCAGCCAATG
>CBHWET010000208.1:0-8806 GCA_966112985.1 uncultured bacterium | reverse complement strand
GCGCGAGCAAGGAACAAGTTACCGCTGCGTTTAAAATCATTTTAAGCGATCCGTCAGTGAAGGCGATTTTTGTGAATATTTTCGGCGGCATCATGGATTGCAACGTCATTGCCACGGGCATTGTTGCGGCCGTGAAAGAAACCGGTTTGAAACTGCCGCTCGTTGTTCGCCTCGAAGGAAACAACGTTGTTGCAGGCAAGAAGACTTTGGCGGAATCGGGCGTGGCGATCATCACGGGTGATTCCATGGCCGATGCAGCGCAGAAGGTTGTTAAATCGGTGAAGGGCTAAGCGATGTTGAAGGTCGTCGAAGTCGCATTCTCCTGCTACGCGGTCACCGACATGAAACGCGCCCGCGCATTTTATGAAGGCGTGCTGAATTTGAAGCCAACGACGGCTCACAATTCAGAACATGGCAGCTGGGTGGAATACGAGATCGGACCTCATGTCCTTGCGATTGGTTCGGCTCCGATGTTTAAACCGAGTCCGGACGGCTGCAGTGTTGCGTTGGAAGTGGAGGATTTTGAAGCGGCCATCGCGCACTTGAAACAAAACAACGTAAAGTTCCGAATCGATCCGATGCCCACGCCTGTTTGTCGCATGGCGATGGTTTACGATCCGGACGGTAACAGCATTTGTATTCATAAGCGAAATGCGGGACGGTGATTTGAATGTGTGGTGGGAATGACAGCGATGTTCTGAAGGAAACTGCGCCAGTATATGGTGAGGGGGACGTTGATTTATCGCTGCTTAAAGACAGTCTCTCCAAGACGCCATGGGAGAGGATGCTCGCGAATGATGATGCACTGAATTTTGCCGAATCACTGCAAGCCGCAGTTAAAATGCGAAATGCAAAATCTTAGCGAATTAACGCGAAGGTTAATCGCGGCGAAAGTTGAATTCGTTTTAGTTGGCGGATTTGCAGCAGTGGCACATGGAGTGACACTAGTTACGCGGGACGTCGATATTTGTTGCCGGTTTAGTGAAGACAACCTAATGCGCATACAAAGTGCGTTCCAGGATTTGCACACGGTCCATCGGACGCGTCCGGATATTCCGTTGAACCTAACGCCGGAACAGTGTGCGTCGCTGAAAAATTTATATTTGAAGACGGATCTGGGCATCGTGGATTGTCTTGGGGAAGTGTTAGGCGTCGGCGGATTTGCTGACGTTCTTAAAAATAGCATTGAAATTGAACTTCCGGCCGGAACTTGCCGGATTTTGGATATCGATGCTTTGATACGAGCAAAGCAAGCGATGAACCGCGACCATGACAGATTGACGGTAAAATTTTTGAATCAGATTAAGAACGAACAAAAGAACAACTGAATTTCAATGTCTATTCTTGTAACACCACAAACGAAAGTGCTCGTCCAAGGCATCACCGGTGCCTTCGGTGCGCGTCACACTCAACTCTCTATTGATTACGGTTCGCAGATTGTTGCCGGCGTTACGCCAGGCAAGGGCGGACAGTTCTTCGAGCACGGCGGCAAGAAGGTTCCCATCTTCGACACCGTTGCCGATGCGATGAAGCAAACGGGCGCGACAGCCTCAGCGGTGTTTGTTCCCCCACCCTTTGCTGCCGACGCTATTCTCGAAGGTGTTGATGCCGGACTCGATCTCGTCGTCGCCATTACTGAAGGCATTCCCGTCAATGACATGGTCAAAGCGAAGCGCGCGATGGCTGGTAAAAAGACTCGGCTTATCGGACCAAACTGCCCTGGTATCGTGACGCCCGGTGAAGGCAAAGATTCCCACGGCGGCTGCCGTATCGGCATTGCGCCGGGATACATTCACAAGAAGGGCAATATCGGCGTTGTTTCGCGTAGCGGCACATTAACCTACGAAGCTGTGTGGCAATTGACCTGCCGCGGGGTTGGCCAATCAACCTGCGTTGGCATCGGTGGCGATCCCGTTAACGGCACGTCGCACCTCGATGTCATTAAAATGTTCAACGATGATCCGGAAACGAAGGGCATCATCATGATCGGTGAAATCGGCGGCAGCGCTGAAGAAGAAGCCGCCGAGTGGATTAAGAAGAATTGCAAGAAACCGGTTGCTGGTTTCATCGCTGGTGCCACGGCACCTCCGGGACGTCGTATGGGTCACGCTGGCGCGATCGTCAGCGGCGGCAAAGGCACTGCGGCAGCGAAAATTGCTGCGTTCAAGGACGCGGGCATCGGTGTTGCGGTCACGCCTAGCGAAATGGCCGACACATTATTGAAGATGATGTAAGCTGTTCGCCGAACGAATTCGAAAGACGCCTCCACGGAGGCGTCTTTTATTTTGTACCGCCCTCTTCCTTGGACAAATCCGGAAGAAACAAGCAGATCACCACTGCGGGAAAAAACAGGAAAACAATCGATAAGAGAGTGGTGCGAAAGTCACTGACCTGCAGTCGCAGGCTGAAGACAATGGTGCCGATGGCCGCGGCGATTCGACCGATATTATAACAGAACCCGGCACCGGTCGTTCGCAGCAGTGTAGGAAACAATGGCGGCAGATACATCGTGAACAAACCGAACACACCGGAACAAAAACCAATCAGCGGCAGCCAGAACGTCAATTCAGCATGCGTGCGCGGCGCGCCATACGCCCCAATAATGGCGCCGATAAATGCCACGCAACTCCAGAGAATGGTTTTACGATAGCCAAACAGCGTAGCCAGCCAGGAAAAGAAAAAGTTGCCGAGGATAGAAATACCGACGACGAGAAAGAAAATTTTCGTCACCAATTGTTGTTTCGCTTCGGCGGTCCAGTTGGCGATTTCCGGCAGGCTGCGCAGGTGTTGAACGTGCCAGAAAATAAAAGCCCACCATCCCGTCAACGTAAGTGCGCACACACCGATTGTAAGAAGCGTAATGCGGAGAACGTCACCTCGAAACAAATCCATTATGCCCGGCTCTTTCACCGCATTCCGCTTGGCATGACTCCACACCTCTGGTTCTGGAACATTTTTGCGGATCCAAAACACGAGCAACGCCGGGACAACGCCAATGAGAAACACGTATCGTTCAAAATGGTTATCACCTTTGCCAAATAGATTTGTGATTAGGGCGACGGCGCCACAAGCCACGAGAATACCAAGATTAACGCCGCATTGGAGAACGGCAGCAATCCACGCACGCCAACTTTTCGGCCACGTTTCCGACAATAGACTCGCGCCCACGGCCCATTCACCCCCGACACCCAACGCCGCCAGAAATCGACAAATCAATAACTGCCACCACGTCTGCGCGAAAAATGATAAACCGGTGAAAACAGCATAAGTGAGAATAGTGAGACTTAATGCACGGGCACGACCGAGACGATCCCCCAACCGCCCAAAGAAACCACCACCCAAAGCCCAGCCGATGAGAAATGCCGCCTGAATCCATGCGGTCTTTTCCTTTACGGATGGATCACTTGTCGGCAGCAACATCAGTTGCCCAACGAACGGCAACGCAACGAGCGTAAACAAATGCAATTCAAGCCCATCAAAAAACCAGCCGAGCCATGCAGCGATTCCCGACTTCCATTGCAGGGCTGAAAGTGAACGTAATGAGGTCCCTTCAACTGCACACGGAGTCGCGCTGGCTTTGTCGGTCGTGGAATTCACGGTTTCAGATTAGCAACCGTGTAGTGAAAACCAAACTGCGAATTGATCAAATCTGATCGTCAGAATACGTTTGCGTCGAGCCTCTAACCCCTTTAGAACTGTGGAACCTCCGTTATGAAAAAGTGTTTTTCCTTCATTGCCTGCTCTGTCACTCTAATCATTGCAAGTCACAGCGCCATCGCAGGCCAGGCAGCAAAGATCGCAGGCAAAGCAACGAGTGCAGCAGCACAGAATCCGGCAGCAGAACCTCCGCCCGCCGCACCCGCGACTGCGTCGACTCCGGCAGCGAAAAAAGCAACGGCACCTCCGAAGGATCCGATTGGAGATGTCGCATCCGCGGAAAAAGCCGTGAAGTTTCAATTGAACGCCGTGAAACAGGCGAAAGCGCAGGTGGAAGCGGCCAACAAAAATCGCGATGCACTTCACGCGACTTATAAGGGTAAGAATTTGGACCAAGCGACTTATGCAGCCGTGATGAAACGGTATGAGGCCGCTGACAAAGCGATTCCTGCCGCCGAACAGAAACTTGCAACCGCCCGTGGCGCTTTCGATATCCTCTTTGATAAGTATCAAAAGCTTGGTGGCACCAACGACTATCGTTCGCAGCTGCCGTAATTCCAATCTCCGTCACTCATTTCAAAGACATGTCGAAACTGATATTCACGCTGCTTGCGTGCGTTGTTGCGTTACCGTTATTTGCGGCGGACAAAATTCCCGTAGAACTGCGCGTTGGCGAAGCAGGCCACGCATTCGATCATCTTGGCAACATTGGTGAGCAGGCAGATGCCGCCGCCGCCAGCGGTGTAACGATCATTTACGCTACAGGTCTCGGGGGGCTTGGTTATATGGGATTGCCCTCTGAGAAAGATCTCTCCAAAGAACGCGAAAAAGCCACTGCCTACAATCATAGCGCGAAATCCAAAGGCATTCGTCTGTCCATTGGTTATATCTGCGCCACATCGATCGTTAAACTGGATACATTCGATAAAAACTGGTCTTCGAAATTCCGCACGCAATTCCGGACACCGCCGGACCAATGGCGACAGGTTGGAAAAGATGGAAAGCCGCTGCCCTCCTGGTACGGCGGAGACTATCAGCCGGCGTGCATGAACAATCCGGATTGGCAAACCTACGAGAAATTCATGGTGACTCAGCAGATCCAAACGGGTCACGACGGCATTTTCTTCGATAATCCGACGGTGCACCCGCAAGGTTGTTACTGCCAATTCTGCATGAAAAAGTTCGCAGATTTTCTGGCTGATAAAAGTCTTGAGACGAATTCCATTGCAGCACTGCGCGACATCGCAGCAAAGCGATCAAAAGAATTCCTTAAGTTCCGAAGTACGATTGCGCGCGATTTTCTCTCCGAAATGCGAAAGCACGCCCGCACAATCAATTCTCGGGCATTGATTACATGCAACAACAGCCTTAACAGCCCTGAAGTCTTCTTCTCGCAAAACCGTGATTACGGCTACAACATTTACGAGATGACGAAGGCTGAGGATTTCGTTGTCGTTGAGGACAGCAACTCGCAACCGCGCACACTGCCCAAGGGTACAACGTTCGAGTACGGGCACGTTTACAAACTCCTTCATGCCATCAATCACGGGAAGCCAATCGTGGCCGTCACGATTGCGGACGTCGATTACCATACCGCGCCCAATCTGGTGCGGCTAGCGATGGCTGAAGCTGTGGCCGCGAATTCTTCTTACCTATCCTGGCCAACATGGCCGGAGAACGTACGGTCGAAGATGATCAGCGGCATTCAGGCACAAGCGGATTTTTTGCGCCAGAATCAGAAACTTTTGAATGACGCGCCTCCCCGCTCCGATGTTTTATTATTCCTCCCTTTCCAGCGTTGGCTTGATACTGCTGATTGCGCTGCACTTCCACTTGCAGCCGCTCTTACCCGGGCAAACGTTCAGTATAAAGTAGTTTGCGAAGACGAGGTCCTATCAACGCTCAAAACCTTTTCGGGTAAAGATGCAAAACCAGTCCTACTGCTTGAATCAGAATCAGTCTTGAATGCAGAAGCGAAACAAGCCGTAAGACGTTTTGTCGATAAGGGCGGGAAAGTCGTTGCCGCAGATAAAGCTAACTGGCTGAAAGATGTGCAGTCGATTGAACCCTCTATCGTATTGTCAGCGCCGGCCACCATCCGGGCCGTTGTTCATGATCAATCGAATCGAACCATTGTTCATCTCTATAATCTCAACGTGCAGAAGCTCTCGTCTTATGATGACAAAGTAACACCCGCAGAGAATGTCCGAGTTAGTCTACGTGTCCCAATGTCTCACATTAAGTCGGTAAAGTTACTCACGGCAGACAATCCCGTGTTTGACGGCACTTTGGAATTCACCAGTGAAAAACAACACAACAGCTCGTTCGTGGATTTTACGGTTCCTAAATTGACCGTCTCATCGCTTGTTGTAATCGAGTAATCGGTCGCGCTCTGTTAGTGACCGAACTGTCTTTCGGCAAATGCGAGGTATTGATCCCAATCAAAGTCCGTAATGTCATGTTTACCCGTGCGGATGTGGTACCGAATCGTCTCACCAACGGGATGGTTCACCGGGGGCATTTCGTTGAGAGTGATGCCCTTTTTGCCAAATAACGCGTAAACAGGTTCAGCATTTTTTGCCGAAAGAAATTCGCCTTTCGGATCGGCCCATAAGTCTTCGGATGCACTGGCAACGTAGACTGGACGCGGCGCGACGAGTGCAATCAATTCGTGCTGATCAATCGGTAAAGTCTCTTCCTTCTCGTTGTATTTTTTGAAATTCCCGCAGAACCAATGCGGAAACGATGTATTGATTCGTCCGACCGTTTCGCCAAACACGCGCCGGCTGAGAGCTGCGCCCGCGCATCCAGAGTCATTCGAAATCACGATGGCAAATCTTTCGTCCCGTGCTCCAGCCCAGAGCGCCGTCTTGCCCAATCTCGAATGTCCATGCACCGCCACTTTCTTCGCATCGACGTCTTTATCGGTTTCCAAATAATCGAGCGCACGACTTAAGCCCCACGCCCATGCGCTGATCGCACCCCATTCGTCGGCGCGTGGTTCAGCAGGAACATTTTTCTCGAATAGCCGATGAATCCCCCGCTGCAATCCTCCTTTATCATCGTCTGGAACAATGTCCCCGTAATAAACGGTCGCGACACCAAAGCCGTGCGACAGAATCTTCTCTACGGGCCAACGACTGGCGCTGCTTCCACGTGATGCTTCAGTTGCGCGATTATTAACAAACCCTTGCTCCGGCTTATTGCGCATCCAATTGGTGGAAATCGTAATTCCCGGATCAGAATGGATTGTGTGGTTCCCACCGAAGTTCATCCCCAGGAAAACCGGAACCGGTTTCTTCGCCCCATTTGGCACATAGAACAAAATGTTCATGGCCTGCTCCGCGCCATTACCGGAAAAGTGAACTGTGATTTCCTTGCGTATTGCAGCTCCTCCAAGGGCATTCGTTGCTATCGAAGTAACTTCGAATCGCGTCTTTAGCTTTTTTTGTGGAATGCGCCCGTAAACCTCGCGCTCAAACAACTCGAGCAACTCCCCTCGTCTCTTTGTTTGCCATGTTCGTACGTCCGTAACGCGTTTACCGTCTTTCGTGACAAGAGCATCGGGCAAAACATAGGCCGGCACTTTCGATTCGTCGTAGTTCGCTAGGAATTTTTTCGTCTCCGCCGCATGCGAGCACAACACAAGAGACCCAGCAACCAACGCTATCAGCAAGTAACCCACTCCGCAGAACGATCGCTTGTTCATTTCTTCTTCAACTCACGAACGTAGATGTTTTTAAAATAAAGCGGCGTATGATGACTCTGTAGTTCAATCGAACCCGTGGGAAAAATCGGTTTGTCCTTCTGCCAATAGTTTTCAAAAGTCACGTTCTGCACGACTAATTGGTCGTTCAGATAAACAGTCACTTTGTCGCCCACCATCAGAATCTGAAAATGGTTCCATTCGCCGGTGGGTTTGTCTGCGCGCTTTGATGGCTTGTTCGGATTCTTCTGATTGTTATGCAAGCCGCCGGAACCAACGGAATGATCCCGCGCACCTTTGCCATTTCTATCCCAGATCTGGACCTGGGGAGTTCCGCGCAGATAAATGCCGCTGTCGCCTTCCGGATTGATCTTCCAATCCACCCAGAGTTCAAAGTCGCCGTAATCTTTCTCTGTGCAAAGATTTTTGCCGGTCTTCGATCCATCGAATACAAGAGCGCCGTTTTCAACCTTCCAATGCTCGCGCATCAGTTGATCAGCTGCTTTCTGTTTCGTCTCAAGTTCAGCCGGATTCATCTCAGCGCGCTTCACTGGATTCTCTACGAGACCTTTCCACCCCTTCAAATTCTTGCCATTGAACAAAGCAACAAAGCCATCCGGAGCAGTGTTCTCCTTGTGTGAAGCCGGTAATTCTTTGATGCGAATGTTCCGATATTCTACGTAATCATCGTGACCAAGGAAGCCGATGTGTCCACGCGGGCGCAGTAATCCAGGATGTTGCGCGAGAATCGCAGGATCCGTGACGTCGTTAAGATTCGCATCGAGGACAACGTGTCCGTTCAAAGTCACTTTGATGTGGCGACCGTCCGCGATAATCTCCTCTTCATTCCATTCTCCCACCGGCTTTTGAAAGCCCGTCTTCGCCGCAAACACGCCATAGACCGAACCATGCGCCTGCCATGGCTGAATCGGTCCATACTTCTTTTGATTATCATCGAGCACCTGGACCTCCATTCCCATATAGGCGGCGTCGCCTTCGAATGGAGCCCGAATTCCGATGCCATTATTTGAATCGTGTTCGAGCTTGAATTCAAAACGCAGGACAAAGTTCTCAAATTCTTTTTCCGACAGAAGATTGCCGCCGCCGTGATGCGCGCAATAGATCGCACCATTCGTTACCCCATAGCCGGGCCCATTTCCCGCGAATAATTTCCAGCCATTCAATGTTTGGCCGTCAAAGAGCGAGACAAAGCCCTTTTCGTTCGCCCCGACGGCGGCGAGGGTTGCAGAGAGAAAAGTCAGAAGGATCGGCTTCGCGAATTTCATAGCGTTACGGACGAATGATTCAGTCGGTTTGTTCGGAAAACCGGAGGGTAGACCGCCAACGTGCTTCGGCAATCAAAAATATGGATAGCCGCAAAGACTGGTAAAACGATCGAAACGATTCAGGCTGGTCAATTCAAACCGTTTTGGCATTGTTACC
>CBHWET010000207.1:0-8810 GCA_966112985.1 uncultured bacterium | reverse complement strand
GAAGTAATTTCCGTTTCTTTCAAAAAGGCACTCTGGTCTCCAGGGTGCCTTTTTTTGTTTCCCCTTCCCGGTTTATTTTGATTTAGCGGCAAAGTGCGTCCGCAAGTATTCCCATTCCGCGTCGGTTGTTTCCCAATCACAGTAGATTGCAATCCCTTGGAAGTTTGCGGGCGATCCACCGCGCACTAAACCCGCATGAATGCCACTCAAGGCATTCGTAATATTCTCAACGTGCGGTTCATGATAATCGACCGCAGCATCTTCATACGTCGGAACACCCAGTAGAACAGGTTTGTTGTCACTCCAACGCAGCACTTCAACCGCCCAGTCTGACATCAGTTTGCGATACGTTTTCGGAATCTTTTGTCCGGCGTCGTACATCATTACCGCCAATTGATCCACACGCTTCGCGACCTCACGGAAATACTGTTCATCCCAGTGGACATCCGGGAACGGATGCCATCGAGTTGGAGGTGGATATGCGGCGATAGATAGAATCTTTCCATTCGGCAACGCCGATCGAAGCTCGTCGAGCAAATGTAGATAGTCCCCATCGCCACTCGGCAACGGTTCAATGTTTAAATGAATGCCCGCAAGACGCGGATGGCGTGTGAGAAGGCGCCGGACATGCGCGACGAAGCGAACACGCCATCGTGAGTTTGAAAGCTGTGCTCCAGCACCATTTGGCCCGCCAACCCATGGCATTACGCGAAATCCATCAAAATGATCGAGGAACTTTTCGACTTGTACTGCATCCGTGGCCGGCAGTGTGCCGTCAATGTCGCTGGGACAGAGGTGCGGAAAGATATCCGTAATCCCGTGTTTCCGAAATTTCGCAGCCAATTCGCGAATAGCCTTTTCGTTGCGATAGTGATCGATCTGGTTCGTTTTGGCGTTCCGAACAAACCATTCATCAGCGCCGAGCCAGCCATGTGAAATCCAAATCGCGTTGCGTCCGCGATTATGACGCCCGTCAGTGAAATCTTTCCCCGGCTCCCAAATCCAATAGCCAAGCGCCGTTACGGCTAAAACCGCGATGACAACAGTCAAAATGCGGGTGGCGGATTTTAAAATGTTCTGCGTGCGTCGACTCACATTCGAAGCAATCGAACAGATTTCTCCAGATTTAGACGAGCCTGCTTTTCGTATCTCACGAAGAAAAAGTCAGTCACATACAATCGCGGACGTTGCAGGAACTTCGTCAAAATCTCTGAACGTTTTTCTCGAAAGATATCATCACGCACCCATGCATATTCCTGGCGAATTGCCGCTTCGTATTCCAGGAACCGTTCTTCGCATTGGCCGAGAATGCTCAGGTCGATGTCGAGCATCACACCGGAATCATTGCTTTCAGCGGTGTGAGTTTTGGTTGCAAGAATATGCGTTGCGACGCTATCCGCGAATACGGTCTTCGCTCCGATCGCAAATAAATACTGGCGCGCCAATTCAGCACTCCGTTCTTCGTTATCGGAGGCTTGAGGATTGTAAATCGCATCATGAAACCAAATGGCCGCTTCGACTGCCGCGGGTTCACGCGTGAGGTGTGTGGCGAGATCAAATTCTCGAAGGCATTCGGCAATGTGACACCCATTGTGATAAGCACGATGGGGTTCAGAATAATGTGCAATCAATTTGTTGAACCATTCCGCAGACACGACATCGGGCACGGAGCCCGTCATATTTCTCCACAGCGCATCCCATCTTTCACGGCTCAAAGCGTTCACAGTTTTGCCCGCAGCAGTTGCTTGTAAACTGGAGCCGGAACGTAATTGCGAACCACCTTCTGCCAGCCGTCCGGCCCGATCAATCCCTTCACCATGCTCGAGCTTACTTCCGCGATATCGCGCGGAGGCATGAGAAACACCGTACAGATATCCGGCGCGAGATCGCCATTGATGTTGCGCATGGTGCGTTCGTATTCGAAATCGGCGCCGGACCGAATGCCCCGAAGGATATGCGTCGCACCGATCTCGTGAGCGTAATCAATCAGGTAAAGATTCGAATACGAGGCGACAGATAGATTGGGAAACTGTTTCGTCGAGTCCTTCAACATCGCCAGGCGATCGGCAAGATCGAACGCGTATTTCTTTTCTGGATTGATCCCAATCGCCACGACGAAGCGATCGAAAAGATGCACGCCTTGTTCAATCATCCAGAGATGGCCAATGGTAAGCGGATCAAAACTTCCGGCATAAACCCCGAACGCGTGAGGCTTTTTCGCTCTCATGGAATCCGATGGTAGTTCCGGGTGCGTTATTGTCGACCAACAAACGCGGATCACCGACCCAACATCCATTTTCGGATGGAATTTTGTAAGTTGTTGGTTGGTAGCTATTAAAAACTTACTTCCCTGTGGAAAAAAGTTTTTTAGCTTCTAAAAAAGATTTTTCCCATGTGGATGGACGCGTTTTAGTGCCTAAATCGGACGCTGCCACAGGGAAATGCCCGTTTTAGCTTCTAAAAAAGGTTCCGCCACAGGGCAGAAGACGTTTTAGCTTCTAAAAAACATTTTTCCCTGGGGATGGAGGCATTTTAGTTCCTAAAACGGACACTGCCACAGGGAAACGTCCATTTAAGCTTCTAAAAAAGGTTCTACCCAAGGCAGAGGACGTTTTAGCTTCTAAAAAACATTTTTCCCTGGGGACGGAGGCATTTTAGTTCCTAAAACGGACGCTGCCACAGGAAATATTGTTTTTCAGAACGCCACCCCTGGGTCCGCGCCAGCCGTACCGATCGCAAGAGATGCTTGCAATTACAGGACGGAGCCTTCAAACACTTTGGAACAACGAATGTCTTCGACCCGGGATAAATTGACCCACACGATTCGCGGATCCTGCCTGGTTGGAGCTGCGGCGCTCGTGCTGTTGTTTCTGGGCTTCTTCGTCTTTGGGCTTAGCAAAATGCGACAGCACTATCACCGGGACATTTGCCTGAAACGCCTCGCCTCCCTTTCCCAGGCGACATGGTTATACTGCGTCGATCATACCAATCAGTTTCCACCGGCAGAGACGTGGTGTGACGCGATCAAAAGCAAAGTGTACGTGAGAAGTGGTAATCCTGAAAAAGCGTATCTTTGCCCCTCCCAGGATTCTAAACAGCTTTGTCATTTTGGATATAACAGCCGCGTGGCCGGGTTGAATCGCAGCAATGTTGCACCCGACACCGTCGTCTTGTTTGAAACAACTGGCGGATGGAATGTAGCGGGCGGTCGCGAAAAGATGATTACAACACCGTTGCACCAATCGCTGATCGTGGCTTTTGGCGACGGCTCGGTGACGACGTTGTCTCCATCACGCGCGGCGAGTTTACGGTGGGATCCATAACAGGTGATTGACGTGCGGCCGCGCTTGCCTTTCGATCATCGGGTCCTTCAACATTTCAACCGCTTTTGATTTTTATGAATTACCCACCGCGTATTGCTCTCGCCAATCTGCCGACGCCCATTCACAAACTGGAAAGGCTCTCCGCCGAAGTCGGCAAAGAAATTTATGTCTGGCGGGATGACATGACCGGCTCAGTCGAATCCGGGAACAAAGTTCGCAAACTGGAATTTCTTTTGGCAGACGCAGTGGCGAAAGGCGCGAAGCGCATCATCACGGCGGGCGGGTTTCAATCGAATCATACACGCGCGACGGCTTATTGTGCACGGCGGCTCGGCTTGGAAGTTTCCATTATCGTGCGCGAACCGAAGACCGGTCGAAACCCGCAGGAGATTCCCACGGCTAATTTGTTGCTCAACCAAATCGCAGGCGCGGATTTACGGTTTGTTCCATTTGCTGAATACCAGGCAGTCGGCGGTTATGCTCCCCTGCTCCAACGTGCCGATGAAGAATTGCGGCGGCGCGGGGAGAAGACGTACGTCATTGGCGAAGGCGGCAGCCAACCGTTGGGATGTTTCGGATATATATATGGTGTCGAACAGATGCTTTCGATCTGGCCGAAGGTTGCAGGCACGAAATTTCCCGATGCATTCTTCTTCGCTGATGGCTCGGGCGGCACTCACGGTGGCATTCATCTTGGCTACGAGTTGAACGGTGTGCCTACAAAGACTCTTTGGGCGGTGAATGTTTGCGACAGTGCTGAGTATTTTCAAAAACGCGTCGGCAAGTTGATCGAAGACACCGCGCAACAGTTCAATCTTCAATCAAAGAACCGCGATCTGCAGGTGTTGGACGGACATTTCGGTTCCGGGTACGGAATCGCGACGGATGAAGATCTCCAGTTCTACGCGCGGCTCGCGAAACTCGACGGTGTTCTCCTCGATCCCACGTACACCGGCAAGGCGTTCCGCGGAATGCTCACGGAACTCAAACGCACGCCTGACCGTTTCGGTAAGAAGATTCTATTCCTGCATTCCGGTGGAATGTTCGGAACCTTCGCATTACAGGAGCAATATGCGAAGGCATTGACTCTTTAAAACGTGTATTCGATTAAACTCCGTCGGGCTTGAGCACAACCTTGATGCAGTCTTCTTCTTTTTCGTTGAAGATCTCGAAGCCTTTCGCCGCTTCTGAAAGGGGCAATCGATGTGTGATGACGAATGAAGGGTCTATTTCGCCCCGCTCAATTCGCTCGAGCAACGGTTTCATGTAGCGGTGGACGTGCGTCTGCCCCGCCCTGATCGTCAGACCTTTATTGATCAGAGATCCGAGCGGGATTTTATCGGCAAAGCCACCGTAAACGCCCGCAACTGAAACGGTGCCGCCATTTCGACACGCGCGGAGTGCTTCGCGAAAAGCAATCGGACGTTCTGTTTCAGTCATCGTTGCCTGCTTGATCCGGTCATACGCGTGGGCAATGGCATGCCCGTGATGCGCCTCCATACCGACGGCGTCGATACAACAATCCGGGCCTCTTCCACCCGTCATTTCAGCGAGGGATTCTGCGATGTCGACCTGTTCATAATTTAAAGTAATCGCATTACTCTCGTCGTGGGCCATTGTCAGGCGTTCACGAAAGCGATCGATGGCAATCACACGATCGGCGCCAAGCAAATAGGCGCCCTTGATTGCGAACTGTCCCACCGGCCCGCATCCCCACACTGCGACGGTGTCGCCCGGCTGAATGTTGCAATTCTCCGCTGCCATATAACCGGTTGGAAGAATGTCCGACAGAAACAAAACCTGTTCATCACTCAGATCGCTCTCGATTTTAATCGGGCCTACATCCGCAAACGGAACGCGCGCATATTCCGCCTGTCCGCCCGCATAGCCGCCCAGCATGTGTGAGTAACCGAATATCCCGCACGGCGAATGTCCCCACATTTTTTCAGCCAGCAATGCGTTCGGATTTGAGTTCTCGCAGCAGGAGAACATTCCCTTTTTGCAGAAGAAACAATTCCCGCACGCAATGGGAAACGGCACTACGACGCGGTCGCCCGGCTTTAGGTTATGAACACCGCTCCCAACCTCGACGACTTCGCCCATGAATTCGTGACCGACAATATCCCCCTTCTCCATCGTGGGAATGAATCCGTTGTAAAGATGCAGGTCAGAACCGCAGATGGCGGTGGAAGTGATTTTTACAATCGCGTCACGTGGATTGAGAATTTCGGGGTCGGGCACTGTTTCGACGCGCACATCCCGTTTTCCGTACCAACAATTAGCTTTCATGAAATTCCTTTAGTTAAGTTTAAGAACAAAAAGAGAGTGCACGCAGACGAGCACAGAGGCTGCGTCTGCGTGCAGGGGGTTAGTTAAATCCTATGTCCGGACGAAATCGTCGTATTTCTTGGACGTGCTTGCGGAACGCCCCGCCGGTTGCCCTTCTGTCCGGGCAATCTCACCTGTTTCCATGAGTTGTTTAAAACGTCGCAAATCGATACTGACCTGCTTTTCTGGATTTTCGCCGAAGAGCTTTGCGACTTTTTGACCAAGCACTCCTGCAGGTGGAACGTAATCAATTTCCACCTTAACAAGAGTGCCGCGTCCGCCCGGCGCCGGTTCAAACCGCACCGTGCCGGCATTATCGACATCGGCGCCTTCGAGTGAACGCCATGCAATCAATTCGTTCGGATGTTCGTTGATAATTTCCGCGTCCCATTCGACGTGCATGCCCGCTGGGGCCTTCGCAACCCACCGCGATCGGTTGTGACCGATCATCTCCACGGATTCGAGATGGTTCATGATGATGGGCAAACGATCGAAGTGCCGCCAGAAGTCGAACAACTCTTCGGCCGGACGATCAATGATCACTGTTTGCCGCAGATGAATCTTTTTGGTGCCAAGCTGGTCGTGCTTACTCGTGCGTTGCGCCGCGTAGATGTCTGCTGCGGTAACGCCTGCGACCGCGGCCGCCGCGACCGCCAGTTTGGCTTTGTCCGTCCGTCGCGATCTCAGAGCCAACCCGAGGCATGCGAGATCGACCACGTCCCCGGCAACGCGCCCCCACAACCATGCACCAGTCTTCTTCCGTGTCAGTATCCCAACGCCATTCGAGAATTCACGAGCGCCAAACGCCCGCATCAGTTTATCGTTCTTCTTCACTCCAATCGCTTTGGAAACTTTTCGTGGCGCAATCAACTGAGTAAGTCCAAGTCCAATGCTGAAAAGACCAAGTCCAATCACCAGCTTTTCTTCAAACGAGGCTTTGTCTGATGGCATAAAATCTATTCCTCCTTCGTGCTGCTCCTTGTGGTGTCTCGAACAGAGCGCGTTTCTGTGAATGAGCGCCCCAGGCGAGTAGAAACAATAGTGCAACGTCGTTTGTTCCCGCGGGGGTTGCAACGCAGGAATAGGATGGAAATCACCGTCCGCAAATGCCTTATGATCGGCCTCCTTCGTAGAACGTTTTCTTGCGAGAGGCCCACTGCCATGTCGCGTCACCCAATTGTCACATAGTCGTCACCTCAGTTTCGCTTGAAGATATCGGAAAGCGCGAGACACTGGCGGTGACGGAGCAACTTATGAATACCAAACGAGCCGAACTCCTGCAGCGGCTGGAAAAGTTCTCTCTCGATTCAGCCGACGCTGCCTTCCCGTTCTCGTCCCGACTGGCCAAAGAGAATCAATGGTCACTCGCGTATGCCCAAAGAGTCCTTCAGGAGTACAAACGCTTCGCGTTTCTCGCGGTTGAAGCAGGACATCCCGTCTCGCCTTCCGAAGCTGTCGATCAGGCATGGCACCTCCATCTGACTTACACCCAGAGTTATTGGAAAACGTTTTGTCCTGAAGTGTTGCAAACACCATTGCATCACAACCCGACGAAAGGCGGTTCTGCTGAAGCATCAAAATTCGACGAGTCGTACACCAATACACTCGCGAGCTATCGAAAGTTCTTCGGCGAACCACCAAAGGATATCTGGCCGTCGCCGGAACAAAAAGCCGCGGCGAAGAACGACTTCGTCCGCGTCGACAAACAAATGCATTGGGTAATCCCAAAGCTTCGATTGCCGCGCCGTAGTGCAATGACACTATCAGTCGTCGGACTGTTGTTTGCGGCCGGTTGCCAGGTGGTAACGAATCCGTTTGATTTAAAAGGTCCCGACTTTCTGACCCTTTTTTTCTTCTTGTGCGTCGCTTGTTTTATCGCAGCGGCAATTGTTCGCCAGATCCTGAGAACACCTTCCGACGCACCGGGCGAAGATTTCTCCAACATGGATCCTTATTCGATCGCGTTCCTGAATGGAGGAAAAATCCTTGCGGTGAACAGTGCAATTACGAGCCTCATCGAGCGCAAGCTGATCCGGATCGACAGTTCTGATCGGAGACTGTACTCGGTCGGACCTTTGCCGGCGGACGCATCGCTGCTCGAAAAAGCGATACACGTTTCTGCAAGCTCTGGCGAAACCATTGCCAGGGTTCGCGAAGAGGCAAAGCCTGTTGTAACGGCAATGATGCAGCAACTGCAGAATCACGGTCTTATCGTCAACGACCAACAAGCGTTGAAAGTCCGGTTAGCGGGCGTAGCTGTCGCACTCTTCCCCGTGCTTATCGGCGCCATCAAAATCAACGTAGGATTGTTACGCGGAAAACCTGTAGCGTTCCTGGTCATCGGCTGTTTCATTACGACGGTTATCGCGCTCGTTGCTTTTGTCCGCCGGCCGCATCGCAGCCGTCGTGGCGACATCGTCCTCAACCAATTGCAGGATCGCTACAGCCAATTGAGGAGATTGAAGACCGACTATACGGGCCTCACCCCTGAACAAATCGCGCTGGGTGTCGGCCTGTTCGGAATGACCGCTCTTGCCGGAACCGCAATGGCCGATCTTCGGAAGACGTTGCAGCCTCCGGCTTCGGTTGACGGAGGTTCAGGCGGATGTGGCAGCTCATGCGGAGGTGGTGGAAGTTGCGGCGGAGGCGGTGGCTGTGGTGGATGTGGCGGTGGCGGCGGCGATTAGAACGCTCTAAGCCGACGGAAAACGTTCCTGTAGGTTTTTCCATTTCTTATAGCGAGGATCACCTTTTTCAGGAACAGGATCCTGTGCGATTGACCGCAACTGCCGCGAAAACTCGATTTGCATATCGGACGTTTGTTGCCGTACGACCGCCATCTCAAACAGAATGATAAAGGCGATGAAAACAACTATCACACATTCGCCTGTCGTACCGTGCGGAAACTCGGGAAAATATCCTCCAACCTTGACGATATTGCGCGCTTGCGCTGCCAGCCAGATCCACACCCACCATTGCATGTTCCGGCCCATCGCGGAGAAAGTGGTCCGACCAGTGTTCGCTGCGACCCACATCACCATGGGCACTTTTTGCGAGCCGGTGTTCGTGGACCACATGATGAATACAGACCAGATCGCAACGTAAGTCAGTAGCGCCTGGAAATTCCATGAACGCAATGCGAACCCTACGAGCATCATT
>CBHWET010000206.1:0-8847 GCA_966112985.1 uncultured bacterium | reverse complement strand
CGATGCGTGATGAAGGCTTCAGGCAAACCGGCCCATGTGTAACCTTGAAAGATTCGTTCTTTAAAAACTGCGCCAGCAGGCCAGCCGCCGCCGATCTTCTGTGCCACGCGATGCAGTCCGCGCGGTGTCTTGTTCGACCCTGCCAGTTCGCCGATGCCGTAACGTGAGGTCGAGGCGACGTATTTTTTCGTCAACGCGTATTCCGGAAAGGCGCGGCCGATGTGGGAGGTGCTACTGCCGTCAACCTTTGTAAAGTGATAGAGCTTTTGCTGCGGAATGCGGACCAGCAACACGTCCTGCGTAAATCGATAGCCGAGCTGTTTGACGCGAAAGAAAAACTGCCGCGGCAATGTTTGCTGGCCGCGGGCTACATTGGTTTCGATCGGCGAGATCATTTGAGCTTCTTGACGAGAACTTTCGAGTTGCGTCCGCTCTGGTCGTATTTTTCGCGGCGCGTCGGCGGCAGATCATCGGGCGTGCCTTCAATGAAACCGCCTTTACTCTGAAAGTACGTGAACGCCTGTGTCGAGAGCGTGAGTAATTCATTCAGCCCAAGCTCTCGCGCCTTCGTTTCGACAAATTGAATGAGCTTCGTGCCAATACCCTGGTTCTCGTGGGTCGACGCGACGTAAAGACACGCGAGTTCACCTTTGTTTTGTTCTGGATAAATATGCAGTGCAACACACGCGACCGGGTTGCGATCGATTTCGAAAAGGAAATAATCGCCAATCTGCTTCTCGATCATTGCCCGTGTCCGCTTCACCAGTTCGTCGCTGGCCATGGAGGGCTTCGTGAGTTGCATGATGCGCCGGATGTCTTTCTTCAGCGCCTTCCGAATCTGTTGATATTGGTCGGCATAGATCAGCGTGCCGATACCTTCGTTGGAAAACACTTCAGCCAACAGGCCCTCGTCGACGCGGCCATTAATGATGTGAACGCGCTGCACTCCGGCCTGGCAGGCGAGTGAAGCGTTTTGAGCCTTCGACAAAGCGTCGGGTGAAAAGTCGTTCTTTTGCTTCGCCAACAGTTGATTTAACTGCGCGACCGGTAATTGCCGGAAGAGCTGGCCTTGCAACGAAATGCCGTCCTGGCTGGTAATGAACACGAGCTTGATGGCTTTCAACGCTGATGCCAAAGCGACAGCGACGGAATCAGAGTTCACACGGTACGTCTTCCCATCGCCATCGAAACCAAGCGGCGGTACGACGGGAACGATGCCTTGCGAGAGAAGTGTTTGCAGGAGCTCGACGTCGATTCGTTCGACTTTGCCGGTAAATTGATGATCGACGCCCTGCAGGATGCCGAGTGGATGTGCGATAACGGCATTGGTGCAGGCGGCGCGCAGATCGTTCGCTGAAAGACCTTCGAGAATTTCATGTGTCAGCCGGTTTGCCGCGGTCAGTGCAAGCCGCAAGGTATGCGCGTCAGTGATGCCGCTCCCGCCGAGGTCTGACGGAGTAATTTTTTGTTCTTGTGCGAGCGCCTTGATCTGCGCAGCTGCGCCATGGACAAGGACGACGCGAATATTCAGCGAACGCAATACGGCGACATCGAGCAGGATGTTCGCAAAATTTTCATCGGTAATGATCGCTCCATCAATCGCAACAATGAAAATCTTTTCCCGGAAACTGGGAATGTATTGAAGGATGCCGCGCAGGTCGGTTGGTTTCACTTTATCAATTTAGGTTGTCGCGCGTTCCGCGTGCCACTGTCTGGGTAACAAAAATGATTTTTGGTTACAAGTCCGACCACGAAATTATCGCATCCCGACTATCGGTCAATGTAACGAAATTCGAACCGTGCTTCGCCTTCAGCGGGTAATGTGACGAGCGTCCAGCCTTCGCGCTGCTTATCTTTTGGTAAACCAAACGAAACCGGAGGCGTCGTCACAAACAAGACGCCGTCGGCACGATTAACCAGCTGGCGATGCAAATGACCACTCAGAACGGTCCGTACGCCCGCCTTCTTTAACAGGTCTAGCAGGCGTTTGCGTGGTTGTGGTTCGATATTCCAATAGGCGCCACCTTTTTCGTCAGGTTTATCGGTGAAAGGCACGTAATGCATGAAAGCGACGGTTGGCTTTGAAGAGGTGCCAAGTTTCTCCAGCATCTTCCACTGCTTTTCTTGCGCAAGTAAACCGCTGCTGAACAACGAAGCATTGATTCCGACGATGCGAACACCTTTCCGTTTTTTTACGTAGAATGAGTGACCGAGCTTTTTCTCAAAGAGAGCGACTCGTTCCGCGGTGACCTCGTCACGCTTGCCATCAAGCTTCTTGTTTCCCACATCGTGATTGCCTGGAACGTAGAAAACTGGCGCACGAAATTCCTTTAGCCGTTTTCGGAAGTCATCGAATTCTTCGGGCTTGCCGCCCTGAGCCAGATCACCAGCGATGAGAACGAAATCAACCTTCGATGTGTTGACCTGTGAAATGACCTGCGTCAGATGCGGACGGAAAGAGGCATTCATTCCGTTCGTCGCGCGATTGACATGTGGGTCTGAGACGAGCGCAATACGTGCGACAACTTTTTCGTTTGCTTGACCGACGAACGTTGCCGCCAACAAGAGCGCGAGTGCGCAGGCAACGCGAGTTGCTGTTTTAAGGTTCATTATTTTGCTGGTGGCAGAACCTTACTCAGCGCGTCAATGCAGCGCTGGTTTTCGGCGGGCGTGCCAACGGAGATGCGGATCCACTCTGGCAGCTGATAGCCACCCATGGGCCGGGCAATGACGCCAAGTTTCTGCAATTCGTTAAACACTCGCGCTCCGTCGCCAACCTTCACCAAAATGAAATTGGCCGATGAAGGTACGTACTCGAGTTTCATCCTTCGAAACTCCGTTTCAAAAAAACGCAGTCCTGTGAAGTTGTTGGCGCGGGTTTTGTGAAGATGTTCCTCGTCTTCGAGCGCCGCCAACGCAGCAGCTTGCGCGATGGAGTTGATATTGAAGGGTTGACGAATCTTTTCCAAGGCGGTGATCAGTTCCGGAACCGCGATTCCATATCCAACGCGCAGACCGGCGAGTCCGAAAATCTTCGAAAACGTTCGCATCAAAAGAAGATTCGGCTTCACACCATTTCGAACCAAAGGAACGAGGTCCACCGGGTCTTGCAGAAATTCGACGTAAGCCTCATCCATCACGATCAGCACATGTGCGGGAACTGTGTTGATGAAGTGAACAATGTCCTCTCGCGAAGCGAGCGTGCCCGTCGGGTTGTTCGGATTGGCGACAAAGATGACGCGCGTCTGCGGCGTGATCGCTCGAAGCATTGCATGCAGATCATGCCCATGATCTTTGGCCGGAACCGTAATCAGGTTGGCGCCGAAAAGCTTTGTAATGATTGGGTAGATCGCGAAACAATACTGCGAAACAATGACATCAATTCCCGGGCGCATTATCGCGTGCCCAACGAACTCGATGATTTCGTTGGAACCATTGCCAAGAATCAGGTTCGTCGGTTCGACGCCGAGTTTTTCCGCGAGTTTGTTTTTGACGTAGAACGCATTGCCATCTGGATACAGGTTGAGGTTCTTCAGCACGTGCTCCATCGCTGCGAGAGCTTTCGGAGATGGTCCCAGAGGATTTTCATTCGACGCCAGTTTGATGAAACTCTTTGCTGGCATTCCGAGTTCGCGCGCGACTTCTTCGATCGGACGTCCCGGTTGGTACACGGGAAGTTCGGCAAGCGTCGGATTCAGATGAAAAGGCAATGAAGACATATTATTTGCTCAAAACGGCATTCAGGATTTTTTTGACGTCGACGTGTGCTGCGATCAAATCGCGGATAACGGCAATTTTTTCTGCGTCATCAGGACGCGTTTTGACGATGAGGTCGTGAACTTTGGATGCCACTTCGTAGCTATCCTGTTTTGCAAGAATTACGGGAAAGTTCATCTCACGAACGACTTTGAGGACGCTTTCGCTCGGACGCAGATCCCCCGTAAGAATGATGCCAGCGAGAGTGGAGAGACCCCGGCCGGACAACGTTGCTGCCGCCGCGAGGAGGATGTCTTCGCGATCGCCCGGGGTAATGACAAGCACGCCGGGTTTAAAGAACTGCACGGCGTTGTTTGCGCCCATCGCACCGACAACGACATCCTCGATCATGTTCGTCAATTGCCTGGTGCCATTGAGAGGCTCGGCATTTAGTTCATCACGAATGGACGCCATCGTTGGCTTCGCAAGAATCTTGGTATTCGGGATAACGCCGAGAAGTTCGAGTCCACGGCGTTTTAATCCGCGCCGCGTAAAGTCGGCGACGTAATCAATCTTTTCCGGCAAAACCTTGTTCACGATCACGCCGATGACTTCCACGCCGGCTTTCTCAAAGAGCGCCTGATTCAAAGCAACTTCATCGATTGGTTTCCCGATGCCGCCGCGCGTGACGATGACCACTTTCGCCCCGAGAATCTTTGCGACTTGCGCATTCGACAGGTCGAACACGGATCCGACACCGGCATGACCGGAGCCTTCGCAAAGAACAAAATCTTTTTCCCACGCAACGCGGTCAAACGCCTTTTGAATCCGTTTTACCAGCGCATCGTAATTGGCGTTCTCCAGGTAGCGACGGGTGAAATCGGGTTCGACGGCGATGGGACTCATGTCCACGAGCGGACAATTCAGCTTATACACGCTGTCCATGAGGACGGTGTCTTCATCTATTTTATGTTCGGCAACTTCGACAAAGCGTTGGCCGACCGGTTTGATATAACCGATGCGCGGATACACCTTTTGTAATGCCGCCAGAAGTCCCAGCGACGTGGTTGTTTTTCCATCGTTTTGCCGGGTCGCGGCGATAAAAACACGTGGGGTTGTAGTGTTCATGAAACTAAAGTCAGCACGTGACGCTGCGTAATTTACTCGCCCGGGAGTTTTTTTCCTGCATCGGGATACAACTCATTATAAGCAATGGATTGCAAGCCCACGATGGCTGCCACGCCAAGAATGTCGTGTGCGCTCGAACCGCGTGACACGTCGGCGGCCGGTCGATCGAGGCCAAGAAGGATTTGGCCATAGGCGTTTGCGCGCGCGACATGTTGAATCAATTTGCTGGCGATGTTGCCGGAGTTCAGGTCCGGGAAAATTAAAACATTCGCACGGCCACCGACCGCACTGTCTGGCAATTTGCGGGCGGCAATTTCGGGCACGAGCGCGGCGTCGACCTGCAGTTCGCCATCAAAGTCGGCGTCAAGGAACTTTTCTTCCGCTTTTCGTTTTGCAAGCGCGGTCGCGGCCTGGACTTTGCCGATCGATGGATGTGTTGCACTTCCCTTTGTTGAATACGAGAGAAGGGCCACCCGAGGCCGCTTGCCCAACAATTGCTTGGCAAGTTGCGCGGTTGAGACCGCAATATCGGAAAGTTGTTCGACAGTCGGTTCGGGAATAACACCGCAATCTGCCATGAACATTACACCACCTTCGCCGAATCGAGTGTCTTCCACTTCCATCACCATGCAGCTGGAAGCTGTTGTAGCTTTCGGTGCGACTTTAATGATTTGAAAGAGTGGACGCAGGACGCTGCCGGAAATTTCGTTGGTGCCGGAAATCAGACCATCGCATTGGTGCATCGCCACCATCATCGCGCCGTAATGATTTGGTTTCACCATCGCTTCGCGCGCCTCTGTCTCACGGATACCTTTGACGCGGCGCAGCATCTCATACCGTTTGACAAAAGCATCGAGGTCTTCGCTCTCAGCCGGGTTGATAATGCGAATTCCTTGCAAGGAAACGTTTAGACGTTCGGCGGCTTCTTTGATCTTGGTTCGATCGCCGAGCAAAATTGGTGCGCCAAGGCGCAGCGAGTAGAATTGCCGCGCCGCCTGGAGAACGCGCGGCTCGGTTCCTTCCGGAAATACGACTCGCTTCGGATGCCGCTGCAGTTTCTCAATAATACTGCCAATAAAACGCATGGCAGCTTAGTAGCTGAGAGGGGCGCAAAGTGCAACGCGCAACTCGCGTTCGTAACCATTCGGGTTCCCCTCGAATCGAGTCAAACCAAAGCAGTCATGTAATATGCGAGGCCCTATATGTCATGATGCTATCTGTTTAACACTTGATCGCTGGTTTTAAAATCCTCCCGATCAACGTCCTCGGTGTGCCTGAAGACGCACATTGTTGCTCTGAATACGAGTTGTTAATCCTTTGATGTCGCCGGGAGGAAGGCCTGGTGTGAGTTTCACGCAAAGATGTGTGAAAACTTTAACACTACGCTTGTGGTATCCGCATTTTCCTTGCTCAATATGAGCTGCCTGACGACTGGCACGGTGATAGCTAAAGACGATGGAGCGACCTCACGTCCGAAATCAAAGCATGCAACCCAGTCAGCGGATAGCGGTGGTCCAACAGCAAATTGGTGGGGCGCGCTTAGGCAAACGGCTAAACAACAAAAAACCTCATGAAAACTTTTGGTGTGTTCGTCCTTGCGACTGCAATTGTGCCTTGTTCCTTATTGGGCCAGAATAGTCCGTCTGCCGCGTCTCTTCCGGCGACAGCGATTACGCCTTCTTCCATGAAATTGAACGGTACGGTGGTTCCCAAGGGGGCGGCAACTACGGCCGCTTATATCGAATGGGGGCCATTCGAAACAGGGTTTACCGATCGCACGGGTATCACGAACTTATCGCGCGGGAATTCGTCGATCCCGGTTAGTGGCTCAATTGCAAATCTGCTTGAAGGGCACCAGTACATGTATCGAACTGTAGCGAGTAACAGTTCGGGCGTCGCGTACAGCGGGGTTGTCGTAGCGGCCACCGCACATTTTCCACGCGCTATAACTATGGGAGCATCAGCAATTACGCCGAGTGCCGCGACTGTGCAATTTGCGCTGTCACCGTGGGAAAATGACTCTATTGCGTATGTGGAATTCGGAGCGACGACCAATTTTGGGATGACCACAGCAAGCGTCGTCGCACCAGCCGGTGTTTATACAAACAACTATGCCGTTTCTGCCGGTGGCTTGCAGCCGGGCATCTTGTATTACTTTCGCGCTGTCGCCAGCAACGTCTTCGGAGTGACCTACGGTGACACACTTTCACTAACAACGGCTTTGTACCCAACGGCGGCGACGGAGGGTGCAACCAACATCACGCCGCGCACGGCAACCTTGCGCGGCGTGATTTCCGCGAATGGCCAACCGAGCAGTGCTTATTTCCAGATGGGGTTGACAACGGATTACACGATTGCAACGACTACAAATTTAATCTCGGCTGACCAAACAAATTTGACGCTGACGTTTGATGTCGGCGACCTGACGCCCGCAACCACCTATCATTATCGAACCATCATCCAGAACGTCTTCGGGACTTCGTTTGGTGATGACGTGGTGTTTGCGACGCGCGATTTGCAAACGGTTCAGACACTCGCAGCCACGAGCGTCTCCGCGATAGGGGCAACTTTGCAAGGATCTGTTGCGCCAAACGGTAACGACGGCGTGGTTTTCTTTGAATGGGGATCCGATACGAATTATTCGAACCTATCGGCTTTGATGACTTTTTCCGGTTCTTCAGCAGAACTTCCGCTGAGTACGGTTTTAAGTAATTTGAGCGCGCAAACGACCTATCACTACCGAGTTGTGGCGACGAACGAATACGGCATCGCGTTGGGGGACGATATGACCTTTGTTACGGAGGCCTATCCAATCACAAGCGTCCAATCCGCGACTAACCTCGGTTCGGATCACGCGACATTGCGCGGGGCGGTTACGGCAAATGGGCACGACACTACCGTTTATTTCGAATGGGGGGCTGGAGCTATTCTGAGCAATCGTTGCGACGTAATACTAGTGTCGGCTGACGCCGTCGATTATCCCATTTCTTCGACGATTTCCAATCTTGCTCCCGGCACGACCTACAATTTTAGAATCGTGGCCACGAACAGCAATGGCTCTGCTATTTCTTCACTTTCGAATTTCACCACACTCATGCCTCCTGTTGCTGTCACGCAGAGCGCGACGAATTTTGTGAACCGTTCGGCGCTCCTGCGAGGTACAGCATCGGTAAACGAAGTAGAATCGATCGGCTATTTTGAATGGGGAACAACGACCAATTATGAAAACCAAACGGTGCCGCAAACGGTCACGGCGAATACGGGACCGTTCGTAAGCGACACAATTACGGGTTTGTTGTCGGCGGTTACCTATCACTTTCGTTTTGTTGTGACCAATGCAGCGGGTGTTTCGTTCGGTCAGGACAGAACGTTCAACGCGGGACCGACAGTGACAACGTTGCCGGCGTTTGCAATTACAGCGAATCGCGCTGCAGTAACTGCTTCCGTCGTTACTAATGGCATGTTGACCTGGACTTGGTTCGAGTATGGCCCCGATACGAACTATGGCTCCGTATCGAGAATGACGAACACCGCTGCTCCGACCGTCACGCTTACGAATCTTATTTACAGCACCGAGTATCATTATCGCGCGGTGTCTTCGAATGCATTTGCTGTTGAAGCGGGAGCCGACATGCAATTCATGACGACGAACTGGCCCACGGTGACGACTCCCACCATCTCTATTCAACCCGGCGGGGTTGCCGTCTTCACAGGGACAGTAATAGCCAATGGAAATCCAGCATCAGTGATATTTTATTGGGGCACTGGCACCAGTCAGACCCTTACGTTGAGCAATGTTACCGCATCGCAAAATGTGCCTGCTGGGACAAACCTCGTGACGATAACTGCAACGGTATCAAACCAGATCGTGGGACGATATATTCAATGCGAGATTCTCGCATCGAGTCAGGGATGGAGTTCCGGTGCGTATTCTTCGGTCCGCCAAATTCTGGACGTGCCAGTCTTCGTCTCTACCAGTGCGACGAAATTCACAAATACGTCTGCATTCCTGGTGGCCACTGT
>CBHWET010000205.1:0-8860 GCA_966112985.1 uncultured bacterium | reverse complement strand
AAACAAGTTTCGCCGTGCCAAATACTCCTTTAGATCAATTAACACTTTCGGTTTTTTCCAAACTGGTAAAAACAAAGTTCAAGGTTTACATCGCTGAGAACCGAAACATTGAACTCGAACTGGCTGCGGCAAACTCGCGTTCCACTGCCACCTCTCCGACGGATACCTTCTCATTGATATTTCTCGGCCGCGTTGATCAGCCGCTCACGCAGATGACTTATCTCTTTGAGCACGCCGAAATTGGGCAATTTCATTTGTTCATTGTCCCCGTGGGACGAACCGCTGCGGCAATGGAATATGAAGCGATTTTTAGCCGTCCAAGGCCGAAAAGCTAACCTGGCTCTCACCCTAATAACTTGATTTTCGTATTCGGATTTGCGTTACTGCTACGACTCAAATCATCGGTCGAAGCAATAACTGTCCGCGAGTGTCCGCGTTTTGCCTTACCATGAGAAATTGAGCAGAATTCAATGAACACACGCCGTCAGTTTCTCATGGGCTGCTCTAAAGTTGCTGCCGTTGCCGTGGCTGCTGCTCCGTCCGTTATGCTCGCTGGCCCGCGCGAACTGGACCCGATGGCCATGGCGAATTTCCGCCGCAATCTAAAAACCATTTTCCTCGTCCAAATGGATGCGTCGACAAATGTCGAATTGGAATTGATTCGCGTGAAGCTCGCATCGACGCGATCATTGGGAAGACACCCGCTGAAAGCCGCTGATCGCAAAAATGAACGGTTTTCATTGCTATTCCGCGGACCGGTTGATGCGCCGATGGCTCAGGACACGTATACTTTTCAACACAAACAGTTCGTAACTTTTCCCCTGTTTATTGTGCCAATGGGCAAGGATCAAAAGTATCGGTATTACGAAGCGGTTTTTAACCGTCGCAACATCGCCGCGACATGGTAAAATCAATTGGCTGAAGCACCGGGCGAGCGTAACTATTTGCAACTCGTATGTCAGAACCATTTCTTTCGGAAATAAAGATCATGAGTTTCAATTTCCCGCCGAAGGGTTGGGCGCTCTGCAACGGACAATTGCTTCCGATCAATCAGAATCAGGCTTTATTTTCACTTTTGGGCACGACTTATGGCGGAAATGGGCAAACCACGTTTGCTCTGCCCAATTTGCGGGGACGAGTTCCCATCCATATGGGGAACGGTCATACTCTGGGTGAAGCCGCGGGATCCACTTCAGTCACGGTGAATATTCAGCAGCTTCCGACACATACTCATGCCGTAAACGTCGACAACAACGCCGGGACAGAGATTTCGCCGACCAATAAAATTTTAGCCAAGAACCCGGCCAATGGATATGGCATGCCCGCTTCGTTCGTCGCCATGAGACCCGAAGCCGTAACCAGTGTAGGAGGCAGCCAGCCACACAACAACATGATGCCTTATCTTACGCTGAATTTCTGCATCGCTTTGCAAGGCCTGTTCCCTTCAGTTAACCCGCCAGCTTAATTGTTATGCCAGAACCCTATATTGGTGAAATCAGGATGTTCGCGGGAAACTTTCCGCCGAACGGTTGGGCGTTCTGCCAGGGTCAGCCGTTGCCGATTTCGGAAAATGAGATTTTATTTCAGTTAATCGGTACGACTTACGGGGGCGACGGTGAGGAATATTTCAATCTTCCCAATCTCGCGAGTCGTGTGCCGATCCATATGGGTACCGGACCCGATGGAACAACGTATCAAATCGGGGAGATGGCGGGAACGGAACAGGAAACATTGACGGTTCAACAGATTCCAAATCATACCCACACTCTCCTTGGATCAGCAGCGGCAGCTTCGTCTCAAACCCCCGGAAATCAAATATTGGCGGCCGCGGAGAATCAGGTTTATTACCCTCAACCGGACGTCCTCGCCAATATGTCGTCGCAAGCAATCGCACCGGCCGGCGGCAGTCAACCTCACGAGAACACACAGCCGTTCCTTTGCATCAATTTTATTATTTCCTTGTTTGGTGTCATCCCGAATCAAACTTAATTCCTGATAAATATGGATCCATTTTACGCCGAGATTCGGATTTTCCCGTTCAATTTTCCGCCCTATGGATGGGCCTTTTGCAATGGCCAAATCATGCCGATCTCTCAAAACACTGCATTATTTGCCCTTCTCGGCACACAATATGGCGGCGACGGAAAAAGCACCTATGCGCTGCCGGATTTGCAAGGCGCCGCACCGATGCAGCCCGGTCAAGGGCAAGGACTCTCCGAACGCTGGCTCGGCGATATGTCTGGCGTTGAATCGATCACGCTTTTGCAATCCGAAATCCCTGTGCACGCCCACACGCTTCGCGCTGATGAAGATGACGCCGCTTACAAAACACCGGGGAGCATGTTGCTGGGAGCGGGCAACGCGACTTACAGTAACGCATCGCCGAACGCGAACATGGCCTTCGAGGCTCTGAGCCTTGCTGGCGGCGGTCTGCCGCACAACAATATGCAGCCGTATCTAACCCTCAACTTCTGCATTTCCCTCGGCGGTGTTTTTCCGCAGCGTCCGTAAAAAGCTTTAGCTGAAATGCAAAGTTCTCTGCGTCTTCGTCCAGCACGAGAGGACGACCGCGATTTTCTGATCCAGGTTTACGCCAGTACGCGAGCGGACGAACTGGCTCCGGTCCCTTGGACGAACGAGCAAAAAGCCGCCTTCGTTCTCCAGCAGTTTGAAGCTCAAAACACACACTACCGCACACACTATGACGCCCCACAGTTCCTCGTGATTGAATTGGATGGGAAAGGTATTGGACGTTTGTACCTCCACGAGTGGCCTGAACGCATTCACATCATGGATATCGCCCTGCTTCCCGAAGCTCGAAATCGCGGCATTGGATCAATGCTGCTGAAGCAACTGCAATCCCAAGCCCGCGAACAAAACAAGTGCGTCACGATCTACGTCGAATTTTATAATCCCGCCAAGCGACTCTACGAACGATTGGGCTTCCGGAAAAAATCGAACGAAGGACAGGTTTACGAGTTCATGGAATGGAATCCCAAAGCGAAGGGTGAATGAGAAAGCCCGAGTTGCTATTGCCTGACCTGCGCTCCGGTGGGCGCGCCTTGTGCAATGATTTGGAATTCCTGCGAGGTAAAACCAATTTGATTATCCTCGCGGTCGCTAAAGCAGGCGTCCCCGTTGCGGTCGAAGTTGCGAAACACCTCGCTCTACCTCTGGATATCATCTGCCTTCGCCGGCTCCTCATCGATCCGGCCAGGAATTCCTGTCTCTGTGCTGTCAACATCGCCGGCAACCTTGTCGTCGACGATGGAGTGACGAGAAATGAATCTGGCTTTCAATTCTTTTTGAAAGACGCCCTGCAGGAACTTGCCGGACGAGTGCAAACCTGTCGCGGCTCACGAGAGCCTCTCGACCTAAGAGGGAAATCAATTCTCCTCGTGGATAACGGAATCAGCACGGGGCAAACCATCCTTTCCGTCATTCGCCCGCTTCGGAAGCTCGGTCCGTCGTCCATTATTCTGGCCATCCCTGTAGCCGCGACCGAACTACGTCCGACGCTCGAAACCGCCGTTGACCAAGTCATTTGCCGGGCGTGGACCACGCCTTTCGGCCACGTCGGTTTGTGGTATCGCAAATTGGATGTGCCGCAGATTACAGATATCAGTGCCCTGTTAAACGAAGTGACAACAGCGACGTGAATTAAAACACGACGGCCAATTGGCTCTTTGCAGCATTGTCGGTGTTCACGCGTTCGGATTTGCGATTGGAAGTTGAATCCAAAACTGGCTTCCTTCGCCGGGACGCGAGTCGACACCGAAACTTCCCCCCATTCGTGCGACTCCCTTGGCGACCACCGCGAGACCAATGCCCGTGCCTGCAAATTGAGTTGAGCCGGCTCGTTGGAACAATTGAAAGATGCGCTGCTGATCTTCAGAGGCTACTCCAACCCCATTATCTTCCACCACAATCTTGGCCATGGTCCCCTTGCGCTGTGACCATATCTTGACGTTCGGCATCCGTTCTTTCGGAACAAATTTTGTCGCGTTAGAAAGCAGATTGGCCAGGCACTGTCCTAATAAATCGGGATTCGCCTTCACTTCCGGCAAATCGGAAGTGACATGAAAATACCTGCGTTGCTCGTCGGGAAATTCCTTCAATAATTGATCAATTAATCCGGTCAGCGAAACGGCCGTAAGGTCGAACTCGGGACGAGACGCAGCGCTATACGCGAGCACGTTGGAAATCAAGCCTTCCATGCGCGTCGCCGCACCAATAATCCTGTCAAAGTAGTCGCGACCAACGCTGTCCAGCTTTGTTTTGTAATCCTCCTGGATTGCTTCCGAAAGCCCTCGGATGGCACGCAACGGCGTTTTCAGGTCGTGGGCGACCGCATGGGCAAATACTTCCAAGGACCGATTCGTTTCCTGCAACTCGGCCTCCGCCAGTCGGCGCGCCTTGACTTCTTTTCGTATCCAGCAATTCCAGGAATATAACCCAGCGGCGATCACCACTGCGATCGTTACCGTCCACACGATCTTTTTGCGCAATAAATCGGCGCGTCGTGTTGCCTGCACGCTGAAAGCAAGTTGTCTCGCGATGATGTGATCCATTTCCTCCTGTGTGATAGAGGCCAGTCCCTCGTCTAGAATATCTCTCGCCACTGAAAATTCCCGCCGTACTGCCAGTCGCAACGGAAACTCAAATTCAGGAATGACTCCTGATATCCCGAGTTTCGCTTTCGGATGATCATTTAAATATTGGACGGCGGTGTACATATCGGCCACGGCCACATCCGCTTTGCCATGGAGAACCTGTTCAAAGCAGTCCTTTTGCGTCTCGAATAAAGCGATGGATGCTTCCGGCATTCGTTTCTGCAATACCGAGGTAACGAGGTGTTTATTCGGCTGCGCGATGAGAGCATGGCGCAGTTGCAAGAGATGACTAAAACGCCGATCCCCCTCACGCGCCACAATAACGGTACTGGACTCGGCATAAGCACGCGTAAACGCAAAAACTTTTTCCCGCTCCGGCGTTTCCACTGTGCCGGTCGTCATATCCAACTCGCCATTTTGGGCCATCTTCCACATTCGTTCCCATGGAGCAGCCGGTACGATGCGGAACTTAAATCCGGTTCGTTGGGAAATAAGGTTAAGAAGATCGACATCAATTCCGGCTCCCTGACCGTCCGGAGTAAAATACGAAAAGGGCCCCCATTCGGGAGTGATTCCAACCCGTAAACCGGCATGCTCAGAGAGCCACTTCTCGTGCTCCTCCGATAATTTGATTCGTTTCTCCGCGTCGCCCGCTCGAACCATCCCCGACGCAAATAGGCACACGCCAATTATCCAGCGAAAGATAAATGGTCCCAAGCGCATGATCCCTCTATAATCCTCGCATGGCTCGCCGTTCTTTGTCCTGTGGCCAAAACAGTAAAACGGATTGGGTAAATCCGCCTGCCATAGCCGAAAGGCGCTCTTTTGCCGAAATGGATGCCCTGCGTATTGAGATGGCCAGTTTTTTGGAGCGAAAATACCTCCGCGGAGCGTCGAGGGTTTTTTTTAGGACAAAAAAAGACCGTTTTGCGACAACCACGTTGTTTAGAATCTATTCGCACCGGCTGGTTCATTCAGTCCAGAACCCTAGGCGGTATCATCCGGGGCAATTGCCTTGATTCCAGGTGCCGCATCCTTCTTAATACTACCTTCCGCGTTTTGGTCGAAAAAGGGCGTTTTTCTTCAAAGCGCCTCAAAACTATGAATTGGTTTAAGTTGTTGCATCCGAGGCTGGTTTTGGCCGCAGGAGTCATTTTCCTTTCTCCGAATTTGCGTGCCGCTCCTACTCTCTCCGCGACACAGGACGACAACGTCGCGAGCGGTAGCCGCAAAAATCGTGGCGACATCATCACGAACACGGTGCAAATCAGCAACAGCGGCACTGACGCTTCGGCGGTCGTTCTCTCGATTCCTACCCCAGCGAACACGGCCGATGTTGTGGGGTCTATTCACGTCTCGCCAATTGCTTTCGATGAAAGTTTTACCGCGATTGGCAATACAAAATTGTATGTTGGCGTGGCCGTGCCAGTTGGTGAGCCGGCGAAATTTATCTCCGGTCCATTGTTGCTCGCAAATGACGTGATCCCCAATGCAACTGGTGGAACGGATACGATTGTCTTGTCACCGACTGCTGTGGCGACGGCCCAGGGAGGAAGCGCCTCAATTAATTCGGACGGAAGTTTCGTTTATACACCAGCGACGAATTTTAACGGCACCGACACGTTTACATATACAACAGCGAACAGTGCGGACGCCTCTCTGACTGGCTCGGGCACGGTGACGATCACCGTGACCAACCGGGTTTGGTACGTGAATAATGTTGGCGCGAATGGAAATGGAAGTTCCGCCTCGCCATTCAACAATCTTCTTTCAGCGCAGGCAGCATCGTCAGCGGGTGATGTGGTTTACCTGTTCACCGGTTCAGGAAATTATACTGCGGGCATTTCGTTGAAAACGAATCAGACGTTACAAGGCCAAGGCGCGGCTCTTATTGTTAGTGGAACAACATTACTTGCCGCAGGAAGCCGTCCGTTGATCTTCACAACCAGCAGCAGTGCTGTTGTTTTAGCCAGCAACAACACGCTTTTCGGGTTAAATGCGAGCGCAAACGGCGGTCGCGCTTTGACCGGAGCGGGCGTCGGCACTCTAACCATCAGCAACATGATTCTTTCAGCAACGGGCGGTCGCGCGTTGAGTATCTCGAATGGTGTAATGAATGCGACTCTCGACAGCGTTTCAGCCACTTCGAGCACGGATAACGGCATTAACCTCAGCGGCATTACCGGGACAGTCGTCATCAACGGCGGCACGCTCCAGAATTGTTTTCAAGCGGATCTTTTGATCTTGGGCGGATCAGCCGATGTCACGTTTACGGGCAACATCACAGACAATGGTGGACAATGCATCAATATCCAGAGTCGGACTGGCGGAACGGTGACGCTGAACGGCACAATCAACACCAGCACAGGCGTGTTCGTGGCCAATAACAGTGGTGGCACAATTAATTTCAGTGGCGTGAGCAAGGTGCTGAATACCGGCGGCAGTACTGCGGTGACGTTAAACAACAATAGCGGCACCACAATTAATTTCTCCAACGGTGGTCTCGATGTGGATACGAGTTTGGGAACAGCGTTTTCAGTGACCGGTGGAGGCACAATCTCGGTCACCGGGACCGCAAACACGATTAATTCTACCAACGGGACAGCATTTATAAATTCCGGCACTGGCGGAAATGCGACGATTGACATCAACGCGTCAATTGCCGACACCACCGGACGGTTGATTGACATCCAGAACCGCACGGGGGGCACGGTGACTTTCAGTGGTTCAGTAACCAACTCGGGCACCGGAATCTATCTCAACAACAATCCCGGCTCGACGATCACTTTCTCGAACAACGTAGTGCTGTCAACTGGCGGAAGCGCTGCGTTGACCTGCACAGGTGGTGGAACTCTAAACATGACGGGCCCGAACAACACGATCACCACGACGACGGGCACCGCCGTAAACATCCAGACGCCAAGCAACATCGGTTCAAGCGGCGTGACGTTCCGAAGCATCACCGTCAGTAACGGCGCCTCTTCCAGTGCCGGCAATGCGATCACCCTCAATGGAACAACAGGCAATTTCACCGTGACGGGTGATGGCACATTAGCTCGCAATGGATCTGGCGGCACATTAAGCAGAACGACTGGGCATTCCGTTCTTCTGATCAACGCGAGTAACGTGACGTTGAAACAGATGATGATTCAGAACACCGCTGTGAATTTCGATGGGGTGAACAGCAGTGGCGGTGGAACTATCAAGTTATCAGCGATGCTGTTCCAGACTCTAGGACGCCACGGCTGGAATGTGACCGATATCACCGGGAACAACACAATCGATAACAATTGCAAATTTGATACCTGGAACACGGTGCAGGCAAACGCGGTTCAGGTGGTCAATAATGTCAACTTCTCATCGTTCAATATCAGCAATTCCGTCTTTACGACTTCGTCGACCGGCGCGGCCGGCGTAAACCTTAATGCTTTCGGTTCCGCAACAGGGACGTTCAACGTGTATAGCAATGAGTTCACACTGATCGATCAAAACGCCCTCGAAATCAACAATAGCGGTTCCGGGGCGTTGCGCGCGATTGTGCAGCGGAATTATTTCCACGATGCGGATTCGATCGGCAGCGACGGGAACAACACCCTTTACCTTACCTGCAACGGCAACGGCCAGCTGAACTTCACAGTTGGTGGCTCCAACGTTTCAGATGGAAATATCTTTAAAAACCTGGCGAGGACCCCGACGTTGGCAGGCGTGTTGCAGGTTGACTGCGCTACGGTCAGTCAGACGAGTTCCAAACTTAACGGAACGATTCAGAACAACACGATCACTAACGACGCAGGGTTTGTGAATGGACGGCGCGGCATCGATATCCAAATTGAAGCCAATGGCGGCACTCAGGGTGGTCATTTGGTTCGCATCGCGAACAACACGATTGATAATGTGGCGAAACAAGGGATTCATATCTCCACTTCTACCGTCAACTCCGGCACGAGTCTTAATAACAACTTCACTGTGCAGAACAACGTGATCGGCACGACGATTGCAGTCGGAAGTGAAGGTGGCGATAGTGGTTCGGGAATCGATATTACGGCTGATGGTGCCAGTTCCGGGACAGGAAATAACCAGAGCACTTCGACTTATCTCTTCCAGAATAATAATGTTCGGAACAACGCAAGCCTTACGAGCAGCCTCGCCGACACTTTCGAAATCAAAAATCGCGGCAGAGGTTTGTCGGGCAATTCGAGCATCCTGAATGTCACGGTTCTCGGCAATACGTTCAATAATCTAAACAG
>CBHWET010000204.1:0-8868 GCA_966112985.1 uncultured bacterium | reverse complement strand
AACTTCGAGTCATCGGTTGCATTGGTAACTGCTACCGTCGCAACAGCCCCAACTAATAACGCCGTTGACGTCACACCGATCGCTAACTTCATTTTGATCCATTTCATAAGCTGTATTCCTCCTTGAGCCAGACCCATGGTTGAAGCGGCTACCGCGGCGCCCTGCGCAGTCGTCGCCGAAATCGTTGATGTTAAACCAGCAGGCGCGGCGTGCACCGAATTTGCCGAGATGACGCCGGCGATGACAACACCGGTCGATACCACGCCGCGTTTTGCAAAAAATCGTTTCAGCTTTTCCAATGCACGGGTAACACGTCGTCCGGCCGTATTTTCATTCGCACCGAGAAATGCCCCAACGTCAGCAAGGCTCCGATTTTCAAAGAAACGGAGGATCACCGCCTGTCGATCCTTTTCACCAAGTTTGGCCATTGCTTCATCGAGCATCGGTGAAATTTGTTCCCACAAAGGGTCGGCTTCGGGTTGGTGAATATCAGATTCCATTTGCAGTTCCCCTTCGTGCTTCTGTCGTCGTATCGATTGACGAATTTCTGCCAGCGCCGTGTAACGGGTCGTGGTAAACAGCCACGCCGGAAGAATTGTTTCGGGCGTAATGCGGCTGGCCTTTTGGGCGAGAATAATAAAAACAGCCTGCGTCACTTCCTGGGCTGTATCCGGATTTCGCACCTGCCGCAGGGCCGCGGAATAAACCATGTCGGTATAACGAGCGACTATCGTTTCAAACGCTACATGCGAATCGTTACGAGCAAATTCCTGCAGGAGCGTTATGTCATCCAGATCGTCCATTTACTTATAAATGACGGTTCTGAAGGAAATCGGACAATTTATTTTATGAATCGGCATCGGTTTTCTGGAGCACGCAAATAATTTCCTCTCCAAAACCAGCTTTTTATCCTAAAACCGTTCTATGTTCGTCTTCTTCAACAGCCAGTTCGTGCCGGAGGAACAGGCACGCGTCTCTATCTTTGACCGCGGATTCACTTACGGCGATGGGCTTTTTGAAACCCTGCGCGTTTACAACGGCAAACCGTTTCGCTGGGGCCAGCATTGGAAACGACTCGAGCGTGGCGCGCAATTGCTACGCCTTAAACTCCCCTTCTCTTCCACCGAAGCTTTTTGCCTGATCGAACAATTATTGGAAAAGAACAAGCTCCGCGACGCCGTCCTGCGCATCAACGTCTCACGCGGACCCGGTCCGCGTGGTTATTCCATTAAAGGCGCGGAACAGCCGACGTTTGTCTTAAGTCTCCACGAAGCCCAAAAGCCAAAAGGCGCCCAACAATGGAAACTCGCCACATCCTCGTTGCGCCTTGCCAAAAACGATCCTTTGGCCGCGATCAAGCATTGCAATAGACTGTTGCAAATTGCCGCTCGCAGTGAAGCCGAAGAAAAAGGCGCGGATGAAGCATTGCTGGTGAACACCGACGGGGAGATCGTCGAAGCCGCAACGGCCAATTTCTTCTGGATTCAAAATGGTGATCTTTTCACGCCCGCCCTCTCCACAGGAGCACTCCCGGGCGTAACCCGCGAAGTCATTTTTGAGATCTGTCACAGCTTGAAATTATCGCTCAAGGAAAAGTCAGTACTTCGCGATGGCTTCAAAGCAGACGCCGCTTTTCTTACCGCAAGTGTTCTCGAATTGATTGAAGTCTCAACGATCGATCGGTTAACCCTTTCGCCATCGCCCGTTATTACAAAGATCGCGGATGCGTTTCGCGCCGTCGTGAAAAACGAATGCGCCTGAACAGGCCGGCACGATCTTTCTGCCCCGTTCTGCTGCTGATTTGGCTGTGCATTTTCGGCAAGTCGCCAGCATCCGAAAAACCTGCTGTCTACCTGTGGCAAAGAACGTGGACTCCATCCGTCCGTGAGGCTTTACAGCAACGCGCCACAAATTTCTCGCTCATCGTCCCGTTAAAAACCGAGATCGCCTTCAAACAATCGGCGCAGGCATCCGTTATCCGGGTTCCCATTGATTACAATGCGTTGCAGGGCGTAACAGTGCCGATCGGGCTGGCTTTGCGGATTGGGCCGTTTACTGGTCCGTTCGCGACAACGAACCAACAAACGCAACTGATAATTTCAGAAGCGTCGCGCCTTGTCCGGGAAGCCGAAACGAATGGTCTCCACATCGCGGAGTTACATATCGACTTTGACTGCGCTGAATCGAAACTCGCAGGCTACACGGTTTGGGTGACTGCGTTGAAAGCCCGGCTTCCTGGAGTCCCGATAGTTATTACCGCTCTGCCGACGTGGCTGAATCACCAAGACTTCGCCCCCCTCGCACGAGCCGCGGGTTTATATGTCCTACAAGTTCACTCATTCGAACGGCCAACGACGTTCGATGCCCCGGTTTCATTATGCGATCCACAGAAAGCGCGCCGAGCTGTAATGAAAGCAGACCAGATCGGCGTTCCTTTCCGGATCGCACTACCGATGTATACCTACACATTGGCTTTCGATCAGAAAGGCATATACGTCGGTCTTTCAGCAGAAGGCCGGGCGAAAAAATGGCCGACGACTTTTCGAACTAAAGAACTCGGCGCAAATGCTTCCGAAATAGCCGAGCTCGTTCAGGACTGGAATTTACGGCCACCACAACATCTTCGCGGGATGATCTGGTATCGAATGCCGATTCAAAACGACGCGTTCAACTGGCGCTGGCCAACGCTGGAGGCCGTTATGCACGGTCGGACACCAGAGCCTCACCTCCGGTTAAAAGCGCAACGCACAGAAAAGGAACTTATTGAAATTCGCCTTCAAAACGACGGCACTGGAGAGACCAATGTTCCGAAAAGAATTGTTGTTCATTGGGCCAAAACAAAACTAATTGCTGCGGACGCACTTCGCGGCTTCGAAATCGTTGACACCACTCCGCAAACGGTTCATTTTCGACCTCGTCAGTTCCTTCCTCCACTGATCCTGAAACCCGGCGACGAATGTCTCGTCGGCTGGTTACGATTTACCCAGGAAGCCGAGGTGGAGTGTGAAATGTTACCGAAGTAAACTGATCTCTTTCGTTTTATTGGCCGCAGCTGCTGCAGCAATCTTCAGCAAGGTCTTTGCCTGCGGGCCATTTTTACCCAACACATTTTTACAAAGCGGCGATGAAGCACTGCTCGTTGCTCCAACAGCAAGCTTCTACGCCGAACTCGCTGCCATACCGTTGCCAGCCCCACGTTTCAAAGGCGTCTTCGGCACCAACGGTTATTTCGAAGCGACAATGGACGCCGAACTGTCAGATTTGCGGAAGTCGCTGGATAAAAGGGTCGGCATCGCGCAACGCATTTCGATCTGCAAACGCTACAAAGAAGCACGCGAAAGCCTGCGCAATTTCATCGAGGAAAAGCATCGCTTGGATCTGGCCCGGGAAAGCTACTCCTTCACCAACAACGAAAACGATAAGTCGTCGGCGTCGAGGCCGACAAATAGCGTTGTGCCCGCTTCTTCCGAGCTTCCACAAGAATTCACACTTTATTTCAACGGTCTCATCGCTTTTCACAAAGACGATCCGGCCACGGCAGAGCAACGTTGGCAGGAACTTTTACGGCTTCCTTCTGATGAACGGCGCTTTCGCACCGTATGGGCCACTTACATGCTTGGCCGCAACGCCGGACACACCGATAAAGCAATCGATTACTACAAAAAAGTTCGCGTCCTCGCGGAACAAGGTTTTGCAGACTCATTGGGCCTTGCCGAAGCAAGCCTGGGATGGGAAGCACGAGCTCGCTGGAAGCAAGGAGATTTCGTTCGCGCGATCGAACTTTACATCGAACAACTGGCCGCCGGAGATCCGACAGCAGCGTACTCTCTCGAGTTCGTTATCCCAATGGCACTGCAGGAAGACGATAAAGTCCTGCAACAACTTGCTGTCAGTTCAATCGCGCAACGTATCGTAACGGCGTATGTCATTTCACGCGACAGATGGGAATTTGATCAATGGGAAACCACAACGATCGCGAGCCGTCGATGGCTCGAAGCCGTCGAACGTGCGGGCATCAAAGATGTTGCTTCGGCCGAACGACTCGCCCTCGCCGCCTATCAGGCCGGCGAAATGGATCAGGCAGAACGCTGGATCAGGCGCGCACCAGCGAATTGTTCCACCGCACAGTGGATCAAATCGAAACTGTTGCTTCGCGCCGGCAAAGTCAACGAAGCCGCCGCTCTTCTTGCCAGGATCAGCAAGTATTTTCCCACGACTGAACCAACCAACAGTGCCTCAAAGCTCGAGCAAAACCTTTATGGTGTCAGTGGTGTTGCGCCGGGCCGCCAGTTGATGGGCGAACTCGGAACGCTCCGTTTAAGCCGCGGTGAATACACCCAGGCGCTCGACGCGCTCCTCGCGTCAGGGTATTGGACCGATGCCGCTTACGTCGCCGAACGCGTCCTTTCTCCCGACGAATTGAAACGATACGTCGACACGCATTGGCCGAAGATAATCATCTCCGGGACGAACGATATGAACGGAGGTGAAATCGATAGCGAACTTTCGCCATCAACCATTTCGCGAAACCTCCGATATCTCCTCGCCCGACGCCTTACCCGCATCAGCCGTGGCAATGAGGCCATCGAATATTATCCGGATGATCAACAACCCGCCTTTAAACTTCTCGTCAGCGCTTTGCAACGAAGCTACGACCAAAACGGCCCAAAAGAAGATCGGGCGCATGCGTTTTGGGAAGCTGCGCGAATTGTTCGCACGAATGGAATGGAATTACTCGGCACTGAAGTTGAACCCGATTGGGCATTGTATGGAGGGAGTTACGATCTGGGAAATGTCGGCGTTTACCGGTCCACATTCAGCGAAACCAACAAGGTTCGTCCATCCGCAGATGAACTAAACCGGCTCAAAAAATACGAGGCAGATCCAGGCCTCCGATTTCACTATCGATACATCGCTGCCGATCTTGGATGGCAGGCTGCACAACTTCTGCCAAATAATACCGATGAAACCGCCCGCATCCTTTGCGAAGCCGGAACATGGATTAAGTATTTGAATCCGAAAGCCGCGGATAAATATTACAAAGCCCTCGTCCGCCGCTGCCGCCGAACCGCTCTAGGCGAGGAAGCTGATCGGATCAGATGGTTCCCGGATTTACAAAATTTCTAGCGATTACTTCGCTTGCGGCAGCTCGACCCAGAACCGGCTGCCTTTACCCGGCACGGATTCCACACCGACGCGTCCTCCCATTCGCTCGACGCCTTTTTGAACAATTGCGAGTCCGATGCCTGTGCCCGGGTATTTGTCCATCGCATGCAGTCGCTGGAACACACCGAAAATTCTGGTGCTGTCCTCGTCACTGATTCCTATTCCGTTATCTTCAACCCACAATCGGACAAATCCTTCGCGGAGTTCACTCCACACACGGACTTTGGGCACCTGCGGCGCATCAACGAACTTCATTGCGTTGGAAATGAGATTCGTGATGACAAGATTCACAGTCGGTTCGTAGGCATGGACTGGTTGGAGCGTTTCGGTAGAAATCCTCGCTCCCTTGTTACGAATCTCTTCCGCAAGACTTCCCTCAACGTCTTTCACGACCTTGTTCAGGTCAATATTCTGAAGTTGCAATGCGCTGCGAGTGACACGTGAATAGGACAGAAGATCTGTCACAAGTTTATCGAGGCGACGCGCCGTGTTGATGATTCGAATCGCGTAATCGCGGCCGCCATCTCCCAATGCCTGCTCGTAGTCTTCAAGCAGCAGTTCTGCATAGCTTTGCTGCGCACGCAGAGGAGAACGAAGATCGTGTGCAATCGTATAGCAAAACGTCTCAAGCTGCTCCGTCGTTTCTCGCAATGAAGCCGTGCGTTCCTGCACCCGCTGCTCCAGCTCCGTTTTGGCTTTTTCCAATTCCCTCTCGACCGCTTTGCGTTCTGTAATGTCATGAACAGTGCCAGCGAGATTAGTACATGTGCCCTGGTCATCGAACACCGGTGTAACCGACACAATTCCAACTTTTTTTCCCGACGGATACTCCGATGTTTCCTCCCATCGCACCGTTTTCTTCTCACGGATGGCCTCACGATAGTGTTCAAGAACCAACGGAAGGGATGATGCCGGAATTACCTGTTGAACCTTTTTGCCGACGACTTGATCTTCGGACAGGGAAGTCGCAGCCAGAAACGCCTGATTTACCGAAACGAAACGGAAGGCCCCGTCCGGTTCGACCGCGAGGTAAAAAATAATGTCAGAAACGTTGCTATAAATAAGCGACAGTTGCCGCTCCCGGGCCTTCAACATTTCTTCGGTCCGTTTCAGGTCAGTGATATCGCGTGTAAAGCACCTCGTGTGAATAAATTTGCCATCCTCCCAAAGCACATTCGAAGAGATCAAAACCGTCTTAATGGTTCCATCTTTGCAGCGCAGTCTCGCTTCATAGTTTTCCACCGTGGACCGACCGCTCAATTTCTCGAGGATGTCGTTTATAACCGGCGCGTCCGCATGAAATTCGGCGATGTTATGGCCGACATATTCACTTTCGGAATAGCCGAGCATAGCCAACTCCGTCCTATTGGCGCGCAAGATTGTTCCGTCCGGTCCGACCCAGTGTAATCCAATGGAGGCATTTTCGAAAAAGTCAGTTAAAAGCTGTTCACGCCGTTGTAGTGCCGACTCGGTCTTCTTCTTCTCGGTAATATCTCGGGCGATTTTAGCTGCGCCAATGATGAAACCTTCCGGGTCGCGAATGGGTGACGATGTCAGTGAGATATAAACCCGCTGTCCATCTTTCCTTAAACGCTCTGTCTCGTAATGCTCGACGCGCTCGCCTCTCCTCAGCCGCGCAAGAATGTTCAATTCTTCATCGCGCAGTTCGGGCGGGATGATCTTCATGATCGATTGGCCAATGATGTCTTGGGCTGCCCAGCCGAATATCCGTTCCGCCGATTTGTTCCAGCTCGTAATCGTCCCTTCAAGGGTCTTGCTGATGATCGCGTCTTCGGAACTGCGCACGATTGCCGCGAATCGCGCCCGTTCTTCATGAGCACGGCGCAGTTCACTGTTCGCCGCATCCAGTTCTTCTATCTTTCGTTGAAGCTCGTCATTTGCCGACTGCACCTCTTCCTTGGAGGTTTGCAATTCTTCATTACTGGACTGCAACTCCTCGTTCATTGAAAGCAGCTCCTCGTTCGCCGATTTCAATTCCTCGTTCGAGGTTTCAAGTTCTTCAATTGTAGTTTGTAAATCCTCTTTGGTGGTTCGAAGTTCGGTTTCCAGCTGTTTGATAACCGGATGTTCTCCGCTGTCGAATTCAAGCGGAGCAGCTTTTCCTGCACTCTTTCCAGCAATCACTTCCCGGAAGAGAACAATATACAGATCCGCCTGTTTCCCGAGTTCTACCAACGGCCGCACAATTAAATGAATCTGTTGTGCATCACGGCCGCTCTTTACCATTAAATTTTCACGCACCACCTCTTTGCGGGTCGTAATCGCTCGTTGCACCGCCGTTCGCAATTCGAGCCGAAGGTTTTTTCGTGCCATCGCCACAACCTTGTTACTGGGCACACCCGTCGGCGGTTCAAGAAACTTTCCTGTGTTGCCGGAAAAATAGAGCACTTCCCCATGCTCATTGATGACAACACTCGCGGGCGCGTACTCTTCCAGGATCACTCTTTCGATTGAGCGCGCTAAACTCTGTTCCTTTGGAACCGCGATCGCCTGGGCCGCAATGGTCTGTGGCTTTGTAACATGACCGGAATCCATCAACGGCAGGGGCGAATGCAGCAGCGTCGGCTTGCGCTGGAAAATCCGGTGCTTCTGGTCAATGGCGCGAAACAGTTCACTACGACTGGCGACGTTTTCGGACGGTCCAAGGAATAAAAAGCCGCAGGGATTTAATGCATAGTGAAAGAGCGGCAGCAATTTTTTCTGCAGGTCAACCTCGAGATAGATCAACAGGTTCCGGCATGAGATCAAATCAAGGCGCGAAAATGGCGGATCTTTAATCAGGTTATGCGGCGAGAAAATGCACATCTCGCGAATCTGTTCGATCAATTCATAACTGTGCCCAACCTTCTTGAAAAACCGTCGTAGACGCTCTGGGTTGACCTGCTGGTGAACGTCCTCAGGATATTTTGCCTTTCGGGCGAATTCGAGCGCATCTGTGTCAAGATCTGTCGCGAATATTTGGATCTTTTGTTTCGCCCCTATCCGCTCTGCATACTCCGCCAAAAGAATCGCGAAGGTATAAGCCTCCTCACCCGATGCACAACCGGGCACCCAGACGCGAATTGGGTTCTCGCTTCCTTTATCACGGAACAAAGCTGGAATCACCTTCTTCTCCAGCACTGCAAAGCTTTCACCATCACGAAAGAACTGGGTTACTCCAATCAAAAGGTCCTTGAACAATGCATCGACCTCCACCGGTGACTTCTGCAAATACTGGACATATCTTGCCACCGAGTCGAGATACGCGATCTGCATTCGACGCTGGATGCGCCGCACCAACGTACTTTGTTTATACGCGCTAAAGTCGTGTCCCGTTTTCTTGCGCAATAAGGGAAATATCTTCGGCAGAAATTTCACTGCTTCGCGCTGCACTGCCTCCGCCGTTTTGCGTTGATGAAAGGTTTCCAGATGCTTGATGTACTCGATGATCCGTGTCGGTAATTCGCGCACGGGTAAAACAAAGTCAACGCACCCTGTCGAAATAGCGTTCCGTGGCATACTGTCGAACTTCGCCGTCACCGGTGCCTGGGCGAGAGTTAAGCCACCATTTTCTTTGATCGCCTTCAGTCCCAACGTCCCATCGGAACCAGTCCCGGAGAGAATGACTCCCACGACATTTTGATGGTGCGCCGATGCGATGGAGATAAAAAACTGATCGATGAGCTTGCGATCGCCGCGACC
>CBHWET010000203.1:0-8896 GCA_966112985.1 uncultured bacterium | reverse complement strand
TGCTCAATGTCTTTACCCGCCAATGCCGAATCTAAAAGCTGTTGTTTGATCGAGTAAGAGTCACGTGAATCGAGAACAAAAGGTTCATTCTCCCCAAATTCCTCTTCTTCGCGTGGCAATCGGATTTGCAGCCGCCGGGTGAGCAAAAATTCTGCGGGGTTGCAGAAAAACGAGACAAGATCATCGATCGTAACCGAGCGATATTCCTGATCCGGTGCCGGCAATGGCTGTTCAAAGAATTTCCTGACAACCTTCTGCGCCTTCAAAAGAGACTGCGCCGCCTGGAAGTTTTCGAGGGAATACGTGAACAGTTTCGCGCCTGAAAAGTATTGCTCGTGAAACGCCTGCAATCGGTGTTTAAACACAATCTGATCGGCAACTTTTTCACCCGATTCTGTGGCAAAACCCTGTTCGATGTAATCAAGCAATTCGCTGACAACGACGGAAGGCGGCGCGGGGCTATTGTCGCGGATCGATTGCCCGACGTAACTGATGTGCAGTTTCTCGCGTGCAGACAGGAGTGTTTCCAGGAACAAATACCGATCGTCCTCTCGAACCGATCGATCGCCCAATTTGGGCGATTCACTCATGAGGTCGAACGCGAGCTGCGACGAGCGTCGGGGAAATGTCTGGTCGTTCATTCCGATAACGCATACGACCTTAAAAGGCAGACTCCGCATCGGCTTCAATGCAGCGAAGGTCACACTTCCGTTCAAAAAATTAGAACCGTATGGACTCTCGGAGAGTTCTCCAGACAAGAACTCCACAACCGTTGCAAGGTCGACAGGATCTCTAAACTCTGCAACGTCTCCGCTCTCGCGTAATTTATTAAGCGCCGCACGGATCAATTCGATTTCACGCGTGTGTTCGTCGGTGGATTCGAAGAAATCTCCGACGATGTGCTGTAAAAGTGTTTCCCACTCCGGCAATGTCTGCCGGGTCTGCAGCCGAGCTGACGTCGCGAATAGCTTTTCGGCGAAGTTGACGAAACGGCCGAGAATGCGCGCTCGTCCGCCTTCAATTTCGTCATATGGCAAAATGCCTTCGACCAGTTGGTCGCATCCTTTCATTGCGTAGCCAAGGAGCATTCGGTGCAAACCTTGTCTCCAGCTATTCGCGTCGAAGCGCGGCACATCAAATGCCGCGCGATGATCGGCGTCGATGCCCCAGCGAATCCCGCACGACTGCACCCATTGACGGATAAAGATGGTATCGGTTTCCTGGAGTTCGAATTTTTGCCGAATCGCTGGCGATTCGAGAAAGGTCAGAACCTCCAGTGCGCCAAACCGGCTGGCAGGGAGATTCAGCAGCGAAAAAAAAGACTCCAGGATCAAACCTTCTGATCGCAAATTGCGGTCGGCGAGGCTGTAGTTGATCCGCTTGCGGTGCTCCTCGGCGCAATCGAATACCGCCTGGATAAACGGTGCGTAAAGATCAATGTCAGGAGTTAAAACGATGATGTCGCGGGGGGCTAAATCCCGATCCTTTTCGAACCAGTCGAGCATGCAGTCGTAGAGGACTTCGAGTTCACGCATTGGACTGTGACACGAGTGAATTTGAATCGATTCATCATTGGGTGAAAGAACCTTGACTGGGCAGCCGTTGGTCCCGCGGTCTTCGAGGAACAGAATGTCATTCTGAATCGTCGCCAGCATTGTGTCCTCTGTGGAGGCGCAAAAGCGTTCGCATGGAGTCAGATTATCCCGTTCGAAAATTAAATTGAGAAAGTCCCTTCCTGATTTGCCCATCGAGGCGAGAAGCCGGTTGCCGCTTTCGAGGTGCAGGGCCGAGGCATCCGCCGCTTTTTGTTTCTTCAAGGTGCGATCAATTTCCTTTTGTGAAGAAATGTAGCCCCAAAACTCCTGGCAAGGTTGGAGCAAATAAAGAGTCACCTCGAGTTTAGTCGACAGGCTTTCGAGCAATTCGATGTGAAATGGTGGTAAGGCCGAGATGCCAAAGACTGAAATACGTTCCGGCAAATGCCGCAACGCCGTCGATGAGGCGTACATCGTTTCGACAAAGCGCCTTCGCAACTCGACAGTATGCGGCGCTTTCCGATTTGCCGAAATGTCGCGCCATAACTGCGCTTGCCAATGGCTCTCCTCTCCCCGATCCCACGCTTCAATCAGTTCAGGCCGAAAAATTAAATATTGGTCATACAGCCATGCAATCCTGCTGCAGAGCTGGAATTGTTTTCGCGGATCCTTCTCATCGCCTAAATAGTTGCGGATTTCGGTGAAAGCTTCGGAGGTGATGTCTTGCGATAACTCGCGAAGGATTTTCCAGACCAACACTTCGGGCTGGCAGTCCAGTTGCGATGGCAAATCCGGCCACACGGCTTTGAATGCTTTGTGGGCAAAGGCATTCGGAAACAGGAAGTTGTAGTTGGAACAAATCTGGTTGCGTTCGGCCAGTTCGAGGCTCAGCCACCGCGCCATACCCTGGCTCTGGACAACAACGAGTTCGGGTTCGAAGATCGAACGCAGGGGAACGCGAACCGTTTGCGCCAATTCATCGACGAGAATTTCGAGGCGGTTGCTGGTAAAAACTTTTAGGCCTTTGCTCATCGCGGCGGACTGGCATTCATTTAACCACAACCCGAGCGATGCCGAAATGAAATCGTGATTAACTATGTGAAGTTTTGGGAACGTCGAACCAGAAGCGGCTGCCTTTGCCGAGTCGTGAATCAACGCCAACGTGTCCTCCCAATCGTTCAATGCCCTTTTGTACGATGGCCAGTCCAATACCCGTACCCGGATACGCAGTAATTCCGTGTAACCGCTCAAAGACTCGAAAGATGCGTTCGTGATGCTCTTTCGCGATGCCAATGCCGTTGTCCTCAATACAAATGCGTACCAGGTGAGGATGGGGGGATGGTTCAGACCAAATCCTGATCTTCGGTGTGACATCCCACGAAATAAATTTTAACGCATTGGCGAGCAAGTTGAAGATGACCTGTTTCAAAACGGTCTCGTGACCGATGACCAGAGGCAACGGCCGGGCGACGTCCAGCACGGCTTTCTTTTCCTTGAACTCAAAGCGCAGGTCGAGAAGGACGCCTTCAAGCACTTTCTCGAGTGAAACCGCAGACAGCGATAATTCCATTCGGCCCAGGCGGCTATATTCGAGCAGATCGAGAATTAACTTGTCCATTCGTTCGGCCGATGACCCAACGCGATGGAGAAAATCCTGGCCGACTTTATCGAGCTGCGGCGCGTATTCCTCGAGCAGAACCTGGGTAAAGGAGCGCATGGCGCGTAGTGGTGCGCGGAGATCGTGCGAGATCGAATAGCAAAACGCTTCCATCTGATCGTTGATTTCCTTCAACGCATTGGTGCGTTCATCCACCCGGCGTTCCAGTTCCTGGTTGATCTTGCGCGCCATCTCTTCGGCGATCTTCTTGTCATGAATGTCGGTACACGTGCCGAACCATTTGATGATTTTCCCTTGCACATCGCGAAGAGGGACCGCTCTGTCCACATGCCAGCGATACGCGCCATCGGAGCCGCGGCGCAGCAGGTATTCGCATTCAAAGAGTTCGCCTGTTTGCAATGCTTGTTCCCACGTTTTAGCTACGCGCTCGCGATGCGCCACATCCACGGCATTCAACCATCCGGGCCACTGGCTTTCTTCAAAGCTTTGCCCGGTGTATTCGCGCCAGCGACGGTTGCAATACTCAAACTGGCCATCCGCCTTGCACGTCCAGACCATGTGAGGAATGGCTTCCGCCAGATTGCGGAAGTAACTCTCATTTTCCAGCGCGACACTGCGTTCAGATTCCGCGAGATGAAACAGCTGCGCGTTATCTATGGCGAGGGCGGCGCGTCGAACGAGATTTTCTGCGAACTCAAGGTCGGCGGGGCCAAAACGGTGTTTGGACTCCGCATTGATGAAGCTGATGGCGCCAAAGACTTTGTCCCGGGTCTTCAGCGGCACGATCATCACCGACTTCAATCCGAGTTCATTCAGTTTTTCAAAGTACTCTGGTGACTTCGCCGCTGCTCGCACGCCTTCTTCCAAAATTTCAGCTGCGAGGATTGGCTGCCCGCTTTGGATCACGCGCGGAATGGCGTCGTTTTCAGAATCGGGCCATCGCTGGTGAATTTGCCACGCCAGTCGAACCTTATTTGGATCTGTGTGTGCAACGGCAACGCGTTCGATTTTGCCGTCGCTATTAACGACATCGACCGCACACCAGTCCGCGATTTTTGGTGCCGCGAGCCTCGCGAGGTTCTGTAAAGTCGTTTTGTAATCAAGCGAACTCGACAATATGCCGCTTGCTTCCGAGAGGAAATGCAGGCGTTCTTCCGCGCGTTTGCGTTGCGTTATATCGGTGAACATCGCCATCGCGCCAAGATAATTTCCTTCCGGACTTTGCAACGGCGACGTAGCGATAATGCCCCACAAGAATGTGCCGTCTCGACGGATGTAACGTGCTTCGTATTGCTCGGCGACTCCGCTGCGGCGGGCTTCCATCTTTTTTTCGAGCGACGGACGATCGTCTGCAGTAACAAATTCGTGAACATATCGGCCCAGCATTTCACCGGGGCCGTAGCCCAACATCTGTTCCATGCTGCGGTTCGCGAACGTTGTACGGCAATCGGCATCAATCATCCAAATGCCCTCCACCGCAGTTTCAACGATAGTGCGATATCGCTCTTCACTTTGCCGTAGCGATTCTTCGGCCCGAATGCGCTCAAGCGCGCCGCCACAGTAATCAGCCAGCGCCTGCAACGTTTGCAGACCATCGCAATCGTAAGCTTTGAGCGCATAACTTTGGATCGACAAGATGCCAATAACGCGCTCATCGCTTCGTACGGGAACGATCATTAACGACGCCGAAGGACGGCTGACATCACCGAACGGGGTCATGTCAGGAGCAGTTTCAAGCGGGGGCTCGCGCAATATGAGTTCGCCGCCTTCTTCAATAACTTTGCGGATCCGGGGTGAAGGCGATTTTCCGATATAAGCCGCGGCCACTTCCTGTTTCTCTCCTTGAACCAGATCGATGTTCAACACGGGAAAGACCACTTCATTCTCAAGAGTAAACAAATCGAAAGAACACGCGTCCCAACCAAACAGTTTGTCTGCCGCCTCTACGATGATCCGCGCCGCTTCCCTGGCGGTGCGCGCAGAATTCAGTTGTTTGCCAAGCTGGAGAAAAATCGCGCTGCGCTGTTGATCTTTAGCGCTTGCGTTTAAAAAAAAAGATTGTGTTTCCAATGAGGGATTCCCCCCGGAACCGCTTGTCGCGCCTTTTAAGGATGTTTCTGACACTTCGTTCTTTCCTAATGACAAACGGCACCTTCGACCGCTCTATTGCTGAGAGACGACTCTACTAAAGGTGGTGGTAGAATGAAAGTCAGGAAATTCAGCCGCCCGCTACGCTGCCGATGATTTGCGATAGCTGGATACGACCCATTCGCTCAAGACCCGATCCGGTGCTTCGACTGCGTCCTTATCGATAACGAACTCCTGTTGCCCGGTATTCTGGGCGATCAGCTTCAGGCCAAACTGAAAATCTTTAAACTTCTGCGCACACAGGTCGCGAACAGGAATGGATTGTTCCAGCGCCTTAGACACGAGCATGTCAGCCGCTTCTTCCGTGAACGAAACTTTTAGCTTATGCTCATCACAGAAGCGGCTGGCGAAATCATAAACGAGCTGCCGTGCGACAACGCGTTCTTCCTTCTGATGTTCCGCGAGAAGCTTCTCCAATTCCGCCGTCGGGTTGTCCACCAATTCGCGCGTTACCACGAACCGTTTAACATTGGTGGAAGGCAGTTCAAATTTGAAGTTACGGAAAATCCTTTCGCATACCGTCATCAGACCCCTTGCGCCAGTTTGTTCTTCGGTTGCCTGTTCGGCGATTCGTCGCAATCCATCGTCCCGAAACAAAACCTCGATGCCGTATGCAGCGAATGTTTGTTCATACTGACGAATGATGCTGCCTTCGCTCGTTTTAAGAATCTGGAACAAATCATCAACGTTGAGGGGGTGACAGACCACGCGCACGGGCAGGCGTCCGATGAATTCGGGTTCGAAACCGAAATCGACGAAATCACGGGTTTGCACCAATTGCAGGGGGGTATCATCTACCGCCGGCTTCAATTGTACCTTGGCGGCGAAACCAATCGTTGCTTCGCGCAATCTCTTTTCAACAATCTTCTGCAGACCCGCAAATGCGCCGCTTACGATGAAAAGGATGTGTTTTGTATTGATCGTGCTCCGTCCCTTTTTCCCGCGTTGCGTGAAATCCATCATCGCTTGAATCTGACCCGCGATGTCCTGCTGAGACCGAACAGGCACTTCGGTATCTTCCATCAGCTTCAGAAGGTTTGTCTGGACGCCTCTACCGCTGACATCGCGTCCGTGCATGTTCGAGGCAGCGGCGATCTTATCGATTTCGTCGATATAAATAATTCCGTATTGCGCGCGCTCGACGTCTCCATCCGAAATGCGCACCAGCTCTCGCACCAAATCTTCAACGTCTCCGCCAACGTAACCTGTTTCCGAAAACTTCGTTGCATCTGCTTTCACAAACGGCACGCCAATTAAATCAGCGGCACAGCGGATCAGGTAAGTTTTTCCGACGCCTGTTGGGCCCACGAGAATGATGTTCTGCTTGGCGTAATTCGGTTGATCTTTCCCGTTCATCGCCAGCCGGACGTGATGGTAATGATCACAAAGAGCAACACTGAGAACCTTCTTGGCCTCTTCCTGCTTGATGATAAATCGATCGAGAAATGCTTTTACGTCACGCGGTTTCTGATCGAACGAGAATTCTGGCGGTTCGCCTTCAGTCTTCGGCGGTTGGGGCGGCGGCGGACCGCCCGTTTCGGGACGCGTAAAAAAGGCAGCGTTGTTGGGAAAATGTTGCTTCATGAATTCCTGCAGCTGCTTCTGGAATTCTTCGGGCGAAGATGGCCCGCTCCGGACATCTCTATTCATAAACGATAGACGCCAAATGCGCCTGGACACTAATTTTGTGCCACTTGCAGAAGCTTGCAAGCGGGTGATTTACCTAGAATGACTACAGGGCGGACGGTCTGCTATTGCAGAAAATCGTCCACCGATTGCACGCGGGCCGAAAGTTCCTTATTAATTGGAAGTGCCCGCGCGAGGGCGTTTTGCTCGGTCTGACCGGCAAAGGACTTCATTGCAATGAAAAGTGCCGCGACAGAATCACCATTGCGATCGCGTAATGGCACCGTCACCGCGCATACGTGATTGGCTCTGCCATAATAAGCCTTTTCATTCTTAATAACGTTTTCCTCGACCTCGGTTCCGGGTTCGCCAATGTTTTTCTCGTTGCTGCTCGCGATGAGTCGCACCTGATTATTTTTATAGGCGTAGATCTTCAAACTTACGAGGTGCGGATAAAGAGCCATTACCTCACGAATTGCTTTTTGTGCATAAGGCTCTCGAGGCGTGTAGGTGATTTTTGTGTCGGCGAAATAGCTGACAGAATCTGACTTGGTCCAGAAACCAAGCTTTCCGAACTTGAACGAATTATCGGTGAGGGCCGGGATGGCTTCTTTGCCGTTCAAATAACAATGGATCTCGTTGCCTTTGCATTCGACCGTCATCTCGTGCCAGATGCCGGCAGGGATTTCGATGTCTGATCCGATTGGCGCGCTGCGAATTCCATCAACGAATTTATAGAATTTAAATGAATTGCCGGCGGCACTTGCCCGGACGACATAATAGTTCTTCTCGTCCTGAATACGAAATGCGATACCAGCCATCTGTTCCACTTTACCACTCACGCATTTGAAACGAGTCGTCAGCGAAAAATCACCAAAGACTTCTTCGTTGAACATGAGGATAGGAAAATGTTCATCGGTTCCATCCTGGGCTAATTGTGCGACCACGTGACGTTTGCCAACCTTTGCGGCATTCGGACTGAGTGGCTTCAGCAGCGGCGGCAGTTCATCGTCGATAATGCGCCAATCCCCCGGTTTGCCTTCGCCGGAAACGGTGCTGGTGAAATTCGTCGGTGTTTTATCGAGGACGTATTCGTTGAAATCAATCACGCGCTCGGCTGCGAAGGCGGAGCAGGCAAACAATACAATCAGGGCGGATAAGGGGCGCAACATCGCCGCAGAACGTAACAAATTCATTTCTCTCACGACAAGTGTTCGATGTCTAAAAGAAGAGACGCCGTAATGGAGTAGTTGTTCAAACTTGCTGGCCCCTGCGGTTCGACATTACACCGCCGTGCCCTTTTCGTTCGGGACCTGACGATAAATATATTCGCCACTGTGTCCGTACTTTCTTCGCATCAACCGACACGATGGCTTCCCAATGATCCAGGGAATAAGACACACGATCCGAGAAAAAGAGCAGGTCGCGTTTTCGTGTCTCGCCGTCATCGAATATCTGCTCATCAATTCTCTCCACCTCCGGAAAGACTTTGTGCTTTATGCACCATCTTCGCCATCGCATCTCAAAGTGAACGTCGCGCGGTCGATCGTCTGGATTCACATAGAGTTGCCATTCAAGAAAACTGAGCAGAAGGATTGGGACGCCAAATATGGTTCCGACGAGGCCGAATACCCAGTTACCCGCAGCAGCGGCGGCGATCCAACCTGCCAGAACGAGCATAATCGAGCCCACCCGTGCCCACTTGCTCTGCTTCTTTTCGTCGAGAATGAACATACGTCAAACCATCCGCGGAAAACAAAAAGGAGATGGCATCAGCCATCTCCTTCGAAACTGCACCAAGTCGGATGCTTAGTAAATCATATCCGCCACCGTGCGTCCGGCTGGAATGAACGGCAGCACGTGTTCGCTGTAAGGCGTAATGACGTCGAGCAGGTATGGCTCGTCGGAATCAAGCATGCGCTGCATTGCTGCACGCAGCTGGCTCTTATACATGACGCGTTCAGCCGGC
>CBHWET010000202.1:0-8941 GCA_966112985.1 uncultured bacterium | reverse complement strand
CGTGATATTTTTCCGAAGTTGATTGGGACGAAGCGTCTTTTTGGATTTCCGTTAAATGCTTTCAGGTGTGCGATTGATTCGCCGGAGCGTCTGCAGTTGGCGCGAGAAAAACTTGCGGACCCAAGCTTCGCCTATCCGGCATTGATGTAGCACCCGCTGTAACACGGCCTACCCAACCACCTTAATCCTGCCTTCGCGGTGGTCTTTCAACAATTGAACATCTGCATCCACCATTAATCGGGCGAGATCTTCAAATTTCGTTTTTGGTTCCCAGCCCAGTTTCTTCTTCGCCTTGCTGTAATCACCAATCAGAAGTTCAACTTCTGCCGGCCGATAATAGCGCGGATCAATTTCCACGTATTTATTCCAATCGAGACCGACGTGACCGAAGGCAACATCGAGGAATTCGCGGATCGAATGTGTTTCATTGGTTGCGATCACGTAATCGTCTGGCGTGTCCTGCTGCATCATCAGCCACATGGCCTCAACATATTCTTTCGCAAACCCCCAGTCCCGTTTCGCATCCAGGTTGCCGAGATAAAGCTTTTGTTGCAGACCGGCTTTGATATGTGCGACCGCGCGCGTGATTTTGCGGGTCACAAACGTCTCGCCGCGACGGGGTGATTCATGATTGAACAAGATCCCGTTGCTCGCGTGCATGCCGTACGATTCGCGATAGTTAACCGTGATCCAGTAAGCGTAAACTTTTGCGCAACCGTATGGGCTGCGAGGATAGAAAGGTGTCTTTTCCGTTTGCGGCACTTCCTGCACGAGACCGTACATTTCACTCGAGGATGCCTGGTAAAAACGCGGTTTGATTCCCGTTTCGCGAATGGCTTCCAGAAGTCGAATGGCCCCTGTCGCTGTGATATCCGTCGTGTATTCCGGACAATCAAAGCTCACGCGAACGTGGCTTTGCGCGGCGAGATTATAAACCTCATCTGGCTGAATTTTGCCGAGTAAACGTGCCAGGGCGCTCGCATCGCTCAAATCCCCGTAATGAAGAAACAATCGCGTATGACTCGCGTGTGGATCAGAATAAATCGGATCAAGGCGGCCTGTGTTAAAGGTGCTCGCGCGGCGGATCAGGCCATGCACCTCGTATCCTTTTGAAAGTAAAAGCTCAGCCAGATATGAGCCGTCTTGTCCGGTAATGCCTGTTATCAGAGCTTTCTTCGCCATAAGGGTCTGAAAAGATTCTGTAAGTTGCCCGTAATGGCAAGAAAAGAACTCTCGTTGCGACAAGACGGTCTTCGCTCAGTCATTACTGCGCTACTGCCCGATAAAACTTCTGCGCTGAGTTTGTCGCAGTGGAATCGCTGACTTGCACCGTGCCATTCGTATTTGTTACTGCAGCAACAGGAAGCCAAGTCAACAGATTACTGGAACTTTCAATGCCAATCGTCGTTTGAGGCTCGCCTGATAAGACAAAGACAAATCCGTTATTTGTTAGAATTGTTGCATTCAATTTAAGCGGATAATCGCCGCCGCGGAAGTTTGCATAAATCACTTTGCTTCCGTTCATCGTGACACTCAGTGGATTATTCGTCCCGCTTGCATCTCCACTCCAACCGAGAAATTGGTTGGTGCCAATTGGATTTGCCGTGACGGTCACGACATCACCATTCGTATAGACGTTGGACCGGGGGGTGACGGTGACGGTGCCTTGGCCGTTAGGAACCACAACCAGCGAGTATCTGCCGGCCGTCAGAGTTGAAAACAAAGCTGAAATTGAGGGAGTTGGGTTCGTGACAATAAACGGCAACGGATTGGTGTTGCCTGTTGCACTACCGCCCCACAGTCCGAATGAATAACCGGAGTTCGGAATCCCCGCAATTTGCACAAGACCACCAAATGGATACGTCGAGAGAGACGGATTGAATTTAATCACACCATTTTGGTTCGTCGCAGCCGAAATTGTTGTGCCGAAGATGGGTTGAACCGTCTTTGCACGATCCATCGTTACGGAGACCACGGAGTTTGTGCCCGTTGCATCGCCAGACCATCGCAAAAACGTCCAACCGTTTGTCGGTGTCGCAGTCAATTGCACGGTAGTTCCATTCCAGTAAACGCCGCCCGTTGGGCTCAGCGAAACAGTGCCTCCCCCGGGATTGCTTATCGTTAATGGATAATAAAACCAAAGAGCTACTGAAACAGGCGAACTTTCGAACGTATTGAAATTTGTGTCGTAAACGATGGCGCGTATGGTCGTCGCGTTCGTGAGGTTGAAAGGACCTGTGTATGTCCGAGCATTGAAGTCCGGCGTCGTGCCATCAAGTGTATAAAAAATCGCCGCATTGCTCGACGTGGTAAGGATTTGCACCGGGACTGAATTGCTGTTCGTGAAATTGAAACTCGAGCCAATCAGGCCGGCGACCTTAATTAGAGGGTTCAAATTCAAAGTAACGATGCTGCTCGTTGTTGCGCCGACAGAGTTCGTGACGATCAATTGATAGGTTCCAACGTTTTCGGGCAGGGTGTTTGAAATGATCAAAGTTGCGTTCGTCCCACCGATGATCGCCGTGCCATTGAAGAACCACTGGTAGTTCAGGGGTTGGCTTCCCTGCAGCGAAGCGGAGAACGTTGTTGTGGCTCCGGCGACGACTACTTGATTCGTGGGCTGGTTCGTGATGCTGGGCGGAACCACAACTGTCAATTGTGCCACGGCGCTCGTTAAAACTCCGAGCGTGTTGCTAACGACCACGAAGTAATTTCCTCCGTTCGTTGTTTGTGCATTGGTGATTACAAGAGACGAACTCGTTCGACCACTCAAAACGATGCTTTCGAACCACCACTGGTAAGTCACTGGATGGGCCGTTTCCACCATGACTGCTAATTGCGCTGTAGACCCGGCAGCGATTTGCAAGCTTTGGGGTTGAGAGATAATGGAAGGCGGTAATACACATTTTCCGCCTGAACCTGCATTGTAAATGCTTTGAATTTCAGAAGCTCCGAGAATACGGCTATAAATAGCCAACTCATCTATAACGCCGATAAAACAACCAGCCGTTAAGTCGCTTAATGCTCCGATACAAATGGGTTTTGTGAATTCAAATTGCGTTGAATAACTTAATGAACCCGAGGCGACGCCATCTTTATAGAAGATGACGACACCATTTGTCCTCGTTACGGCAACGTGGTGGAAGTTTGTATCCGTAATCGTGAAAGTGGAAAACACTCCGTCAACTCCCACTTTGCTTAGCAACAGATTCCCGGCATCGGTCATACCAAATGCGTATCCATGGTCGCCACCCGCCAAAAACAGACCTCCGCCAGCGGTTTGTGACGCTTTGATTGTATTATTGCGTTTTACCCAGGCTTCGATCGTGAAGTTCTGGCGTTGAAGTTCACTTGGGTTGCCGACATCAACTGCATCGCCCTGCCCGTCGAACAAAAAGCCATAGCCCGACTTGCCTCTGGTGTAGGTAGCGTTTCCTTTTATGGTCGGGCTGAATTTCTCAGCCGCGTCGTTTGCGATTCCATTTGCTGGCCACCAGGCGATCAGTCCCGAGGATGGCGCGGTGCACGCATTTGTTTCAGCGCTAAGGATTGCCACCTGGCTGGTAACAGCGCCGAAAGGATTCGTGAATGTGAAGTAATACGAGCCCAGCTCACTGGACGTCACATCTGCAAGCCGAAGCATTGAATTCGTGGCGGCAGGAAGATTGGTACCATTGAAATACCATTGAAAGCCAACGGGCACAGAACCGATTGCGACGCCGCTCATCAGAGTCGACTGAAAATTGTTCGGCACGATAGCCTGGCTTTCAGGATTAATGATAATGGCCGGAAGGCTGCATTTACCTGAGCTTCCGGCATTGTAAAGGGCTTGAATTTGAGATGCCGACAGAGCCCGGTTATAAATGCTTAATTCGTCGATGGTGCCCAGGAAACCTCCCGTGTAGTCGTCTCCTTTAGCTCCGATTGCGGCTGACGTCGTGAAGGTGAACCCTGGATCGTAAGCGCTGGAGAGGACCCCGACTCCATCAATGTAAAAATACACAGTCGAATTCGTCTTCGTAACCGCAACGTGATGGAAGTTCGTGTCGTTGATGGCGTTCGTGGAAAAGACACCGCTGCTCCCGGCCTTGGAGAGCGCTAAACGTCCATCATCCTGCAGCACCAAAGCATAGCCATTGCTGCCATAGCCGAAAATGACTCCGCCGCTGCCGGCCGTCTGGGAAGCCTTATTGGTGAGACCGCGTTTGATCCACGCTTCAATGGTGAAATTTTGAAGCTGCAAGGTTGTTGGATTGCCGACGTTCACTGCGTCACCGCTACCGTCGAGAGAGAATGCCTGCCCGACAACCCCATTCGTATACGTTGCATTTCCAACCAATACGCCCGCGCTCGTGTCGACAAGGTTTACGGTGTGCCCCTCCGCATTCCACCAGCCAACGATTTCTTGTTGTGGTGCGACGCACGATTGGTTCGTTACGAGAACCAGGTTGGCGTTTGAGCTTGTGAGATATCCAACACTGTTGGTGACTGTGACGTTGTACGCGCCCACGTTGGCCACCGTTAAATTCGTAAGAACGAGAATCGAATTGGTTGCACCGGCTAGATTCGTGCCATTGCAGGTCCATTGATAGTACAACGGCGCTGTGCCCGAAGCCGAAACGGTAAACGAAACGGTGTCGCCAGGGTTCGCCAGCACTGATTTAGGGTGTTGTGCAATTGCGGGTGCAAAACGGCACTTCCCGGAAGCGCTTGCGTTAACGATCGACTGGATTTCTGTTGACGACAGGGCGCGATTGTAAAAACTCATTTCATCGATGACGCCGAGAAAGCTGTTCGAAGCTCCAGCCCCGGCTGAGGCGTTGTAACCGATGGCTACTGGAGTATTAAATGTGAAGGTCGTGTTATATGTAGGCGAACTGATTACGACTCCATCGACGTAGAACGTGACCGATGAATTGGTTTTTGTTACGGCAACGTGATGGAAGTTCGTGTCGGTGATAACCGCCGAGGTAGTCACTTCATTGTTGCCGACATTTCCGAGGTCGATACGGCCATCGTCCTTGATTCCAAATACATACCCGCCAATCCCAAACGTAAGCAGATGCGCATGTGCCGTTGAATCCAACGTAACGACGTTCGTGCTGGTTCGTCGCAGCCAGGTTTCTATTGTAAAATTTTGAACTTTAAGGGCACCGGCGCTGCCGAGGTAAATGCCATCCCTATCGCCGTCGAGTTGAAACCCGGAATTAACCTTCGCATTAGCATATGTTGCGTTGCCTACCAGAGTCCCGTGGTTTGTTGAAATGAGGTCCAACGCCGTTCCATCTCCGGTCCAAGCCCCGACGAGTCCGGACGGTTGCGCAACGCACGATTGGTTGTCGGCAAGAACGAGGTTTGCGTTTGAACTCGTGGCAAATCCAGCACCGTTGGTGACGGTGACGTTGTACGCGCCCACATTGGCGCTGGTCACATTTGTAATGGCGAGAATTGTACTGGTCGCACCGGCCATATTAGTCCCATTGCAGGTCCATTGGTAATACAACAGCGGCGTGCCTGAAGCCATAACGGTAAACGAAACAGTGTCGCCTGTATTCGCCAGCACTGACTGAGGATGTTGTGTAATGGCCGGCGCAAAACGACACTTGCCATAGGTGCTCGCATTAACGACCGACTGAATTTCGGTAGATGACAGCGCGCGAGTATAAAAACTCATTTCATCAATGACGCCGAGAAAGCTATTTGAAGCTCCTGCTCCAGCGGACGCATTAAATCCGATTGCTGCCGGGGTTATGAAAGAGAACGTCGTGTTATAGGTAGGGGAACTCACAGCGACCCCGTCGACGTAGAACGTGACGGATGAATTTGTCTTGGTCACAGCAACGTGATGGAAGTTCGTGTCCGTGATGACCGCCGAAGTAGCCACTTCATTGTTTCCAACATTCCCGAGGTCAATACGGCCATCATTTTTAATTCCGAATACGTAGCCGCCCAGCCCAAAAGTAAGCAGATGCGCATGTGCCGTCGAATCCAGGGTGACGACATTCGTGCTGGTTCGCCGCAGCCAGGTTTCTATCGTGAAATTTTGAACTTTAAGGGCGCCGGCGTTGCCCAGGTAAATGCCGTCTCTATCGCCATCCAACACGAATCCGGCATTAACATTCCCGTTGGTGTATGTCGCGTTGCCGACCAGGGTTCCGTGGTTCGTGGAAATCAGGTCCACCGCCGTTCCGTCGCCGGTCCACGACCCGACGAGTCCAGACGGCTGCGCGACACACGTTTGTGCGTGTAACGCAGGAGTCATGGTAAAAATGAAGAGGCAAACAATCGACTGGATTAGGGGTGTTTTAACTTTCATAGGCGGGCAAACAGAGCGAATACCTTAATTGAAATCGGCAATATCACGCAATTGTTAAAAATGCAGCGGAGGAGCCCTTTTCCCGATCGAAACACCGCCGACGAATGTTGAAAAAAAACTGGCATCTTGCGGTTTGTTTCCTAACATCGCGCCCGTTGCACCGCGTCCAGGCGCGTCGATTTTCCATGAAAGCCAAAATTATCATTACACCGAAAAAAGCTGTTCTTGATCCGCAGGGTAAGACCGTTCAAAACGCCCTTGATCACATGGGTTATAAAGGCATTGGCGCCGTGCATGTTGGCAAATATCTCGAAATCGAATTGCCCGCAGGCGACAAAGATTCATGGCGCAAACAGATCGACGACGCCTGCCACAAGATCTTGAGCAACCCCGTCATCGAAGACTATAAGTTCGAGATCGTTGACTGAACCGCTCAGTAAATTTCCCTATCCGAAACGCCGCCTTGTGGCACATTAACGCGCTATGAATTTCGCCGTTTTACAATTTCCCGGTTCGAACTGCGATCAGGACCTCGTTCACGTCATGAAGAACGTGTTTGGTCATTCCGCCAGCCTCGTCTGGCACAAAGACAGTTCACTTGCTGGATTCGATGCTGTCCTCGTTCCGGGCGGATTTAGTTACGGCGATTACCTCCGCACCGGCGCGATTGCACGCTTCAGCCCCATTATGCAGGCGGTGCAACAGTTTGCTGCGAATGGCGGTCCTGTTCTCGGTGTCTGCAATGGATTTCAAATCCTGTGTGAAGCTGGTTTGCTCCCGGGGGCTCTGATTCGCAATCGTTCACTCCAGTTCCGTTGCGAAAATGTTTTCCTGAAGACCGCGACAACCGATTCTCCATTCACGAACAAGATTCCGGCCGACAAGCTGATGCGCGTTCCGATCGCTCATGGTGAAGGCTGCTACTTCGCTGACGACGCAACGATTGAAAAGTTGAAGGCAAATAAGCAGATCCTGTGGCAGTACGTGAATGAAAAGGGCGAAGCAACAGAGCAATCGAATCCAAACGGCTCTGTGCTGAATATCGCTGGTGTCTGCAATGAACGTCGTAACGTTGCCGGCCTGATGCCGCATCCTGAGCGTGCCAGTGAAACGGTTCTGGGTTGCGTGGATGGCAAATTGATTTTTGAAAGCCTGCTCGCTGCCCTTGAGAGCAAAACTATTTCAAAGGCTGCTTAAGCCCTTTTTCATTTGTAAACAAAGCCGCCTCGGTTCCCGAGACGGCTTTTTTGTTGGAGTTCAACGTTTACGTTGTCCCTTCTTGCCCGCACGCTAAAGCGTGAACTCCAACTTCTTGTAGCGGCGGTCTCTGACCGTCGCAAATTTTTCCGAGATTCGAATGCCACCGGAGGTGAGACACCGCCGCTACAGAAATAAAAAGCGGAGCCGCCTTTCGACGACTCCGCTCTGTTCTCTCATGCTCCTCTGCTCCTTTTCTCCCTTTCCCGCTTACCGGCTCACCCGCTTACCCGCTCACCTGTGTTAAGCGTGCATCACAACCGTCACCGCTTCGGTTCGTGAGCTTTCACCTCCTGTATTTACCGCCGTGATCTGGATTTCGACCGTCGCATTCGCCGGCAGATTCTCGATTGTGAAATCGAGGTCCGCAGGTGAACCAACTGCAACGAACTGTTCGTCGACGCCGGTTACTTTCTTGTAGATGCGATAGTAAGCTGCGCGTTCCGCTGCTTCCCATTTCAACGCTACCGCTGTCGGTCCGATCAACGTCGCGATCAGTCCTGTCGGCATCTCTGGCGTTTCATCGGCACCCGGCATATTGAAGCCGAATGTCAGCCAGCGTTCATCAAGTGGTCCCAATTGCATCCGCAATTCCTGGAACACCCCGCTGATCCGCTTACGCAGCACTTCCAACTTCGCATCACGCGACGTCCTCAATCCTTCGACAACCGCCTCCTGCGAAGCCACTGCCTGTTGCGCCGCAACGAGCGCGTCGTGCAGCGTTTGCGCACGAGCCGCTGTCATCAGCGTAGGCACCTCCAGTGACGGATTGTTCGTCAGATGCGAATTGATCGCCTGCAGCATGCGCAACAGCTCCTCCGGATCATCCGACACAGCGAGCGAGTCGTGGAAGCCGAGAGCAGTCCACAGATCGTTGTATACGTTGCCGAGTGTCATTTTGATGATGTCACGCGTGCAACGGACAAACTTTTGCACCTCATTAATATTGTCGACCAAAGCGTTGCGGCGGGTCGCCTTGACTTGTTTCGATTGCTCATGGTTACCGCACGCCATGATCAGGTTAGTTAGCTCTGCATTAATGCTCTCCTGCGTTGAATAGTGCAGGGGAACCGAGGCATTGAGCTCCGTAATGCCACCGATGATCAACTGCGCGGCATTAGTCGCCGAGCTGATCGTATTTACTTGTTTTTGTTTCATAATATTTACCTTTCGTTTTGCTACCGGCTTTGGAGCTTTAGCGGTCAGCCATTCAGCTTTCCGCATCAACTCCCTTCCTGCGCCCAGCAACGCCGATAACTGATTGCTGAACGCTTTGCCTTAACTGCGCCGCAGGCCAAATGAACTTCAAACTTCAGGTGCAGGTTCAGGAGATAGGTAACAGATTTGGTTCAAGACATGGGTAACACT
>CBHWET010000201.1:0-8959 GCA_966112985.1 uncultured bacterium | reverse complement strand
TCGCGGTAACCAGGAATGAACTGGCAGGCCATCCAGCGGAAGACATAGTCGATGATCGACGATGCATTGCGGATATCCGGGTTCTTCGTGAAACCGCTTGGTTCAAAGCGTTGGTGCGCGAATTTCTTCACGAGCGCTTCGAGAGGCACACCGTATTGCAAGGCCATACTGGTGAGCGTTCCGATGGAATCCATCAAACCGCCAATCGTAGACCCTTCCTTCGCCATCGTGATGAAGAGTTCGCCCGGCTGGCCGTCTTCGAACAAACCGACGTGCAGGTAACCTTCGTGACCGGCGATGTCGAATTTGTGAGTCAGCGCAGCGCGCGTATCGCTCAAGCGACGACGCAGCGGCTGCCCCGCGACTTCCTTCAGCTTGCTCGTTTCCGCTTCCAGTTCTTTGATGCGAGTTTCGAGCGTCTGCACCTGTGCATTACTGACTTCAGCTTTTTCGCCGCCTTCGTTGGTTTTCTTCGTGTTCAGCGGTTGCGAACGCTTCGAGCCGTCACGATAAATCGCGACGCACTTCAAACCCATCTTCCACGCATCGACGTAAGCATTGCGGATGTCCGCGACAGTCGCATCGTTCGGCAGGTTGACAGTCTTGGAAATCGCACCAGAGATGAACGGTTGTGCGGCCGCCATCATTTTCAAGTGAGCCATGTAACCAATGCTCCGCTTGCCTTTCGCTGCTTTGAATGCGCAATCAAAAACCTGCAGGTGTTCCTGACGCAGACCGCTCTTGATCGTCGTACCATTTTCTTCGACGTCTTCGATCGTGTCATGCTTCTCGATGTGTGCGAGGATCGATGTAATTTCGCTTTCCGCATAACCGAGGCGACGCAACGCATCACCAACACCGCGGTTCACGATCTTCAGCATGCCACCGCCGGCGAGAAGCTTGTACTTCACCAAAGCGATGTCGGGCTCAACACCCGTTGTGTCGCAATCCATCAGGAACGCAATTGTTCCGGTCGGCGCGAGCACCGTCACTTGGGCATTGCGATAGCCGTATTGCATGCCGCTGGCCAATGCGCGGTTCCAGCAATTACGGGCTTCTTCCTTGAGGTAATTGAATTCTTTGCTCGGCTGGATTTCTTCAACCGCTTCGCGATGCTGTTTGATAACACCGAGCATCGACTCCACGTTGTCTTTCGCCACCGTCTTGGAAACACCAGAGCAACGTGCATCTTTGTAACCGGCAAATGCTCCCATCACCGAAGCAATTTCAGCCGAGGTTTCGTAAGCCTGACCGGTCATCGTCGCGGTGATTGCACCAGCGAGCGCGCGACCTGCGTCGGAGTCATAACCAAAGCCATAGCTCATGATCAACGAACCAAGGTTCGCGTAACCGAGGCCAAGCGTGCGGAAGATGTGTGAGTTCTCAGCAATTTCCTTCGTTGGATAGCTCGCGTTATCCACGACGATTTCCTGCGCGGTGATGTAAATGCGAACCGCAGCCTTGAAACGTTCGATATCGAACACGCCGTCTTCGCGCTTGAACTTCATCAAGTTCAAGGAAGCGAGGTTACAGGCTGTGTTATTAAGGAAAACGTATTCGGAACAAGGATTCGTGGAATGAATCGGTTCCGTTCCTTTGCAGGTGTGCCACTTCTGAATCGCACCGTCATATTGCAATCCTGGGTCGCCGCAGATCCATGTGCCTTCAGCGATCTTGTTCAACAACGTGCTCGCATCTTTCTTTTGCAGCGGCTGGCCTTTGACGCCCTTCGTCCACCATTCCTTGCCATCGATGGCTGCCTGCATGAATTCGTCAGAAGCGCGGACCGACAGGTTTTCGTTCTGATACATGACGCTGCCGTAGGCTTCGCCATTGTAAGAACCGTTGTAGCCCTGCTCGATCAATGCCCACGCCTTCTTCTCCTCTTTCTGCTTGGCATCAATAAATTCTTCAATGTCACCGTGCCAGTCGCGCAACGTGTTCATCTTCGCTGCGCGGCGTGTCTTGCCGCCGGACTTCACGACGTTCGCAACCTGATCATAGACTTTCAGGAAGCTCATCGGACCACTCGGACGTCCACCACCGCTCAATTTTTCGCGGCTGGAACGAATCGGAGACAAATCCGTGCCCGTGCCGGATCCGTATTTGAAGAGCATCGCTTCGCTGTAAGCGAGATGCATGATGCTTTCCATGTTGTCTTCGACCGCCTGGATGAAGCACGCGCTGCCTTGCGGATATTCGTATTGGGTCGAAGCACGTTCGGCCTGCTTGGTCTTGCGATTGACGAACCAATTGCCCTTCGCAGAATCTTTACCGACGCCGTATTGATGATAGAGACCGACGTTAAACCAAACCGGCGAATTGAACGCGCCGTATTGGTTCACGCAGAGCCAGGTAAGTTCATCATAAAACACTTCACCTTCTTCTTTGGTGAAGTAACCATCGCGAACACCCCAATCGGCGATCGTGCGGGTGACGCGGTTGATCAACTGGCGAACGCTCGTTTCGCGTTCGGATGTGTTCTGTTCGCCGTAGAAATATTTCGAGACAACAACCTTCGTTGCCAAAACGGACCAACTCTTCGGCACCTCAACGTTCTCCTGCTTGAAAATGACTTTGCCGGAGTCATCAGTGATTTCAGCCGTGCGTTTGTCCCATTCGATCTGGTCGAATGGCTTGACCTTCGCGTCACTGAAAACGCGCTTTACGCGGAGACTCTTTTTGCCGGCGGAAACGCGGCTTGTCCCGGGTCGGTTGGCGGACAATTTTGAAGAGGAACGGCGGGTCTGAGATTGTTTGGGCGACAGGACTTCATCGCGTGCGTCGATCATTGCTTTACCTTTTCCTTAAAGTTACGGTTTCCGGAGGTCCACGCCAAACCACTTAGCGGGACGAAAGCTCCCCTATGTGTGGCGTATTTCCAGTGGAAACACCCCATAAATTGGGGAGCAATTCCGACGTTACCACCATATGTAGTGGTTTCAAGAAGATTTCCGAAAAAATTTATTCAGGACTTATTCCCATAGTCCAGTAGCAAAAACCCCTAATACTACCGCAGTTTTGTTGAGGTTTGTGAATAAGTAGAAAATACTCTGGTGAACAAAATCCGGCCGTAATCAGGGAACCCCTGAGTGCTCTCAATACAACGGCCTCCCGAAGGGAAAAATTCTGCCATTTTTTAACCAGAAAGTCACCGTCGCCACAAAAACACGCTAAACACCCTTTTTGGCCGCAGCTCCATCGCAGCCAGCCGCATAAATCCACCCGTTCATGTCAAATAAAAGACTTAAACGGTACAACGCTACGTGGCTCCTCACCCGCGGACAGTAATGTGTCGAAATCGCCTAAAAAATTGAGGCGGAGCCGCCTTGCGACGACTCCGCCATTTTCCCATTGCCCCTAGCCTCCCCGCCTTTAGTCGTCGTTACGCATGAGTAACGACCGTGACGCTCGTAGAACGTGCGCTCTCACCTCCGTTGTTGATTGCCGAGATTTGAATCTCGATCGTTGCGTTGGCCGGCAGATTTTCGATCGTGAAATCGATGTCCGCAGGTGAACCGACGGCGACGAAATCGTCGTCGACACCAACGACCTTCTTGAACACGCGATAATATTCTGCGCGTGTCGCCGGCTCCCATTTCAACGCCACCGCCGTCGGGCCGATCAACGTTGCTTTGAGTTGCTCTGGTGCATCCGGTGTTTCCAGCGCACCAGGTTTGTTCAAGCCAAACGCCGTCCACAGCGAACTGAGCGGATCAAGACATTGCTCGAGTTCATTAATGACCCAGCGAACACGTTTGCGGAGTTGCTCCGCTTTCGTGTCGCGCACAGCCATGGCATCGTCGACGATTTTCTTTTGCGCGTTGACGTCGCCACGTGCTGCAAGCAACTGGTCGTACAACGATCCGTAGTACGTCGCAGTGATATCGAGGTCCGCATGTTCCAACGCCGCATTCGCCTCAAAGAAACCTTTGAAAGCGCCGAGCGTGGATTGCACACCGACGACATCGCGTGGGATCACGGAGGAGCCGAAAAGACCAATGGCAGTATATTTGTCGTTATATTCGTAACCAAGGTGTGGTTTCAGAATATCGCGGCCAATGGTCATCTTGAGACGGCCCGCTTCCATGATTGAATCGACCAGCGCGTTTTTCTCCGCGAGCGTCAATTTCGCCTGTTCATGATTGTTACGTGCGGTGGACAACGCCTCAATGTCTGCGGCAATTGCTGTTGCAGGATTTTGCAGCAGCGGAATGCTCGCGCCATTATTTGTTGCACCGATGTGAATAACACCTGCTAACGAGAGCAGGTCCGGTTGTGATTTTGGTATATTTTGTTGCATATATTTTATCTTTCTTTTTGCCGGTCTGGTTCATTCCAAACCGAACGGGCTATGTTTTCACATATTTCCGAACCGTGCGTAAGGGCGTCAGATGTCGACAGCTCGCGCCCCCTCATGGAACCATTGATTTTATTGGGGTTTGTCGGTGTGAGATTTTTTTATTTTGAAGGAAATCGGCGGGCCAAATCGCACCAATTTCTGTGAATCCGGGCGTCCGCGAGGTATTGGAATTGCGTCAAAATTCGGAAATCGAAGAGACCGGGCGGGAGACGGACACCATTTCTGAGATGAGCAACCGGGAAGACAAAGCCGCAATCCCTTGCCGCACAGCGCGAACAAAGGCCTCGAAGTCCCCAACGCCGTTGCGTTGCGCTGGTCAGAATCTGAAACTAGGTGAAAGTGCTGTGCGAACCCGCGATGAAACTAAACTTTTAACCAACCACGAAACCCTCGACCGCTATAGTAAGACTGCGCGCCATTGTGATACACGAAGACGCGACCAAAGCGTCGGTCGCCAAAAATAGCCCCACCCAACTTTCTGATCTCCGCCGGCGTTTTCAACCAACTGGATGTTTTACAATCGAAATTTCCCAACGTTTGAAGCTCGCGATATTGTTCTTCCGTCAGAAGCTCAATACCCATCGCTGCAGCCATATCGATGGCATTATTCGCCGGCTTATGTTCTTTCCGCGACTCCAGCCCTTCACGATCGTAGCAAACGCTGGCGCGGCCTTTAGGACTTTCCGCCGAACAATCGTAAAAAACGTATTCCCCCGCTTTCTTATCAAATCCAACAACATCCGGTTCACCTCCCGTCGCTTCCATTTCACTGAGCGACCAGAGTTTTTCTGGAGCCGCATCCAGCTTTGCCTGCACCTGAGCCCATTCAATCCTTTTGTGGCGGTTCATGTTTTTCTCAAAACGCGTTTTCAACGTTTTGAGTAGTTCTTCACGTTGTTGTGAAGACAACGTCTTTTTAGTGCGGTTCATTGTATAATTTGTTGGTTAACTGAAATCGTCCTTCTATCCGCAGGCCTGAAATACCACGATACCACAGCGAGAGTCAGCAATAGTAACGACGGAAGTGTTTCTTTGACGGAGTCGCCCATTGCCGCGTGTGAAAACGCTGCTCCGGACATCGCAAAGAAAAAGCCCGCATACGCCCATTCCTTCAGCAAAGGTAATCGAGGAACCAACACGGCGATGACTCCCAACATTTTCCAAATACCGAGTATTGTTAAAAGATATACCGGATAGCCCAGGTGCGTGATGCTATCTACTTCAGCTTTCACTTTGGACAACTGCACTGCGCCGGTCGAAACCATTCCTAACGCAAGCCAGAGCGTAGAAACCCAATAGATGATTTTATTCCGCTTTGCCATGGCGCCTATTTCAATTTCCCCACGATGTCTTGCAATCGGTTATGCGCCATGTTGATGCCTTGAGCGAACGGCAATTGCAGCATCCGATCGCGATGCGCCGCTGACCTGTACACGACGTGCATGGTGAGTCTGCTCGTGTCAGCGGTAACTTGCTCAAATTCCAGAAACTCGAGCTGAACACCGAAAGGCGCGTTCTCCATTTCGAAGGTGCGCGTGATTTTTCGATTCGGAACAAATTCATGGATCACGCCGTTGGCCTGAAATACCACCTTTCCCTGCGGATCCTTTGTTTCAAATTGCCATCCGCCATGTTTTCTATTCTCGAGTTTCACGACTTTCGTCCCCATCCATTGCTCAACAATCTCCGGTTCGACATACGCTTTGAAGAGTAATTCCAGGGGCAAATTGAATTCCCTTGTAATGACCAGATCGTGCTTGCCCTGTTCGGCATTAACTTTCGTTTTGAGTTCCATAGTATTCTATTTCTTCGGTTTGTAGTTCTTCATGACGGATTCCAGTTTGTTAAACCGGTCATCCCACAATTTGCGGAACGGTTGAATGAAGTCCGCGATTTCCTTCATCTTTTCTGGATTCAATTGATAATAGATTTCCCTGCCGTTTTGTTCCTGTGCCAGCAATTCGCACTCCGTGAGTATTTGCAAATGTTTGGAAACAGTCGGACGTGCTGTATCAAAGTTTGAGGCAATGACGCCCGCCGTCATCGATTGCGAAGCCACCAAAAGAAGTATCGCCCTTCTTGTCGGGTCCGCGATCGCCTGGAAAACATCTCTTCGTCGATTCATTATGTAGCTATTTAGCTACATAACTACATGTAGCCATTTGACTACGCAACAATTTTTTAAAGAAATCGTTCTATGCACCAAACAACGTGAAGTTTCCATCAGACGAGAGGGGCAGCACTTCTCCAACCGCGTCGTTGCACCGAGCACAATCGCAGGGATCGCGGAAAAGTCAGATGCACTCCCGTTATCAATCATTTGCACCCAGCACGTCACGATTACGGAAATCTCGAGGCGAAATGTCACCAAAAATACCGCCGCGAGTCCCGCCAGGTTCGGTCCGGATCGAAAAACCCTGCCCGTGGATGGTCAAAAATAGCCATTTCTCCTAACCCGCTGATTTACAGGTGGGTGCAGACGATGGAAAATTTTCCGGCCGCGAAAACACTTCGGAATTTCCCTGGGAAAATTTTCCCGAGAGATTTCCATTCCATAAAAGACGTCGGAAAATTTTCCCACGACGTTCCCATCTCGGAATTCATCCGGGAAAATTTTTCCACGGTCTTCCCATCATGGGGCGGGTTCGGGAAAATTTTCCCGAGGTTGTTCCATTTCGTTTTGGGCGTCGGAAAATTTTCCGGCCACCTCGCCATCCTGGGGAAGGCTCCGGAAAATTTGCTGCGGATAATTTCATCTCGGGAATGTGCGGAGAAAATTTTCCGACGAATTTTCCACGTCGTTTTTGAGGACTTTTTTCTCGCAGGGCTGAACAACGAAGACGCAAAGACGCAAGAAAAGGAGAAGGCGACAGGAATGCTTCAATATTCGCGGGCGCGGCGCAGAAGACGAAAAATACATCATGTCCACGTAGCATACCGGCCCGAACGATTGTTCACGGGTATGGCGTTACCAGAGTTTTTACAGAAATCCGCCTCGTTACCTCGGCGGCTACGGATTTCAGCGGCGGCGGCTGTGGCGCGGTTTCTTGGACTGCTCTTCGCGATGGCCGGGACGCGGTTTGAACTTGCGCACAGGCTCGATCGTTTTCGGACGTTCTTTCGGAACAAGCAGGATCGGACAACCTTCGTAACCGAATTTCTTCCGCATCTCGCGTTCGAGATATTTTTTGTAGACGTCAGTGAACAGGTCGTCGCGATTGACGAAAAGCAAAAAGGTCGGCGGCGCCTGGCGGACTTGTGTCGCGTAGAAAAATTTCAGGCGATGACCGTGCGAACTTACCGGCTGGCGCGCTTCGATAGCTTCGTGCAGCGTGCGGTTGAGAATCGACGTCGGAATCTTTTGCTGCAGCTGCGCGGCGAGATAACGGACGGCTTCAAGCAAGCGATCCAGATGGAATCCGGATTTAGCCGAGGTAAAAATGACCGGCGCGTAATCGAGGAAGAACAAATGTTTCTGCACCCACTCCGCAAATTCCGAGAGCGTCGTCATTTGCTTCGGCGCATGTTTCATTTCTTTGGAATTACGGCGTTCGATTTCGTCGATGCGCGCGCTTTCGACTTTTTCCTGAAATAAATCCCATTTGTTAACGACGATGATGCAGGCCTTGCGTTCCTCGACGATTTTGTCGCAAACCTTTTTATCCTGCATGGTCACGCCGGCCTCGGCATCAAGAACAAACACTACAATGTCGCAGCGGGCGATGGAATCTTCCGTACGTTTGATGCTGTAAAACTCGATGGAGTTATCAACACGCCGTTCCTGTCGCACACCGGCGGTATCGATGAGAATGTATTTCTCACGCACACCTTCGGTTTCGACTTCGAAAGGAACATCCACGGCATCGCGTGTTGTGCCGGGAATTGGGCTGACAATGACGCGCTCAGATTTCGTGAGCGCATTAATGATGGATGACTTGCCGACGTTAGGGCGTCCGACGATCGCCAGCTTGAGAGGCTCTTTTTTCTTTGGTGTTTCGACGCCTTCTTCTCCTTCGACCGGTTCGGCAACCGGTTCAACGACGACTGGCTCAACCGGAAGATACGCCATCACCGCGGCCATCAATTCTTCGACACCGTGGCCATGAATCGCGGTGACTGGAAAGATTTTGTCAAAACCGAGTTGTGAAAATTCGCCCGTTCCCGATTCGAAGCGAGTGTTGTCGACTTTGTTCACCGCGACGAGCACGGGCTTTTTGGAACGACGCAACCGCTGTGCGACTTCGGCGTCGAGCGGCACAATGCCTTCCTGCACGTTCACGACGAGGATAATGGCGTTGGCCGCTTCGATAGCGAGTTCGACCTGTTCGAGCGCGGCTTTGGAAATGACGTCGGCGGCTTTTTCTTTGCGCAAAAGACCGATACCGCCTGTATCCACGAGCGTAAAAGGACGGCCATGCCATTCCCCTTCCGCCACGACACGATCACGGGTGACACCAGGTTCATCGTGAACGATGGCGATGCGTTTACCGACGATTCGGTTGAAGAGCGCGGACTTCCCTACATTCGGACGACCGACAATGGCAATTAGACCTGGCATTTCGACAAATGAAACAGGAGCCAGAGAGAAAGTCAAAA
>CBHWET010000200.1:0-9006 GCA_966112985.1 uncultured bacterium | reverse complement strand
TTTCATACCTCTAACAATCTCCGACGAGGTTTGTGGAAATTCAATTCACTGACTGGGTTCGCTGCTGAATATTGTGCTCTACTCGTATTTCGTCGGTTTCGTAATCTCAACCGGAACAACTGGATTGCCGGGCCGGCCCCGATATCGGACAAAAATTGCCCGCGTGGAAAGTGCTCTCGGCATCCCGGCAACGTTTTTTACGCCGTCGAAAAGTGCTCTTGGAGGGTCAAGAAGGGTTTTCGAACGCGTGGAAAACATCGCTGGACATGTCGAGAGCACTTTTTCCCGCGCAAAAACCATTCTCGACTCCCCGAGAATACTTTTTCTGTCGTCCAAAAACCCTTCTCGGCAAGTCGGACGCACTTTTTACGCATTCGAAAACCGCTCTCGACTAGTCGGGGGTACTTTTCTACTGCGTAAAAAACGTTTCTGAGACGCCGCGAGTACTTTTTATCGCGTCAAAAACATCGCTCGGGATGTCGAGAACACGTTTCGACGCGTCCAAAAACGCTTCTCAGCATGCCGGGAACGTTTTTCAACGCGTAGAAAAAGTATTCTATTCGCCTGGAGGAATGGGGCTTGCCGGGAATCCGCTCTAATGGCGGTGTTCAGGGACAAAACAAAGGGACCAAAGTCCCTAGCACATTACAAGGGAGCATCAGGGCAAAAAAAACCGGGCTAGTTGGCCTGGGGAAGGCCAAAAAGCCCGGGGAATATTCGAACTCAGGTACAACGTAGGACTACGTGGCTTAATCGATCGCTGCTGTACGGACAGCAATCGAAATCTTGTTGGGCATCAAAGAACAATTTTAACTTTGCCCGAAATTCTATCTCGTAATCCGCGTCCAATTAATCATTTCCACTAATCAGCGTCAAGCGCTTTTTACCACCTATTAAGTTTCCTTAATCAACACATTACTTTTTGATACGTGTTGTGATTAATTCGAACAAGCACATTGACGCACGATGCATCGCGAAATTCAAAATGTTTTTCTGGAAAAATTAACCGAGTGAAACGAGTTTCGTGTTTACAGCCTCAAACTCATTGATCAACATCACAAACGCTTTTTTAAGGGAATATGAAAAAAATCGACGCCATCATCAAACCGTTCAAGTTGGAAGAAGTTAAAGAAGCCCTCGCAGAAATTGGCGTCAACGGGATGACGGTTGTGGAAGTGAAAGGCTTCGGTCGTCAAAAGGGACATACGGAAATTTATCGTGGAAGCGAATACACCGTCGATTTTCTCCCAAAAATAAAATTGGAGATTGTTGTCGCCGATCATCTCGTGAAATCCGCCGTCGATGCTATCGTTAAGGCGGCTAAAACGGGAAAAATTGGTGATGGAAAAGTTTTTGTCAGCCCTATCGACGACGCCGTCCGCATTCGTACCGACGAAAGAGGAGAACAGGCCGTTTAAATCATCGGCCGGAACTTTCGTTCCTGCAGCAGTTTTAGTCGCATTTAGTTCGTTATCCGAAAAAGAGAAGCTTTTTGCCTCTCGCTCATGTGAGCGGAGGATTGTCCGTGTGATCTGAAAGTTCAAATTAACAGACCTATGGCAAAGAATGAAAATCCGGCCGCGAAAGCAGCCACGCCGAAAAGCGTCATCGAGAACGCACGCAAACAGGGCGCAAGAATGGTCGACGTGAAGTTCGTCGATACATTTGGAACATGGCAACACTTCAGTGTGCCAATCAATGAGCTGACGGAAGAAGTTTTCGAAGAAGGTTTTGGTTTCGATGGTTCGTCGATCCGCGGTTGGAAATCGATCGAAGCATCGGACATGTTGGCGATGCCAGATCCAGCAACGGCCTTCATTGATCCGTTCATGGCAGTTCCAACGCTTTCCCTGACCTGCACGATTGCCGAGACGGGAACGAAGGAAGCTTACAACCGTGATCCGCGAGGCATCGCCCAACGCGGCGAAAAATATTTGCGCAGCACTGGACTGGCCGATACGGCCGTGTTCGGGCCCGAAGCGGAATTCTTCATTTTCGACAACGTCCAATATGATTCAAAGAGCAACGGTACGTTTTATTCCGTGGATTCTGAAGAAGCCGTTTGGAACGTCGGTCGCGATGAAATGCCGAACCTCGGCTACAAGATTCGTCACAAAGAAGGTTATTTCCCGGTGGGCCCCGTCGATACGCAACAGGATATCCGTACCGAAATGTGCCTGGTGATGGAACAGCTCGGCATCCAGGTGGAGCGGCAACATCACGAAGTCGCAACGGCTGGCCAGGCCGAAATTGATTTTCGTTTCGATACGCTGGTGAAAACGGCGGACACGATGATGCTTTACAAATACATCATCAAAAATGTCGCCAAGAAACATGGCAAAACTGTGACCTTTATGCCGAAACCACTTTTTGGTGACAACGGTTCGGGAATGCATACGCATCAATCATTGTGGAATAAGGGCAAGCCACTCTTTGCTGGAGGTGAATATGCCGGTTTGTCCCAGATGGCGTTGTATTATATCGGTGGCATTTTAAAACACGCAAAAGCATTGGCCGGCATCTGCAATCCAACGACGAATTCATACAAGCGTCTGGTTCCCGGCTACGAAGCACCCGTTAACCTTGCGTATTCTGCGCGTAATCGTTCTGCGGCAATTCGCATTCCGACGTTTAGCGAATCTCCAAAAGCCAAGCGCATTGAGTATCGTCCGCCCGATCCAGCAGCAAATCCGTATCTTTGCTACACCGCTTTGCTAATGGCAGGGCTCGATGGTGTGTTGAACAAGATCGATCCGGGCGAACCAATGGACAAAAACCTGTATGAATTGCCGCCGGAAGAGCACGCAAAAATTCCACAAATGCCGGGAAGTCTCGACGAAGCATTGGATCATCTCGAAAAAGATCACGAGTTCCTCATGAAAGGGGATGTGTTCACGCGCGATTTTCTTGAGATGTGGATCACCCAAAAACGCAAAGAATCCGACGCCGTCCGGCTGCGCCCTCACCCGTACGAGTTTTTCTTGTATTACGACGTTTAAAATTGTCTCAAAACCGAACACTAAAAAACGCGTAAGAATCAGTGAAAAATGCTACAGAAACCGGAGCCCTTTGTCCCGTCAGGAACATCAGAGAACACCTGAAATTAAAGGGTTTCCCGCGATGTGAATAACTCGTGAATAAAAGTTAATATGTTGTCCTCGTGGAACGTTGAAACTTTGTTAGAAAAGCTCGCCGCCAAAAGCTTTGAGACGTTGTCGGCGCAAAAAAAGACGAAAAAATTGACGGTGGTGAATAAAACGCGCGTAAGTGCCCTTAAATAAAGGGTTTGCATTGCAAAAAAGTCACAGGGAAACGATTGCGCGCACTAGGGGAATAACTGAAAAGGGCAACGTGACTAAAAAATTGTTGAAATTTTAATAAAACCGAAAATGAACGTGGTTGAAAAAGGTGCGGTGAATAATTGCGAAAAAGCAACCAATTTTGGAGTGAACATGCCGTCTACTGCCGAAAAAATCTGGGCGTCAGCACAGGGATTGCTCCGCACGATGTTGAATGCAGACCTCTACAATCTTTGGTTTATGCCCGTTCGGGCGGTCGCATTGGAAAAGGACACTATCTGCCTTGAAGTCGCTGATGAGTTCTGCGAGCTGTGGCTCAAGGACAATTACATTGGACTGATCCGCGATGTTCTCACTCACTCGGCTGGTCATCCGCTCGAAGTGAAGTTCCAGATTGCCGCAGGTTCTACCGCCCCCGTCGTAAACGCTCCGCGAGCAAAATTCGAAGAAGCGCAACCCGAAAAGGCCGCTCCGACAAAGGCAGACGGTGCGAAAGGTGAGATCGTTTTCAATCCGAAAAATACCTTCGACACTTTCGTCGTCGGTGAAAACAACAGCCTGGCCCACGCCGCCGCTGTGGCAGTCTCCCAATCTCCGGGCAAAAATTATAATCCGCTTTTCATGTATGGTGGAACGGGCCTTGGCAAAACGCATTTGCTGCACGCAATCGGTCAACATGTTGTCGCGCACAAAAAGGGTGCACGCGTTGCGTATGTTTCCTCCGAAAAGTTTACGAACGAATTCATCGACGCACTGCAGAACAATCAATTAGTCCGGTTCCGTAAAAAATATCGCAACACCGATGTATTGCTGATCGATGACGTGCAGTTCCTCGCCGGTAAGGAACGTATTCAGGAAGAATTTTTCCATACGTTCAATGCTTTGCACGAAGCACACAAACAGATCGTTCTCACGTGTGATCGTCCGGCGACGGAAATTCAGAATCTTGAGCATCGTCTCGTCTCACGTTTTGAATGGGGTCTCGTAACCGACATGCAGCCGCCTGACGTCGAGACGCGCCTGGCTATTTTGAAAAAGAAGGCGCAATCGATGGGCGTTCAATTATCCGACGATATCCTGAATTTTCTTGCGACTCGCATTCGCACAAACATCCGCCGCCTGGAAGGTGCTTTGATCCGCGTGGCCTCGTACGCGTCATTGACCGGCAAGAAGCTCAGTCTCGAAATGGTCGAAGGCCTGCTCCGCGAGGTGCTGCATGAAGAGGGGCGCTTCACGATCAGCATTGAAGTGATCCAGAAAAAGGTCGCGGAACATTTTGATATTCGTCTTGCCGACATGACGAGCAAACGTCGCCCGGAAAACATTGCGTTCCCACGCCAGATCGCGATGTATCTTTCGCGCCAATTGACCGAAAGCTCACTGAATACAATTGGCGAAGCCTTCGGTGGACGCGATCATGGTACCGTCTTGCACGCTTGTCGCCTGGTCAAAGATCGCATGGAAGTCGATTCCAACGTGCGTCAAAAAGTCAGTTATCTGGAAAAGCAGTTGATGCGATAATCGTCGCATTATTGATGGGTTTGACGGCACGGGAATTTGCGGCAACTTCAAACCACGATGCCTGCGATTGAAGTCAACGGACTGACGAAAGCGTTTCGTACTTATAAAAAAGCTCCTGGTTTTGCAGGAGCTCTTCGTGGACTTATCCATCGCAAATACGAGCAGACGCTCGCCGTCAAAGAGGTCAGCTTCAAAGTTGAGCAGGGCGAACTCGTCGGCTTCCTCGGACCAAACGGAGCCGGCAAGACCACTACGCTCAAAATGCTTTCAGGTTTGCTGTACCCGACGAGCGGTGAAGCACGTGTTCTCGGCTATGTTCCATGGGAACGCCACGATGGTTACAGACGGCAATTCGCTTTGCTGCTCGGTCAAAAAAATCAGCTGTGGTGGGATCTTCCCGCGCTTGAGTCCCTCGAACTGAACGCCAAAATTTACGGGATCTCAAAGGCCGACTTCGATCGAACAGTCGGCGAAATGACAGAGCTTCTTGCGGTCAAAGAAAAGATGAATGTGATGGTTCGCGAGCTGTCTCTCGGCGAACGAATGAAAATGGAGTTGATTGCATCCTTGTTGCATCAACCAAAAGTTCTTTTCCTCGATGAACCAACAATTGGCCTCGATGTCGTATCGCAAAAAACTGTCCGAGAATTTCTTAAGACGCACAACGCAAAGAAAAAGACGACGATCCTGCTGACAAGCCATTACATGACCGACATCCAGGAACTCTGTGATCGAGTCATCATCATCGATCACGGAACCATTTTTTTTGATGGACGCCTGGAAGAAATCTTTGATCGTTTTGCCGACTCCAAATTGATCACCATTCAATGCGACGTGGAACGTACCGGCGCAGGTGGCTCCGCGTCTGATCTCGGCAAATATGGCGAAGTCATCGAACAATCGCCTACTTCAATCAAATTAAAGGTCCAGCGGCAGCGCGTAATTCCGGTATGCAAGGCGTTACTCGATGAGCTGCCGGTCACAGACATCGATATCGAAGAGGTGCCAATCGAAGATGTGATCCGCAAAATCTTCGCCCGCTAGTTATTTCTGTGGCCACGATGAAAACTGCGGAGCGCTTGTTAAGGTGAGCAAGCGTTCTTTGACTTTCACATCGTGCCTTTCGTCGGCGGTCCAATATACAATTTTTTTTGAACCGCCTTCTTTGCCAAAGATTAAAACGTAGTCGTTCTTTTTTTCCGTCTTCAACCGGCGATCGAAACGATAGCCCGTCAGCTCTGAAACCATTTTCTTCAACGCAATGTAGGTTGGCTTTGGTTGTAAGTCCGTCGTAACCGTTCCGAAATTTTGTTCAGCTTCATCCTCCTTTGGCCCGTCGTTTTTCCAGTCGTACCAAATGGAAAGCGGGATACCATTCCATAGATTTGAGAGCTGCTGTCGGACAGCGTAATCGGCCTGGGTCTCCAGAGAAAACTGTCCTTTGGCCGAAGAATATCCCCATTCGCCGCTAACAATCGGCACCTGCTTTCCGGTTGGAGCGTATTGATCGATCAATGCGCGCAATTTCTTGTAATCAGCAGTGGCAGTTTCTGGCGGATCACCGCGATAGGGATGGACGCTGACGGCATCGAGATATTCCAACACACCGGATTTAAACAAGGTTTCTATAAACTCGAACGGAAAACCCGATGTGGCTGGGCCAATAATCGTAGCATTCTTGTCCGCAGCACGAATCGCTTTCGCGGTGGCCAACGCCAAAGTCGTGTATTGATTCGCGTCTGGTTTGGGCCGCCAAAAGAAAATATTCGGCTCGTTCCAGATTTCCCAAGCGATCTTCTTGCCGCGGAAATGTTTTACGGCAGCGGCCGCCCAGCGTGTGAAAGCCTCAACGCTCTCCGGACCTTGCGGTGATGCAGTGTGCTTTTCCAGTTCCTTGGTAATGGGATTGGGGCTTTCGACCAATTTTTCGTAGTGATGATTTGAGTAATCGAGGATGTAGATGGCGCTGAGCCCTCGTTTCTCAAGGTTCGCGGTCAGTTCGTCGTAAGGACTAAAGTCGTATTCGCCCTTTTTCGATTCCGTGTAATCCCAGATGAAGTCCATCCGCACCCATTTGAACCCGCCTTCCTTGATGCGATCGAGATCCTGTTCCTGACCTTTGATGAAATGAATGTTCACTCCGACACCGGCCGGAATAACGGGTTCAGGAATTTGCTTTGCGGAAAGAATGAGTGGAAGGAGACAGAAGAAAACCGCGATTCGGCAGTTCATGGTCGATTCGACGAACTCAAACGGACAAAAAATCACGAAATGTGGCGATGCCGCAGGCGCTAACGGTTACCACGTTCAGTCCAATTGTGCTAAAAACGCGAAAATTGGGTTAACCACCTCACCTGTAATGTGTTCGAGATAATTTTAACGCTTAAAAAACCTTCGATTCGCCAATCGAGCAAATTCTAAGCGTTAAAAAGAGGCAGATTTTCTAATCGAGGAAAATTTAAGCGCTAAAAAATGCTCGCGCAGCGAATCGAGCAAAATTTAGCGCTTAAAAAACTCTCGCTCCGCTAATCGGGCTAATTTCAGGCGTTAAAAAACCCTCGATTAGCGAATCGGACAAAATTTAAAGCTCAAAATAATCTCGATTGGCCAATCGAGGAAAATTTAGCCATTAAAAAAGCGCCGATTAGAAAATCGAGGGTTTTTTAGCCCCTAAAATTTAGCCGATTCGGCGTTTGGCACCGATTTGTCACTGAAGCGGTTGAAAGGAGAAATCGACCATTAAATCCTGCGCGATTTTCTCCAACGTTGAGCGCAGCTCCGACGTTTTGCACGCCGCAGGAATGTGAAGTTTTGCCTTGGCTTTGAACAGTGTTTCGCCAGACATCGGAGCACTGCCACACTCGGTATGGAGTTCCTCAACGTTGACACCGTATTGGGACAGCGCCTGCGAAATCTGTTTAACTATGCCTGGGCGGTCATGTCCGACGATTTCCAACTGCGCTAAAGTTTCTGTGGGCTTTTCTGCTTTCTTTTCGCCCGCGGACACAACCACCGTCAACTGGCGTGGATCGATGTTCTTCAACGCGGCGATCAGCGCCTGCTCTTTGTCCGCCGGAACGTGAATTCGGAGAATGCCAGCAAATTGACCGGCAAGGTGTGACATGCGGCTTTCAAGCCAGTTACCGCCGTGCTCGGCAACGATCGTTGAAAGTAATCCGACGAGACCGGGGCGGTCAGGACCAATGATAGTCATCACCAATGGGATTTGCATGTGACTCTCGTAAGCCCCACGAGGCATTCTGGCAAGCAGTTCCGAACAGGCGGCACAACGATCAGGCAAAATCTGACTTACGAGAAATTGACGAGCGCTGCTCCAGCCGGGTGGGAACAATAAAGGCGAGCTGGCGGAATCAGGCCGCTTCTTGACCCGCTTTGCGTCGGATCACGGGTTTAGTGTCACCACGAACAACGGCGCTGGTGATCTTGACGCTGGCGATGTCCTCGCTCGTTGGAACGTCGTACATCACATCCAGCATCAGCCGTTCAAGCAGGCTACGCAGCGCGCGAGCACCCGTTCCCTTCTTGATCGCTTGCGCCGCCAGTTCGCGCAATGCGTCTGGAGTAAAATGAAGCTCCACTCCATCCATCATCATGAGCTTCGTGAATTGCTTCGTCAGCGCATTCTTTGTTTCGGTAAGAACGGAGACCAATTGTTCCTCCGTCAATTCTTCCAGAACAGTAGTCATCGGCAAGCGACCGACGAATTCGGGAATAAAACCGAAGCTGAGGATATCTTCCGGCTCGACGTATTGCAGAACCTTGTCGCGTCCGACCGTTGAAATCTTCTGCCCTTGTTCCGGCGCACCGAAGCCCATGACACGGTTTCCGAGACGGCGTTGAATAATCTTTTCCAAACCGACGAATGCGCCGCCGCAGATGAAAAGGATGTTCGTCGTGTCGACGCGAATGTATTCCTGCTGCGGATGTTTGCGCCCACCTTGGGGCGGGACATTGCAGATGGTTCCTTCAAGAATTTTCAGCAGTGCCTGCTGTACACCCTCGCCAGAAACGTCGCGCGTGATGGACACGTTCTCGGTCTTTCGCGCGATCTTGTCGATTTCGTCGATGTAAACGATGCCCATCTGGGCGCGCTTCACATCATAATCCGCGTTCTGCAACAAGCGCAGGATGATGTTTTCAACGTCTTCGCCGACGTAACCGGCTT
>CBHWET010000199.1:0-9010 GCA_966112985.1 uncultured bacterium | reverse complement strand
TACGTGAATAAGTGGGGCTATAAAACGAACGCAAAAGGAACGGTTCACTATACCGAGTGAGGAGCAGACTCGCGACCGTCGTTTGGTTTTGACGGTTTGCTTTCGTCATCATCCTGCCACAGGTCATCGGCACCGAATTCGGGACAACAAGACCCGCAAGTCTGGTAGCAATCACGGCAAAGTTTGCGTCCGTCAAAATCACATGCTTCGAAACGCCCGCAATGATCGCAGGCGATGTCTTCACTGAAAACAATGTTGTTCATGCCCTTCTTTAAACTGCGACTGCAGACATAAATGTGCAACTGGGTTATTTGATGGTTGAACGCGCAGTGAAATAGAAAGTGAAACGTATTGTGACGGAGCTCCAGAAATTCGTCGAACGCTGACCTCACCCAACCGTCCGTCCCAAGTTTGTCATTACCCACATTTCCCCAGGGCTGAAAGCCCGCCATGTGAGAGCCCGGGCTGGAGCGAATGAAAGGAGCGGTGGCCTCGGTTACTCGAAGACTAATTATAATGCGCCCTGTAGGGGCGCGACATCGCTGGACGACGGAACTTTTGTTCCGACCTTACAGGCCGGATTTTCTCTTTGATGTTTCCAACCCGGGCCGCCGCTCGTCGGACTCGGCTCCAGTCCGGGCTCTCACATGGCGGGCTTTCAGCCCTGACAAAAGGTCGGCAGACGCTTAAATCTTCGTCTCGGCCAACCCGAGCAAGCGCTTGAATTGAGGTTCCGTAACTGGCGTGACGGACAGCCGCGACTGCTTCACCAGTGGCATGTCCTTGAGCAATTTGTCGGACTTAATTTGTTCGAGCGTCACCGGTGTTTTCAACGCTTTCAAAGGCACGAGATCAACACAGGACCAATCTCCTTCATCAGCTGTCGCATCGCGGTAAGCTTCTTTTTCCACCTTCGCGATGCCGACGATCTGTTTATCGCTAACACTGTGGTAGAAGAAAACGAGGTCACCGCGCTTCATGGCGCGAAGATTATTCCTGGCCTGAAAGTTTCGGACTCCGGTCCATGCCGTTTTGCCATCTTTCAGGAATGTTTCCCATGAGTATGCTTCGGGCTCTGATTTCGCCAACCAGTAGTTCATGAATCCGACTCTAGGCATCGACTGGACAGAACTGAAGCGAGATTTTAAGAGTTGGTGCGCGACACAATTTGGTGCTTTATCTTGCCGATATTATGGACCTGGCAAACAACCTCGTTTCAATTCAGCAGCGCATCGAAGCTGCATGCGCTCGCGCAAATCGCGCCCCGCGCGAAGTGAAGCTTCTTGCGGTGACAAAAGGACATCCGCCCGAAACGGTGCAAGCTGCAGCGCAATTGGGTCTTGCTTTATTCGGCGAAAACAAAGTGCAGGAAGCAAAAGCAAAGATTCCACTCTGCCCCGGCCATTTACGCTGGCACATGATTGGCCACCTGCAGACCAATAAATGCCGCGATGCCGTTCGTCTTTTTCAAATGATACAGGGCGTGGACAGTCTTCACCTTGCACAGGAATTAAACACTGCGTGCGATAAGGTGGCGAAAACAATGCCGATTCTGCTTGAGGTGAATGTAGCCGGTGAATCGAGCAAGTTCGGATACAAACCAGAACAGCTGCTGGCGGAGCTCAGAGCGATTAATGAATTACCAAAACTGGAGATACATGGGTTGATGACGATCGCCCCGTATGCGACCGATCCGGAAAAAGTGCGGCCGGTTTTTCGCCGCATGCGTGACTTGAAAAACGAATGTGAAAAAGTCCTCGGTGCTCCCCTGCCTGAGTTGAGCATGGGCATGAGCGGAGATTTTGAGGTGGCGATCGAAGAAGGCGCAACCATCGTGAGGGTTGGCACTGCTTTGGTCGGCGAAAGAGCAAAGTTGAAACGCGAAAGCGATGAATTATAAGAGTCATCTCACCACCGATTGCAATTTTACGACGCGATGGTCTAATTTTGAGTATGGAACTGACTGTAGAAATGTTTAAGCCTGAGATCGCTGAAGCGCTTAAAACTTTCGATAAATACATCGTTTGCCTTGAGAAAGCGCCGGATGATTGCGAAGTCTCCCTTCAATCACTCGTGGAGAAAGCTATCAACGCTTACGTCAATCGTGGTCCCAACCTTCGTCACGGCATCGCGCTCGACAAACAAATTACAGTCATTCTGAGTCAGTCAGAAAACGAAAAACCGCTTTGCGGTATTTACTTCAACCTTTCGTCGCCATATCGCAAAAAGGCTACGGGCAAAACGGCGAAGCATTAGCACCGGCTCTAGTTATTTCGTGAAGCTATCTCGGGTTGCACTGGCAATCGTTCGTTGCGGCGTTGCAACTCCTCAACTCTTTCGCGGTACACCTCGCGTAACGACTCGTACTGCAGTTCTACATTGATGCCATTATCTTTGCTCAGGAATCCCAACTTCTTCCCCGTCGGCAACAGCCGAACAATATCGTGCACGATGGTGTTGAAAGGCACTTCGAAGAAAAGCTTTTCGGTCACATAAATCACGCGCTCCGCGCCGGACGTGTCGTGTTTTGCAACCAGTTTAAATCGCTTTTCCCCGGCTTTCGGCGCAAAGGCAAATTCCCATTGCCACTCAGGGGTAACTTCTCGTAGTGCCGCTTTTACACGGGATATGAATGCAGACATACCAAATCGCTCCTTTCATTGCGTAAACCAAGTCTCCTTGTATCGAGAATCGACACGCCCGGTTAACGCGATGTTTTACAGGAGCACCGAACTACAAACAATGGCAGGAATCCGCAACTTTATGTCCGGTGATATACAATGCCCCACCCGAATGATCTCCTAGTCGCCGTTCCGATTATTCCTCGTAAACATCATCGGCGACCTGTGCCTCACCTGCGGTGATGTCAGCAACGATACTTCCTTCACTCTTCGGACCAGTAACCTTCAACTCCCCAACTTTTAAGCCGTTACGATACACATTCAGTCTTTGGCCAATGGCGGGTTCACTGGCTATGGGATAAGCCAGCACAACGAAACGAGAGGATTTGTTCAGGACCAGAACTTTTCCCGCGGAAGAGCTTGCCGGAACCGCGACCCGTTTTGCGGTCTTTGCAGGAGTAGATGCCGGCTTGTTTGCCGGCGCCGGTGTGATGGTGGCCGTCTTGCACGCGGTCAAAAATGCACCAGCAAGAATCGCACTGAAGATGGTTTTCACGGGCGAAGTTACGATCAGAATTTTATTAGTTGTTTTCGGCGCCGACCTGTTGGCGAATGGCGTCACAGATCTTTTGACTCCATTGCTCCAACACCGCGGCATCGCGGCCCTCTATCAAAAGGCGAGCCTTCGGTTCCGTGCCGGAATATCGCAGGAGAACCCGGCCACCGGTAGGTTGGACCTCCGCTTCCGCCTGCTTCACAAGATCCAGGACACCGTTAATTTCGTCGAAAGGCTTCTTCTCTCGCACATGCACGTTCGTCACTTTTTGGGGATAGCGCTTCCAACAAAGACGCAACTGCGACAGGAGCGCGTTGTTCGCGCGCATGATTTTCAAGATTTGAAGGGCTGCGACGAGCCCATCGCCCGTCGTGCTGTGATCGCCAAAGATTAAATGACCACTCTGCTCGCCGCCCAAATTATATCCGCCGCGAATCATTTCATCGATGACATTACGATCGCCAACGCCAGTGCGGATAACATTGCCACCGCCGGCCTTGATAACGGCATCGAGACCAGCGTTGCTCATTACCGTTGTGACGAGAGTCTTCTGTTTTAAAGTATTCTGCCGTAGCATCTCCAATCCGGTAATGGCAAGCACGTCATCGCCGTCGAGAATTTCGCCACTTTCATCCACAAGAACCAGGCGATCCGCATCACCATCATGGGCGATGCCAATTTGCGCACGATGTTCCACAACTTTCTTCGCCATCATCTGCGGATGCATTGCTCCACAGTTTAAATTGATATTGGTGCCGTCCGGTTGATTGCCATAGACGATTACTTCAGCACCAAGTTCACGCAGGACGCACGGTGTGGATTTGTAAGCGGCACCGTTGGCGCAATCCACCACGATACGAATTCCATCCAGCGTCATCTTTTTGGGGAACGACGACTTGGCAATTTCGATGTATCGACCGAGTGCGTCATCGATACGAATCGCTTTGCCGATTTCACCAGCCGTCGGCCTGATACTTTCAATAGCGCCGCTAAATACGAGTTCTTCGATTCCAATCTCGATGTTGTCGTCGAGCTTAAAACCGTCCGCTCGAAAGAACTTAATGCCGTTGTCGTCGTAAGGATTATGCGAAGCTGTGATGACGATTCCGGCGTCTGCGCGAAGGCTTCGTGTGACGTAAGCAACACCGGGAGTGGGAAGCGGCCCGATGAACAATACATCGACGCCCATCGAAAGGATTCCAGACGAAAGCGCATTCTCCAGCATATAACCGGACAAACGGGTATCCTTGCCGATTACAATCTTGTGGCGGCCACGGCCCCGGGCATGGCTCTCCAGCGTTTTAAAAACATGGGCTGCGGCACGTCCGAGTTTAAGTGCAGTTTCGGCCGTCACCGGCTCAATGTTTGCACGGCCCCTGACGCCATCCGTGCCGAAGATTTTCTTTTGCAGATTCGTCATCCCGTTACGGAGATACTTGTTGAATTTTTACGGCTTGCGGGCTGATGCGAATGACCGTCACACCGCTCGGAACGTGCAACTGAACTTTACGTTCATCATCTTCATTCCGTTTCAAATCGGTCAGGTCCACATAGGCCTTAAGTTCTTTCCTCGTAAGCTCATTCAACACCGCCGCCTCACCCGTGATTGTAACATAAACCTGCGCAGGAACAACTTTGAACACCCGCGCATCACCCGGAGGAGTGAGGACCGTGACATTCACAGGGACTGACTCACGCGAGGTGAAGTTGACAAAAGGGTTCGGCCCGATCTTGCGGTCTGTTTCAATCCCTTGCTGTATCCAGAACCAAATCAGGACAGCAGCAAGAAGAGAAAACAGCTTGAGCCAGAAATGATTCAGAATGTAATCGCGTAACGCCATTATTCGGAATGATTCTTGGTTGCGACGGCGGGCTCAGGCGTGACACGGCCACGGTCGGTGGCACGCGACCGGACCCACGCGAGGATATTGCGTGATTTGCTGCGGGACACGAGGAGCGATGTTAAAAAGTCGCGCAACTTCTCAGCGCTTACACCACGAACAAGCTGGCCTTTGTAAGCATGCGAAATCCAGCCAGTCTCTTCGGAAACAATGATGATAATTGCGTCCGTTTCTTCGCTCAACCCTATTGCCGCACGATGTCGGGTACCGAGCGACGGATGAAGATCGCGGCGCTGCGTCAGGGGGAAAATGCAAGCAGCATACGCGATACGATCCCCTTTAATAATGACGCCACCGTCGTGGATCGCATTGTTAGGAAAGAAAATCGTCTCAACCATTTCAGGTGTCGCCTCGCAATCGATGGGAATACCCGATTCCACGAAGTCATGTAACGACACAGATTGTTCGATGGCGATGAGTGCCCCGATTTTTGCTTCGGCCATGCGTTCGCAGGATTGCACCACGACCTCAATATTTTCGCGCTGTTCATGGGCCGTGCTGAACAAAGGTTTGTTGCCAAGCTCAGCAAGAATGCGGCGCAATTCAGGTTGGAACAGAATGAGAACCGCAAAAGCGATCAAGGCCATGAAGTTCCGAAGAAGCCACAGCAAAACAGAGAGTTGAAAGACGCTGGCAAGGATCGTCAGCGATAACATAACCACGACGAAGCCGTAGACGACCGGGGCGCCACGGGTACCACGAATGAAGTTCAGCGCGTAATAGATCGTCACCGCGAGGATGATAATTTCCAGCGCGGGTCTCCAACCACTGATTAAGATTTGCCAGGCTTGATCCACGGGCCTTTATCTTTAACCAACATTTCCGCAGTTCTTACCGCTTGTTTCGTTGCTGCGACGTCATGAGTGCGAACAATCTGCACGCCGTTTTGCACCGCCCAGCACGCACATGCGATTGACGCAGGCAAACGGTCCCTCACTTCAATTCCGAGAATTTTTCCAAAAAAGGATTTGCGCGACACTCCTATCATTTGCGGGCGCTCCCATTTTGTAAAACTCCGCAAATCCTGGAGCAACTTTAAATTATGTTCGGGCGTTTTGCCAAAACCAATTCCCACATCAAATACAATTTGTTCGGCTTTGACCCCACAATGTGTCAATCGACTCAATCTTTCGCCAAAAAATTCGTTTACCTCGACCGTCACGTCTTTGTAAACGGGGTTTTGCTGCATTGACACCGGCGTCCCCTGCATGTGCATGCAAATGTATCCAGCTCCAGTATCAGCAACAATGCGCCACATTTCGTCGTCCGCACGATTGGCCGCCACATCATTGATAATGACTGCACCGTTCTCAATTGCAACGCGCGCCACCTCAGGCTTCATCGTGTCAATCGAGATGGGAACCCTGATACGAGAAGCGAGTCCCTGGACGACCGGTATTACCCTGGCCAATTCCTCTTCCAAAGAGACTGGCGTCGCACGCGGACGGGTTGATTCGCCACCGAGATCCAGAATATCCGCTCCTTCATCGACCAACTTCAGCCCATGCTCAATTGCAGCGGTGGTGTCGATGAACTGTCCGCCATCCGAAAACGAATCAGGCGTGACGTTTACGATTCCCATCATCAATGCCGGTTGCGGGAAGTCGAATTTGAATTGCCGGGCCAAAAATAGCATCACGATCTGTTGCGCCGAACCTACCACGGCCGGCATCTCCCGCGATGAAAAACTCCTACGTTAATTCATTCTACAAAAAGTGATACATGATTTATTCTGGAAACCGTTTTCGGAGTTGCCCCGTCTACGAACGGATTGATCCGAAGAAAATTGATTGTACTTATGAATTTTAAGTCAAAAATCCAACAACGCTCGTTGAATTACATTTTTGCCACCGTCCTCCTGTTCTCCGGCCTGGTAGCACCGCTCGTCGCCGCGGACAAATACCTGGCGCCTGGCCAACTGGACACGATTGCGCTCCTCCCGTCGCCGCCGCAACCTGGCACGCCGGAACACGCCGCGGACCTTGCGTCCGCGCGGGCGGTATTCAAAGCGCGAACACCGGAAGAAGAAGCTCGCGCCGTCAAAGACGCCACCCTGACGGTATTTAACTTCCGGCCTGCCATTGGAGAGTTTTTCCGTTCCAACAACCTTCCAAAGACGGAAGTGTTTTTCCATAATTTAAAGTACGAGATCAAAACGGCGATTAATACGCCGAAGGATTTCTGGAAACGATCCCGTCCCTATCAAATAGATAGCACGCTGGAATTCGGCAAACCCGAACCAAGTTTCAGTTATCCCAGTGGACATTCTACGCAGGGGATGGTGCAGGCTTTGGTACTCGCGGATCTGTTCCCTTCAAAACGAGACGGCATCCTTGAAATCGGCCGGAACATTGGCTGGGACCGTGTCCTCATCGGCAAACACTTCCCGACTGATGTATTCGCCGGACGCGTTGTCGCGCAGGCAGTTGTTCGCGAGTTGAAGAAAAGCCCAGCCTTTCAGAGCGACCTTGCGGCTGTGAAGGCAGAAATTGACTCTTTTGTCGCAACCCAGACCCGGGAAAGCTCGATAAAGCAATAACGCCACAGCATTTTCCGCCGATCCACGCGGCCGGCAGGCCCGCTCCTTATTACGCGACTTGAAGGTGCCGAAGGCGGAAAAAGGCCTTTCCCATAAAGAAAAGTTTTCCCGAGGCTGTTCCGTTTTGATCGTTCCAGGAAAGCTTTCCGGTCCATCACCGTTTCTTTTTTTACGTCGGAAATGTTTCGAAGGCAGCCGCATCGCGGAACTGCCATGACAAATCTGCTCCCTCCACGATCCTTGCGGAAATCGGCGCCCCAAAACTGTCCGCAATGTTTCGGTTCCGCTTTAAGACTGCTCCGCAACTGGTTCGTGATTCGCGATGCTTGACATGAAATGGATTTTTCGGCGCACTTCATTCATTACGTGAACGAAAACCTTAAAAGCCCGAATCGCATCCATTTCCGCTAATGCCGCTGATCGACCTTATTCTAAATCTGGCGGCTCTGTTGCTGTGGCTGAATTGGCGGGCGATTGATTTCGAGACGATTCGCTCACCTAGAGTTTCGATCGTTTCCAATTTGAAGAAGCTGAACCGCTCTCCGTCACGTTGGATCTTTTTCATCATTCTCGTTTCGTTGCTGATATTGCGCGCGGTTATTTACTGGCAGCTGGGATCTTCGCTCGATTGGGTTGCCGCGATTCCACTTGGACCAACTACCCTGCACTTTCGCAGTGATTACTTCAGCCGGATCCTGCTGTTTTCGTTCCTGAGCTTCGGAATCATTCTGGGTATTTTTTATCTCGGACTATTGTTGCTTTCTATTGTCAATGCAGCGGTCTCAGATGCAGACCCTATGCAAAAACTTGTTCGCCTTCACCTGGGTTGGCTGGAACGGCTGCCTGTTATTCTGAAATTGTTCGTTCCCATCTTGATCCCGACCGTCCTATGGATTGTTCTCAGCCCGGTGTTCCTAAAGGTGAAGATTATTCCACAACCGAAAGATTTTCCGCACATTCTCGAACAAGGGCTTGTCATCGGCATCAACGCGTACCTCGTCTGGAAGTATTATCTCATCGCGCTATTGGTACTTTATACACTGAACAATTACATCTACTTCGGAACCGCTCCAGTGTGGGGTTACATTTCGCAAACAGGCCGGAAACTGTTGGTACCACTGCACTGGCTGCCGCTGCGGATTGGCCGCCTGGATTTCACGCCAGCACTGGCAATTGCGGCAATTTTCTTCGTGGCAAAATACGCGGAACTCGGATTGGTGAAACTTTACGGTAAACTGACAGTGTAGATCATTTCAACGCAATCGAAACTCGCCGACCACAGGCAAATGATCCGACGCTAACGTCGACGGCACCCAAATTTTGATCGGCTCAACACTGTCGGAAGTCCAGATATAATCAATTCGTGCATTCGGCTTTTCGCTCGGAATTGTAA
>CBHWET010000198.1:0-9023 GCA_966112985.1 uncultured bacterium | reverse complement strand
ATGGCGATGTGTTTTGCGATTCTGGGATTGAAAGTTCCGGGGATAAAAATCAAAAATCCTGAGTGTGTGAAGAAGACGTTCCCGAACTTCTTCCAAAAACTCGCCGCCGCTCCTCCGCACGGACTCGGCGCGACAATTCTGGAAGGAAACAGCGGTCGGCGTTTGACGCACGATGAATTATTTGCACACTGATGCAAACGCGTGGAGTTTTAGAACATTGAACCTCGACCAGCCAACTTTGAATCCTGACCGTACAACACGCAAAGCTGAACGCCCGATCGTCATTGCCATCGATGGTACGAGCGCCAGCGGCAAAAGCACGAATGCAAAGCTGGTTTCCAAAGTGCTGGGTTTTGTCTATGTCGACACCGGGGCGATGTATCGCACGCTGGGCTGGTATTGCCTGAAGAACGGGATCGACGTTCATCAGCCGCGAGCCGTTTCCGCTGTGTTGAAGAAGTGGAAGACTTCATTGCAGGTCGTTGAGGAGAACGGATTGCGCGCAGTTCATTTTCTCGTCGATGGATATTTCCCGGCAAAAGAAATCCGGACTGGTGAAACCAGTGCTGCAACTTCTCTCATCGCCGCAATTCCCAAGGTTCGAGAATGGATGAAGGCGAAGCAGCGCGAATGTATTCAATTTGGCAGCCTTGTCATGGAAGGCCGTGACATCGGCACGAACGTTTTTCCTGAGACGGATTATAAATTTTATTTGGATGCCTGCATTCATGAGCGCTCGAAACGTCGCGAAGCGGAAGGTGTGCAGGAAAACCTTGCTGCGCGCGATCAACGTGACAGTCAACGCGCCGCTGCGCCACTGATGATCGCCCTCGGAGCCATGATCATCAATAACTCAGGCCAAACGCCGGAACAAACCAGCGGCCTGATTATCGCTGAAATCCAGAAACGTCTCGCTGCGAGCAAATGAACCGTTCTTCGCTGGTTTCTGCAAAGTGAATAGGCAAGCGATGATACAGCTAAAGTTAGCGGCGTTAGAAAATGACCTCACCCTAACCCTCTCCTTCCCAGGAGAGGGAACAGCAATTGTCCATTGGTCCGTTGACCAGAATCGTCCGGCAAATCCCGCGCGTCCGTTAGCGAACCAAACGGACTTCGATTCTCCCTCTCCTGGGAAGGAGAGGGCCGGGGTGAGGTCCTGTGCGCTCCCGCGAAACCGTGAAACTTTCCTAATTCCACTGAAAACACCGAACAACCAATGAACCTGAGTTATCGGCTTGGCTGGTCGGGATTTCGGGCGATCTTCAAACTTTATTTCCGCTGGCGTGTTCTTCACCCGGAAAGAGTTCCACTTTCGGGACCAGTCATCCTCGCTTCGAATCATGCGAGTTATCTCGACCCACCGTTGGTCGGATCAGGACTTCCGCGTGATATCAACTATCTCGCGCGCGAATCTCTCTTTCGATTTCCTGTGGTCGGCGCGATTTTGCGTTCGTGGAATTCGGTGCCCGTTGACCGCGATGGAGGTGGCGCCAAAGGGTTGAAGATGATTCTCGACCGTCTGTTGAAAGGCGGTGCAATCATTCTTTTTCCTGAAGGAACTCGAACACGTGACGGTAATCTGCAACCGGCGCGTTCAGGGATCGGATTGACGGTCATCAAGTCGGATGCGCCCGTCGTTCCTGTTCGCGTGTTCGGAACGTACGAAGCGTATGGCCGCCACATGAAATTTCCACGGCCACGACGAATCACCGTCAAGTATGGTCAACCGATGATGTTTACGGCGCTGCGTGAGGAAGCAAAAACCTGTTCGAAGCAACGACTGAAAGAGATTTACCAGGAGGTCGCTGACCAGATCATGGTGGCCATCGCTGCGCTCACGCCGGACAAGGACTAGCGCACCTCAGCGCCGACAGCTTCGTTGATATTTTTGAAACCGCGTTCTTCGAGGGCACGGTGTAAACCGTTCACGACATCGCGCGCAATTCCCGGTCCTTCGTACACAAGACCCGTATAAATTTGGACGAGAGATGCGCCTGAAAATATTTTGGCTAACGCGTCGTCCGCCGTGAAGATTCCGCCGACACCGATGATTGGAAGTTTGCCGCCGGATTGTTTGTAGAGGTGACGGATAATTTGATTGCTCTGATACCGAAGGGGCCTGCCGCTTAATCCGCCCGTTTCAGCGTAGACTTTTTGGAGATGCCGATCCGGCGTGTTGGGCCGCGTGATCGTTGTGTTGGTGGCAACAATGCCGGCGATTTGTCGGGGTCCGACGAGACTCAGTATTTCATCAAGCGCTTCGAACGACAGGTCGGGCGCGACTTTCACCAGAATGGGTTTTGGATTTTGCGTCCGATTGATGCTTTGCAGGCCGGCAAGAATTTCGTCCAGGGCCGATTTATCCTGAAGCTGCCGCAGATTGGGCGTGTTCGGCGAACTGACGTTTACGACGAAGAAGTCAGCGTGATCACGCAACACTCGAAAGGAGTTCGCGTAATCTTCTGCCGCCGTTTCAAGCGGAGTGATCTTTGATTTACCAAGATTGATTCCAATGGGGTGATTGGGCCAGAGACCTTTTTGTTTCCAGCCGGCGAGATTTGCCGCGAGTGCGGCAGCGCCCGCGTTGTTGAACCCCATGCGGTTAACGATCGCCTCATCGTGAATGGCGCGGAAGATTCGTGGTTTTGGATTTCCCGGTTGAGCGTGCCAGGTTACGCCGCCGAGTTCGGCGAATCCAAATCCCATCGCTTCCCACATCGGGACAGCTGCGGCATTTTTGTCCATGCCAGCGGCCAAGCCGACGGGGTTTGGAAAATTCAGTCCTAAAACGCAGACAGGAAAGGGAGGAGCGGCGAAAGCCTTGCGAACAAGTGACGAAACGACAGGACGCTTGCTGGCCCAGCTTAAATTGCGGAGCGTGATATTATGGATGCGCTCCGAGTTTTGGGTGAACAGAAATGGACGGACGAAATGGCGATAGCACCAACTCATGTCGGCGCAGGACGATAGAGGAAACGCGCCGATTGAAAAGACTAACTATGATTCGTTTGCTTGTTGTTCTTTCACGGCGGTCTCCACCATGTTTCGGAACTTTGCAACGCATTCTTCTACTTCGTTGCTGGGCCCCATGATTCTCGCGTAGATAAACTGTTTACCGCGAGGAATTGCCGCACTGACCCAGAGTTGATGTGGCCTTGGCACTAAGTCCTTATACTTGTACGTGCCAGAAATTGTATAAAAGATGATCTTCTGCTTGCCGATCGTCATTTCATCCTGGGCGAGATCGTTTGCGCTCGCTTCGGGGAACTGATGCAAAATAGAGGCCTTTTCCGTGCTCACGTCCTTGTTCACTACATAAAAGCGAACATCGGTCTGCGAGCTAACAATGAATCGGGTTAAAGCGCTGGAAGTTTTCGTGGGCTCCGCCCAGCGCCACCGATCAGGGCGGGTGAAAGTCAGATTGCCGACCAGGACGTTGTCGGGCTCTGCATGCCCGACAAGAGATCCGAGCAAAATAAATAATAGCGCGAAGATGAGAGTGGAATGTCTGGTTGTTTTCATAAACACATTCTTCCCCGTTTCTGAATTACCATACCATGTTCGGCTTGGGAAATGCACGTGAAGTTTTCGGGGCGGTGAAATGATCGTATCAAGCCGCTGGTAGGCTTGGACGATATGGATTTCCGAATGCCCGGAGGTGGGAGGCCATTCGGTGAGCAGAATTCGGGCATGACTGCTTCCTGTGTAAAGTTTCTCCATTCTCGAATGGGATAACCGGAGAATGAAGCAATCGTCCGCCGAATAGCTTTCCTAAAACGGCGGATTTAAGGATTTCAGGCGGCGGAAAAACGTCAAAACCCGGAGTTGGACCGATTTTCTGCGCCGGAAGTTCGGGGAATCTCCGTGCTGGACCAATTTCGCGGAACGGGAATTCACCAAAACCGCAGGTTGCACGGATTTCGCGGAATGGGAATTCACCGAAACCGCGGGCGGAAGGATTTCGCGGAACGAGGATTCACCGATCCCGCGGGATATGTGATTTCGCGGAACGGCGATTCACCAAAGCTCGGTGCTGGAGTAATTTCGCGGAACAGGAATTCACCGAAACCGGTGGCGGAAGGATTTCCCGGAACAAGGATTCACCAATCCCGCGGGATATCCAATTTCCCGGAACGGAAAGCTACCAATCCCGCAGAATATCGGATTTTGCGGAAGCAGGATTCACCGAAATGGCGAAATCTAGAATTTTGATGAACGGGAATTCAGCGAAACGGCCTGCTGAACCAATTTTTTTACCAAGAATCCACGACTTTTCCTGCTTTAGGGCTTTTCCAGGCTGAGGAAGTTAGTTTCCCTCGTGTTCTTTGACCGCGTTCTCGACCATTTTCTTGAAAGTCTCGAGTTCCCCAATGGCTTCGTCACGCGGACCTTGAAGTCTGGCGTAAACGTATTGATCGGTCTCAGGAATTACGGCTCCGACGAAGAGTTGGTTGGGTTTGGGTTTGGCGTCTCCGTGCTTGTAGGTGCCGAAAATCTTATAATAAATGATCTTTTGGTCCCCGATGCGCACTTCCTCCTCGTGGAGGTCGCCCGGTTTCGAAGTCGGAAATTGATCCAACAAGATTTGTTTTTCGAGGGCAGCATCGCGTTTCAGGTGATAAAAGCGGACGTCGGTTTTGTACGGCTCGCTTCCCTTTGGGATCACGTATCGGGTCACAGCGACGGCGGAATTCGGCAGAGTAGCCCAAATCCAACCTGGAGGACGAACAAACGTGAGACTTCCGACAAGAACATTATCGGGGTCCGCGTGAAGAGGGGTGCAGAAGAGAAAGATGCACAAAAAAGCCAAGGTGGCCGCTGTGTTGTTTTTAAGGTTCATCGCACCCACGATCCGAAGCGGCAATAATACTGGGTTTGAGCCTCGCTTCCACCTAAAAACAGCGCGCGGATGATTACGTCAATTCCCACTCTCTTCCGCTTTTTCCTTTAAGGCTGTTTCGACCATGACCCGTAAAAGCGGCGTGGCATTTCGAACGAGTTCTTCAGGTCCAGTGAATCTGATATGTAAACATTGGTCTTCGTAGGGGATCACTACACCGACGAAGCCCTGGTTGTTAGCCGGTTTTTGGCCTGGTAAGGTGAGTGTTCCATGACAGAAGAAGTAACTTGCAATTCTTTTGCCTATGGTGACGGTTTCCTCCTTTGCATTCTGTTGGTCTGCGTTGTCGAAATACGCTTTCCAGATGGCGTTCGCTGCTGCGGCTTCCTTTCCATGCGCATAGAACCGGACCTCGCCGGTTTTCCCGCCATTTGAAACGATAAACGAGCTGACAGCAGGCGAATTCGGATCAGGCGACACCCACTTCCATGCAGGTGGACGTGAGAAAATTAGATCGCCGACGAGAATGTTTTCGGGGTCGGCGCAAAGCTTTCCAATAAATAGTAGAAGCGCGACGACTACATAAAGTAATCGGGCGGTTGCAGGGGATACTTCGCGTTTGACCATAACGCAACGGCGAGCCTACCGTTTTCTAACCCGCCGACAAGAGTTGTTGTTGATGTATGCTGAAGCAGTCAATCGGAACGAGCCAACTCACTTATCCGCCGTCTCAACATCTTTGTCTGTGATCGCGCGCTCGATCATCGTTTTAAACTGGGCGGTATTTTTGTCGATGAGTTCTCGTGGACCACTGAAACGGACGTGCATGTAATCGTTCTGACAGGGGATGACCACTCCTATAAAAGCCTGATTATCGGCTTCCTTGTAGCCCGGCACCTTTGCTCGTCCGTGAAAGCTGATGTAAGTAAGGAGTCTTTTTCCGACGGTCTTTGTTTCGACGCGAAAATTGGTACTGTCGGCGCGGGCTAAATAAGTTCTCCACAGTCGCTGTGCTTCCTCGGGCCGCTTCCCTGGAAAATAAAACCGGCAATCACCTTTTTCATCGTCGGTTTGGCCCGGGACAATAAAACGCGTCGTGGCGACGGATCGTTTCAACGGCTCTTCCCACTGCCAGGTTGGTGGTCGGGCGAAAGTAAGATCGCAAACCACTACGTTTTCGGGCTCGGCGTGCACCAAAGCCGATAAACAAAAGACAGCGGCGAAGCTCAACAGTTGCCGAACGGTCATGAATCAGTCGTCTGGGGGAGGGCGTATACCCAGCTTAGCGCTTCGCCTTCGCTTCCGACAGGAGATTATTATACGACGCGAGCGCGAGAAGCGGCCACGCATTACGATACATGTCGTACTTCAGATAGAAAACTTTTGGAAAACCTGTGCCGGTGATTTCGTGCTCAGTCCATGAGCCATCGGGATTCTGTGTGCGGACGAGATATTCGATGCCGCGTTTGAGCGCCGGATTATTGACATCGCCACAAGCGCAAAGCCCCATCACAGCCCAAGCCGTCTGAGAGGCCGTACTCGGACCTTGACCTTTGAAAACTGGATCGTCGTAGGTATTGCAGCGTTCACCCCAGCCACCGTCCTCGTGCTGGACACTTTCGAGCCACGCTTTACCGCGCTGCAACCACTCTTCATTCATGTTCCAGTTCAAAGCGCGCATGCCGCGAAGAACCTGCCATGTGCCGTAGATGTAATTCACACCCCAACGGCCATACCACGAACCATCCGGCTCCTGGTGATCTCGAACGAATTGAATGGCTTTTTTAACCTGTGGATGTTCACGGTCGAAGTTCTCATAACCGAGTAGTTCAAGAATGCGTGCAGTGATGTCAGCGCACTCCGGATCGAGCATCGCGTTATGATCTGCAAACGGAACTTTTTCCAAAATGCTCTTGGTGCAATCCTTGTCGAAGGCGGCCCAACCACCGTCCTTACACTGGAAAGTCATCATCCAACGCAATCCGCGCTGGAAACATTCATCGCGCCGCTGAGGATTGTCCGTCGGAATATTGCGTAATGCCAGAAGCACCATCGCTGTGTCATCGACGTCAGGATTCCACTTGTTGTTGTACTCGAATACCCACCCGCTCGGTTCGACTTTGGTCGGATTCTTATAGATCCAATCGCCGCGGAACCGGATTTCGCGATCCATCAACCAGTTGCACGCCCGTTTCATTTGTGGGTGATCAGCTGGAATTCCAGAAGCATGCAGGCAAATCGCGACGATGGCTGTATCCCAGACGGGAGAGAAGCACGGCTCGATACGGACAGTGTCTTCCGTCTCGTGCTCAAGTTTCTTCAGCTCGCATGCTGCGCGCCTGACCTCCGGATGGTCATCGGCATAGCCCAGGCACTTTAACGCGATGAGTGAATTCAGCATCGCAGGAAAAATCGCGGCAAGACCATCAGTTCCCTCAAACCGTTCCAGCATCCACTGCTCGCATTTCTTCAATGCATGACGACGGAAGGGATGAATCCCGGCTTGAGCCCACAGCTCGGCGAACTTGTGCAGTTTATCGAGGGAAAGGAATAAATTGCGCCAGGTAAATAATTGCGGATCACGGGGCAGCGCGAGGTCCCGTTCGTGAAAGCCTTCCGGGTAAAGCTCGTCCAATGTGACGTGCGTTTGTCGCGTTGGCTTATAATGATTGATGATCGCAAGTGGAACGAGCATGGAACGGCTCCAGTTGCTCATCTCGTGAAAATTCACATGGAACCATTTGCCGATCAGGATCACTTCGCTCGGAATGGTCGGCACATATTTCCACGGGTACAGGCCCAACAGGGCGAGATACAGCTTGGAAAAAGTATTCATCCGCGGCACGCCGCCGAGATTGAGTGCGATCTCTCGCGCCTTCAGCATTCGTGGATCGGTCACTGGAATACCGGCCAACTTCAACGCAAGGTAAGCTTTGATTGTCGCGTTAACTTCTGCGGGACCACCGTAATAAATGTTCCAGCCGCCATCCGGCAGCTGCATTGAAAAAATATGATTAATGGCTTTGCGTTGCCAATTCTTGTCAACGGATCCGTTCCAGTGGTGATAGGCCACCGTATCGGAGACAAGTGTGGAATCGACCATTAGCTCACCGACCCAGAACCCCTCCATTCTTTGCTCTGAAAGAAGAAAATTCTGCGACCGCTTGATAGCGGTCTCAAGATCATTGAATGGATGTAAAACCGAAGCCGTTGCATCTTTGTCGACGGGCGCGGCCTGGTTTTTTGTCATGTGCACTGACACGTTGGTAGTTTGCGAATTGATGCTGAACTGTAAAGCGCATTAATACTCGGACAACTCAGGATTTCCCTGTTGTCCGGATAATACCACCGTGCATTTCCGCCACGAAGTGGAGCGTATCACGTTGTAAGCAGAACGGGACGTCCTCACACAGGTCAGGGTTCGCGAGAAGCCGCCGGGCGTTTTTTGAATGTTGAATTGCGCCCGTTAAATCGCTTCCTGCAGATCGATAAATTTCGCGTGCTATCTGTGACGAGTCCGCGATGTGTTTTAGGTCGAATTTCTTCCAGAGCAAGTCTGCCAGGGCGCCGGCGGCCAATGTATCTTCGTAGGCGGCTTCTTCAAATGTGCCCGCGCAGACAAGAAAAAGATTTGTTTCGTCTTTAATGGAATTCGCTACCGCTTGCAGATTCAAGAACGAGGCGATGAGAATTCGTTTTGCACCGGTGCACGCTGTTAACGCCCTCGTGCCGTTGGTCGTGGTCATTGCAATTGTTTTACCCCGCACCGCCTCCGCTACAAATTCCCGCGGCGAGTTTCCCAAATCAAAATCAATGCTGCCAGTCTGTGCTGCACGGATGCGTAAACCTTCGCGTTCGCCAGCGAGGAGGACATCCGGTTGTTTCTGTTTTATCACCAATGCTTCGGCAATTTGAGCAACGGGGATGATTGCCGCCGCTCCATTCGCCAGCGCATTTGTCATCGAGGTCGTCGCACGCAAAATATCGAATACGACGCAAACGGATTGAGATAGATCGCGATGTTTCAGGGCGCCGAAATCGGCAGGAGTGAGCAGAACTTCTAAATTCATTGTGACTATTTTACGCCTCGGCGTTTCTGAGGCTCAGCGGTTTTAGAGGTTCGCGGCTGATTTGCAACGCGCATGTAATGAAATAAATATTGCTGAGCGTAGCCGGCATTGGG
>CBHWET010000197.1:0-9039 GCA_966112985.1 uncultured bacterium | reverse complement strand
TCAATGAGTTGCAGTGGTGGAATGAACCTGTGCTGGCCCAGGCCGTGCGACAGAATAAACCGGCAATCGTCGACGCGTGGCTTAAACTCGGCGCAAGCCCAAATGTCTACGGTTCAAATCATGAAACGCCTTTGTTTCGTGCTTTCCAGAGTCAACGACTCGAACTTGCCGAGCGTCTGCTCGATGCGCATGCCGATGTGAATGCCACGAATGCTTCCGGCATGACAGCATTGGGCTACGTGGTGAGCAGTTGGTGGGGACGGCAGGAACGTCAATTGGAGACAACGGAAAAACTGTTGGCGAGCGGAGCCGACGCTTTTCTTCCATTCACCAAGGAACGTGGTTCGTCGGTTGTTGAAGTATCTTCTGAACGAGGCGATCCCTCACTCTTTGAATTGCTGCTGACAAACCGAGCAAATCCTTCACGCCGCACGCCTGCGGGTGATACCGCATTGCACATCGCCGCTGTAAAGGGCAGAACCAACCTCGTCGATGTTTTACTCGCCTCAGGATTTTCTATCGATCAAACAAATTCTGAAGGGCTCACGTCCTTGCAATTGATCGCCGGCCTCGGTCACGGCGCAATACAGGGACCGCTGCAACTTGTGCGGAGCACTCGCATCGTTTCCTCAATTTCACCGCGCCGAATAGAAGATCCCACTTCGACGGTCAGTGCCTTTCTCTTACATCGCGGTGCAACACTCGACGTCTTTTCAGCTGCGGCGCTCGGATTGACCAATGAGCTCTCCAAGTTGATAGAGAAATCACCCTCGACGGCGAATGCCCGTGATGGCTGGGGACGAACGCCGCTTCATTATGCATCGGCTCATACGAATCCAGCAATAGCGCGCCTGCTGATCACCGCAGGCGCAGATCTCAACGCCACAACAACCAAACTGATCCGGCGTGGCCTCGCGCCGAGCATTGCTGCCGGGGCAACAGCGCTACATGTGGCGGTCGCACATAATTCCCCTGAAGTCGTTCGCCTACTCCTTCAGACAACGGCACGAACGGCCATCGCTGATGCCGACGGCAACACACCGCTGCATTTGGCTACTTCATCCTTCGACACAAACTCGGCTGGCCTGTTGCTCGACCGCATCGTACCTGTGAATGTAACGAACAAGTTTGGCGACACACCGTTGCACCTCGCAGTGGCGAAAGGCGCGACGCACAATGTTGCCTTGTTGTTCAAAGCCGGCGCAAAACCAATCGCGCGCGCCAACGGCAAAACATTGCTGCACGAGGCGGCGGAACGAGGCGCCACTGAAATTCTCCCAATACTGCTGGCGAACGGTTTGAAGCTCGAAGCTCGTGACGGAGAAGGCTGCACGCCTTTGATGTCCGCGATCGCAGCGTTACAATGGAAGAACTTTTCCCTGTTGCTGAATCAAGGCGCTGATATTAACGCTACCGACAAAAACGGCGACACCGCGCTGCACCATCTTTCAACCCAGTGGAGTGACGAGACGTGGCATGAAATCGATCAACCGTATTGGATCCGCACGAAACAACGATGGAATGCAGAACGAGGTTTAACCGGAAATCTTTTCCGCCAACTGGTATCGGCAAAACTCGTTGCGCCGCCGCCACCGACGGGGACAACCAATTCGAGTGTCACCGACTGGATTCTGGCACATGGCGGCAACGTGAATGTGACAAACCTGGCGGGCGAAACACCGTTGGATGTGCTGTGCCGACAAGAATGGATGCGGCATGAATCAGCTGTCACGAATCGCCTTGCTTCGCTGCTAAAGGCGGGTGCAACGGTTCGCCTTTCAACTCTTAAAAATCAGAATTTTTCCGCAAGTGCGATCAACATTCTCAGACCACACATTGACGCGCTCGCATCGCAAAGAGATGCTCAGGGACGAACGCTGCTGCATTGGGCGGTGGAACACTTTGCTGGCAGTTACTCAGAGGAGTCAAAAGCTTTTGTATCAGGTCTTGCGACGAACGGCGCCAACATCAATGTGCAGGACACTGATGGGTTCACGCCGCTGCATCTGGCGTTCATCATCGCTACCACCAACACGGGGTATGACATTGAGGGGATCACACAATTGCTTGTCCGTAATGGAGCAAACCCAAATCTTCAGGACAAACAAGGCCGCACACCGCTTCACCTTGTCGCGTCCCAACCCCTCGAACTGGTGATTAATCGATTCCGTTCCGAACAGATCAGCGGCTTATGGGATCTCACGATTCGCGATAACACGGGAAACGCCGCCGCGCATCTGCTCGCTGATAATGGCGGATACGGAAGTCTCGAGATTCTCCAGGCAGCGCTCATCACAAACTCCACACTCGCCAATATCACCAATGCTGCTGGCGACACACCACTCCATCTTGCATTGCGAAAAGGCGAAGTTCAAATGGTGGAGGCATTAGTCAAACACGGCGCCGCTGTGAAAGTTAAGAACTCCGCCGGGATCAGCCCGCTGTTTCTCTGTGCGATTTCCTCTTACCCAATGTACCAATACCTTCGTCCCACAGGTGCCAAGGTCGGGTTTTTTGAATCTATTTCCTTCCGCGATAAAACCTCTTTCGACGCATGGCTCGAAGCTGAGCCCAAAGTGTGTTGTATTACGAACTCCCAGGGAAGAACAGCACTGCAGCGCGCAGCCGAGATGCATCTGCCTTATTTCGTAGATCGCCTGCGTGCATCTGGAGCAGAAATGGACCTGTTCACCGCGATCTGGATTCATAGCAGTGAAGACGTCAAGCGCCTGTTGCCTTTAACCAAGCCCATCTCGCGCGACCTGATGTTCGCATCTGTTCTCTCGACGAATCAGGAAGCGCTGGAATCCCTTGCTGCTGCGGGCGGTGATCTCAACGCCATTGATGGCGGAGGCCACTCGCTTTTCTTTCGTGCACCGACAAATGAAACAAAAATGCGCCAGTGGCTGCATGCACATGGCACGAAAGACACTCTCTTTGATGCCGTTGAAAGCGGCGATATCGCCAAAGTGACTGAGTTTCTTAACGGCGATGATCAAGCTGTCAACCGCCTCAACCTTCTAAAACGTTCACCGTTGATCCGCGCCATTGCGGCCAACCAAAAGGACGTTGTGGCACTGCTCCTTTCCAGAGGCGCTTCGGTCAATCACTCGATCGACATGAACTGGACCGCACTTCACGTTGCTGCGGCGAGAGGTTTCGTAGAAATCGGTGAAATGCTGCTGAAACGAGGAGCGGACGTGAATGCTTCAACAATGGATTCCTTAACTCCCCTGCACATTGCTTCTGCAAACGGGCATGCCGATTTTGTAAAAATGCTTTTTTCGCACGGTGCTTCGTTGAAGGTGGACGTTGTTACACCGGGTTATGTCCAAAACACACCTCTGCATTGGGCAACATTACGCGGACATGTCGAGGTCGTGAAAATTCTGTTGGAACATGGCGCTGACCTCACTGCCCTCAATAGCTTCCGCCAAACTGCAGAACAACAGATATCGGCAGGCGGCAGTCATGGCGGTCTCGTCTTTTACAGCCCCCAAGATGCCGGATATACCAAACCGAGGGCGAAGATCGACCGACAGGCTCTGGTGGAGCTGTTCAAAAAGGCGAAGGAATCGAAGCCATAAGGTTTACGGTTTATAGATGTTTCCGTTTTCGAATGGACGTTTCCGATAGAGCAAGCCGATCGGCGCTGTAGCTTACGGTCCGAAGCTCACCAAAATCTAATTTTTAGGCCCTGAAATGCGTAAACTGCTGATTCAAAGCTCCCTCTAGATGCTCGCGGACTTCCCCGAGCAAAATCGGACAGTCAAAACACCGTCTGGGAGGTCCGCGAGCAAATTTTTGCGCTCAGAAAACGCTCGCTAACGTCCGCAAGAGAATTGGGGCGCCAAAATCCCCTCCAGAACCTCCGCGCGCAAAATCTGACGCTCCGAAAACAGTCGCCGAGGTCCGCAAACAGGTTTTGACGCTCAAAAAATGGTCGCGAAGCTCTGCGAGCAAATTCTATCGTCAAAAAGGCGTCGTGGACGTCCGAAAGGAAAATTTACCTCTCATAATGATGGCGCGGAACTCAACAAGGAAATTCTGACTCCCGAAATACCGGCGCGAACCTCCGTATGGGAATTCTGACTGCCGAAATACCGACTCGGACCTCCACAGGGAAATTTTTACTCTCGAAATGACGGCACAGACCTCCACAGCAGAATTTTGACTCTCGAAATGGCGGCACGGACCTCCCCAAGCACATTCTGACTGTCAAAAAAGCGTCGCCGACGTCAGAAAAGGAATTCTAACTCTCGAAGCACCGTCGCGGAGGTCACAAACGAAAGTTTGACGCGCGAAATGCCATAGCGGACGTCCGAAAGGGAATTTTGACGCTGGTTAGACTTCAACGATGGCCAGAAAACCTGCCCACGAGGGTCTGAACCGCCGAAACCGGCGGCAGACCAATTCCAGACTACACTTGCAGCACCACCGATTGCTGTTTAACTTCTGCACGGCTGTGGCGGAACACCAGCCTTGTAAAAACCGCATGACATCAACCCAGACATTTACCGAATACTCCGCACGATTGCTCCGGTTCATTACGCGACACGCGAACGATCAGAGTGCAGTTTCCGATGCCGAATTCAACGCTCTCGCCCTGGACCTTTTCGCGTTGCAGTTCGAACACGTGCAGCCGTTTCGGGAACTTTGTCTCTCCCGAAAAATTACTCCCGCGACAATCACCGATTGGCGACAAATTCCATCGGTTCCGACGAACGCTTTCAAAGACTTTGAACTGACGAGCCTTCCCGTCGAACAACGCACGACCGTTTTTCATTCCAGTGGAACCACTGAACAACGCCCCAGCCGTCACTTTCACAACAAACAATCGTTGGCGCTCTACGAAAATTCGCTATTGCCACCGTTTCAGAGGCATTTTCTCGCCGACATTGATGAACTTTTAGAAAGCGCAACCGTTAACGCAACGGACAAGTTTGGCTTCATCATCCTGACGCCCCCGCCCGCACTCGCGCGGAATTCCTCGTTGGTGCACATGTTTGAAACTATTCGCGAGCAACTCGGCTCGCGTGATTCATTCTTTGGCGGCAAGGTGGATGACACGGGTGCATGGATTCTTGACCTTGATCGCATTTTGTTCGGCATCCGCAAATCGATGTGCGCAAACCGGCCGATCGCCATTGTCGGCACTGCGTTTTTATTCGTTCATTTGCTCGACCACTTTGAAGCAAATAACATGCGATACCGGCTAGCCACAGGTTCACGCGTTTTGGAAACCGGTGGCTACAAAGGTCGCTCGCGGGTTCTGCCAAAGCCTGAACTTCACGCGCTGATTACAAAGCACCTGGGCGTTCCTGCGTCACACATCGTTTGCGAATACGGGATGAGTGAGCTGAGTTCGCAGGCGTATGACTCGCAAATCAGCAATGGCGTCCAGGCAAAAGTCTTTCATTTTCCGCCCTGGGCCAGAGCACAAGTTGTTTCGCCGGAAACCAATTCTGAAGTGCACGATGGTGAAACGGGACTCATTCGCATTCTCGATCTCGCGAATGTCCATTCTGTGATGGCTATTCAGACGGAGGACCTGGGCATTCGACGCGGCAACGGTTTTGAGCTGATCGGCCGCGCCACCCTGGCTGAACCACGCGGTTGCTCTCTAATGTCCACTTAATGCACGACGCCCAATACAAAACACGGACCCTTTGGCTCGCCACGGTGCTGCACGCGTTTACGCATATCTATCAGGTGGCGCTGATTCCGCTGTATTTGCTGATTCAAAAAGATTTCAACCTCGCCAGTGACGCACAAGCGACGTTTCTCGTCACAGCTCTGAGTATTGCCTACTTTTTACCGAGTTATCCAATGGGCGTGTTGGCGGATCGAATCAGCCGCAAGAAGCTCCTTGCGATTGGCTTGTTCGTTAACGCCCTCGGGTTCGTGGGACTGGCGTTAGCGCCCAATTATGCGACTGCTGTGGCGTGCGTGATCGTCGCGGGTTTGGGGGGAAGCTTTTATCATCCGGCGGCGACAGCTCTCATCGCGCGGCTGTATCCAACGGAGACCGGCAAAGCCCTGGGCAAGGCCGCCCTCGGGGCGAGCATCGGTTTTTTTATCGCGCCGCTGTACGCCGGCTGGCGCTCAAATATTTCCTCTGTTGGAGCCACGCAGTTGCCGTTTTTCCTCGCTGGTTGGCGCGGCGCGGTTTTCGAACTCGGACTCGCTGGCGTTGTTGGAACAATTTTGTTTCTGTCGATGGCTAAAGAAAGTCCATCCGCAAAAGCGCCAGCCGTGTCTTCGCCCCCTTCGCAGAAGATGTTCGATACCCCCCTGCTCTGGGCATTCTTTCTCGCGGCGAGTTTCGTCTTCTGTTTGCGTGATTTCGCTGGAAGCGGCATGGCAAGCCTTGGATCCCTCTTCCTCCAACATGCCCATCAATTTGATGCGAAACAAACGGGCCTCGCCCTCAGCTGCATTTATCTCGCTTCGATGGTCAGCAATCCTTTGTTCGGTCATTTGAGCGATCGCGGCCGCTGGCGTTGGGCAGCCATGCTGCTGATTGGCGCGGCGCTGACAATCTTCGTCTTTCCACATGCCCGCACGCGTTGGTTCCCGGTTTTGCTTGGCGCGTACGGTTTTTTCTTCATGGCCACCTATCCAATTGTTGAAGCGTCCCTGATGGAATCGGTACACGACTCGGTGCGCGGACGTGTGTTTGGCTGTTTCATTACGATTGGCGGCCTGCTCGGCAATCTATCGCACTGGTTTGTGGGCAAGTGGGTAAAACACCTGGAGACAACCGCTGATTCGGCACAAAGTTATTACGGCATTTACAATCTGCTCGCATTGTTTGTTTTGCTATCGCTGTCGGGGCTGTACTTTTTACACGGCTTGAGAAAACGCGAACACCTCCTGCCGGCGGTCACACCGCCACAGGCAACCCCGCTCAACCCTGAAGTCTAATGAATTTGCCCAATTACTTCCTCGCAGACCTGCCTCCAGACGCATCGATTACTACCTCGATGATCACGGACGCGTGTCAAACATTGAAACGTAATCGCGAGCAATATCTACAGAACCGGTCGACGGACGATATCATTCGGATCCTCAGCAACCTTGCCGAAAGCTGGCTCGACGATGATTTTCCGTTTCGGAAAAAGCTGATCGACGCCGGTCCGGAAGCAACGGGATTCAGCAAGGAAACATTGCAAATCGGGATCACCGATTTTTTTCAACAAATTACGCCGAAAAACCTACGTCACCTGATTGTGCAAGAGCTCGGCCATGCCAAACGGCTCGACGGGTTTCAATCGAATGATTTAGAGGAAAATACCGATCGCGCATCGATGGTCCACGGCCCAGAACTGCTCGTGCATATCGCGGCGGGAAACATTCCCAATTCCGCCCTGACGAGCATCATTCTCGGCCTAATGGTGCGTTCGGCGCAATTTGTGAAATGCGGCACAGGAGCCGCGTTTGTTCCGCGACTATTTGCTCACTCGCTTTATGAGGCTGAACCGAAGCTCGCGGCGTGCCTCGAAATCGCTGAGTGGAAAGGTGGCTTGCGTGAGATTGAAAACGCGCTCTTCGACGAAGCCGATTGCGTCACCGCCACAGGAAGCGATGAAACGTTAGGGAAAATTCAAAGTCATTTACCTCAACACATTCGCTTTCTCGGTTACGGCAATCGAGTCAGCTTTGGGTACGTAGCACACGAAGCATTATCGTCCGACATCGAAACACGGAAGGTCGTCGGTCATGCCGCTCACGATGTGATCGCGTGGAATCAATTGGGCTGCCTCTCTCCGCACGTTTTCTACGTTGAACATGGTGGAAAAATCACGCCGGAAACATTTTCCGAAATGCTGGCGGTTGAGCTGGCGCATCACGAGCAACACACACCGCGTGGAAAGCTGCGCACCGAAGATGCAGCGGCGATCCATCATCGACGATCTTTTTACGATATCCGGGTCGCGAATTCTTCGGATGCAAAAAAATGGCAGAGCCCGGATTCGACAGCGTGGACTGTTGTTTATGAAAACGACCCTCGCTTTCAGCTGTCGTGCCTGAACCGCTTCATCTATGTCAAGGCGGTGGCGGATCTGACTCAAGCGTTACGTGGTGCTGATAATGTTTTTGGGAAAGTGTCCACGGTTGGAATCGCAGCGCCGCACTCCCGCGCGCAAAAGCTGGCCGAACAACTGGCACGCTGGGGCGTGACTCGCATCTGCCCAGTTGGCCAGATGCAAAAGCCCCCGCTCACATGGCGACACGACGGTCGCCCATCCCTGGGCGATCTTGTGACCTGGACTGACTGGGAAATGTAACAACCAATCGAACTTTCAAATGAAAATGGAACTAAGAAAAACATTTCAATTCGAAGCTGCACATCTGTTGCCCCACCTGCCGGAGAAACACAAATGTCGGCGGCTGCACGGGCATAGTTTCAGGGTAGAAGTCGTCGTGTCTGGCGAATGCGATCCCAAACTCGGCTGGGTGATGGATTATGCTGATATTTCCGCCGCATTCAAACCGTTGTGGGAAAAACTTGACCACTTTTACCTCAACGAAATCGAAGGACTGGAGAATCCGACGAGCGAAAACATTGCCGTTTGGGTCTGGAATCGATTAAAGCCAAAGTTGCCGCAATTAACGGAAATTGTTGTCGCCGAGACCTGTACGGCGCAATGCGTCTATCGCGGGTGATAAAATTCCCGCAATAAAGTTGGTAATTATCCCCCGACCGACAGCCTTTTTTTGTTTGCAGAACCGGACCTTTTCGATGACAAAGTCTCTTTATCAAAAGGTGCGGCAAATATCGGGTGTGGTGTTTCGATTTAGGATAACCGATGGCAAAAACCAGACAAAAATCTCGTGGCTCTCGTAAAGAGTTCCCAACGATCACGGTTTTAATCGCTGACGATCACCGCATTGTTCGCGAAGGGATTCGATCAAGTCTCTCCAACTATCCCTTCATCAAAATCGTAGGCGAAGCCGCCGATGGACGCGAAGCGCTCCGAAAAGTTGAAAGCCTTTCACCGCATATTGCATTGATGGACATTGACATGCCGGTCA
>CBHWET010000196.1:0-9040 GCA_966112985.1 uncultured bacterium | reverse complement strand
GCCGTGGCGAGATCGATTTCGTGTTCCTGTTCCTGCACGATGATTTCGCGAAGCACCTCGCTCAAAGCAAATTCGCCCATGGCTTCCGCCTGGCGAATCCGTTGGCGATAATTGCGTATCGTTTCCTGTTCGGCTTCGAGGTCGAACTGCAACATCGCGCGCGCATCTTCAGAGGTGCGGACGGTTTTTGGTGTCGTGGTCGGCATGCCTCCGAAGTAATCGATCTGCTTGGAAATTTTAAGAGCGTGTGCAAGCTCTTCGGCCGCGTGGGCTTCCAGTTCCCGCGCGATGTCCATGAACTCCGCGCCTTTGATGACCTGACTGTAAACGGTGTAACCGATGACGGCCTGGTATTCACGCGCTAGATCGTCATTCAACAGCTCAATCATTTCCTGACGCGTGACCTCGAATTTGGTGGTTAATGGTTCAATTGGCATACTTCAACGTTCCTCGGGAATTCGTCGAAGCAAGACTGATTGAATTATCCGCTGAAAGCCGAGATGAACTTGGACGCGGCTACGCTTTTACATATCCATTCGCACGAAACCAATCGACGGCATCGGTGAGGGCTTGCTTTGGAGCCGTTTGCGGAATGCCGAGTTCGCGAATGGCTTTCGCGGGATTGAACCACATTTTGTATTTTGCCATGCGAACGCCGGCGAGCGGAGCCTTCGGTGCTTTGCCGGTAAACTTTGAAATCGTTTCGTCGACATGCGCGGCAGTGAGGGCGACAAAGTGTGGAATCTGAAATTTCGGAGCGGGCAGGGAAGTAATCTCCTGGAGTGTATCGAGGGCCTGTTTCATCGTCCAATTCCCTTCAGCGTTTCCGAGAATGTAGCGTTCTCCAATTCGTCCTTTTTCCGCGGCAAGGATGTGTCCGATGGCGACATCGCGGACGTGAACCCAATTCAATCCGGTATCGAGGTAGGCGGGCATTTTGCGATTCAGGAAATCAACAATGACTTGTCCGGTGGGCGTCGGCTTCACGTCGCGAGGGCCAATTGGGGCACTGGGATTGACGATGACCACCGGCAGATTCTTTGCCGCCAAACCACGCGCCGCTTCTTCGGCCTGCCACTTCGAAAGTTTATAATGATTACTCATCTGAGCCGCTGAAACGGGAGTGGCTTCATCCGTGGGAACAACCTTTCCGTTTATCTCCTTCGGCAATCCAATGCAGCCCACTGTGCTCGTGTACACGATGCGCGAACATCCGGCGGCCGCCGCAGCTTCGATCACATTTCTTGTTCCGTCGACATTGGCCGCATACATCGGTTTATAGTCGCGCAGCCACAAGTGATAGCTGGCAGCGACGTGGAAACACCAGTCAGAGCCGCGCATTTCTTTTTCCAGCAGTTCGCGATTCAGGACGTCGCCGCAAACGCGTTCGAATTCCACGCCTTTGGTCCCGCGGAGATCGCTGTCCGGCCGAACGAGCGCCTTGACCGAATGACCTCTGGCCACCAGTTCGTGAACGAGGTTGGCGCCGATAAATCCCGAAGCTCCAGTAACGAAACATTTCATGCGCTGAATTCCTGCGAAAAGTGAAACGATTTGGGACGAAGTGTCATGTTCTTGTGCGGTGTACCGAAAAAAAAATCGCTTGGAAACGAAATTAATTTTACATCAGGGATTTGCTCAACTATAAATAGGCTCGAACCGTATGCCGAAGAACAACCTCCGCAAGAAGCTGACTCGACAGGAGCAGCGCGACCTGGATGTGGAAATCAGTTTTTTGGAAGGGCTTGTGCGTCGCGATCCTGAATACGTTGAAGCACTCCAAATCCTCGGCGACGATTACACCCGCCGCGGCAAATTCGAAGACGGTCTGAAGATCGACCGCGCGCTTTCCAAACTTTGCCCCAAAGACCCGTTGGTGTTCTACAATCTGGCGTGCAGCTATTCGCTCGCTCATCAGTATGAATTGTCGCTCGCGGCATTGGAAAAATCGATCAGTCTCGGCTATCGCGACTTCAAATGGATGACGCAAGATCCTGATCTGCGTAACCTTCGTCTGAGCCCACATTACAAAAAGATTCGCGCGAAGCTCCGCCTCCTGCGCGTCGGTAAAGTTGGCCGATAATTCTCTTCGCAATATTTTGCGCATCGTTAGACTGCCCCGCAAAAGTCAGTCTATTTAATTCCATGAACGTCCTTGTTGGCGGAAAACCGCAACACTTTCGCACGGTCGCTTTCGACTCACAGAAGAACTCTGTCCTGCTCATAGAACAGCGCCTTCTTCCCCACGAATTCAAAGTTATTGGCACCCGCGATTTTCGTGAAACCGCGTTGGCCATCAAAGATATGATTGTTCGCGGCGCGGGAGCGATCGGCGCTACGGCCGCTTATGGTTTGGCGCAAGGTGCTCGCGCGTTCCGCGGTAACGATGCCGCCAGGTTTTCCAAACACATCGACGTCGTCTATCAAACGTTGAAAGATGCCCGTCCGACTGCCGTCGACCCGGTGAATGCAATGAATGACGTTCGCCGAATTATGGCGGCGGGTGAAACCGTTGAGGAGCAGCAGTCGCTTGCGCTTGCCGCTGCGGAAGAATTTGCCAACGACGATGCGCGTCACTGCGCCGAACTCGGTGAGCACGGCGCCAGGTTGATTCGTGACGGCATGCGCATCCTGACGCACTGCAACGCCGGTTGGCTGGCGTTTGTCGATGTTGGGAGCGCGACGGGGCCAATGTATGTGGCTCAAAAGCAGGGAAAGAAGTTTCATGTCTTCTGTGACGAGACGCGTCCGCGGAGCCAGGGGGCGACGTTGACCGCGTGGGAGTTGGCTCAGCAAAAAATCTCCCACCAGATCATCGCCGATAATTCTGCCGGACATCTCATGCAACGTGGAGAGATAGATATGGTCATCGTCGGCAGCGACCGCACGCTTGGTCGCACGGGAGAAGTAGCCAATAAAATCGGCACCTACACGAAAGCCGTTCTCGCCGCTCGCCACAAAATTCCGTTCTACGTTGCTATTCCATTATCAACGATCGATTGGACTCTTAAATCCGGCTTTGAGATTCCGATCGAAGAGCGTCATGAACACGAAGTGCTGGGCGCCTGGGGAATTGTTTCTGATCCAGCCAGCCCGGTTAAAAGTTCTCGAGGAAAACGTGCTTACGTTCGTGTTGCCAATCCGACGAGTGGTGCTCGCAATCCGGGTTTCGACGTGACTCCGGCAGAGTTGATTACTGGAATCATTACGCCTGCGGGAATTTTCAAGCCGAAAGACCTTTGGAAGAACCGTGCGAAGCTCGGTTTTAAAAACTGAAAACTTCACTTGCACGGAAAGCGAAGTTCAATATGCTTTCTCGTCCTTGCGGCGGAGTAGCCAAGTGGTAAGGCAGGGCTCTGCAAAAGCCTTATGCGTCGGTTCAATTCCGACCTCCGCCTCCAAATCGCTTACGAAAGTTTCGTAAGCTGCAGGCCTTTTCCAACCCGACCCTCCCACTCAGCATTTGTCCCATTGTCGAATTATTGTGCTTACGTATAAAAAGAATAGGGATGCGCAAACCGAAGTGACGTGAAGGACTCTTTTACGATTTTAGTGGCGGAAGATGATGGCAACGATGTGGAATTGTACCAACGTGCGTTTGTGCGCGCGAACATCCGCAACCCAGTGCGTTTCGTCAGCGAAGGGCGGCAGGTAGTCGATTATCTTTCCGGCTTTGGTGCTTACTCCGATCGTGACCGCTATCCGATTCCCGGTTTGCTTCTGCTTGATATTAAGATGCCACGCATGACGGGTCTCGAGGTTTTGGAGTGGGTGCGAAAAACGGAACCATTTCAGCAGATGCTCGTCATTGTCGTGACGTCGTCGGCGATGTCGCCCGACGTCCTGCGGGCCCGCGAACTCGGCGCGAGCGGTTATTATGTGAAGCGGCCTTACTTTGAAGGGCTCCCTGAGGTGATGAAGAGCACGATGTTCCTCGCTCCGGAAAATCGGCTGCCGTAGTGTCGCCGGCACAAGGCTTCTCTTTCGAAAAAGCGCATTGTCGCATTGCCGTAACGTCCCCGCGTTTGTTAGCGTCGCCGCGGTGCAAGCGACTTCAGCACAATCTGCCGTTTCCAGAAAATATCCGACGGGCCTGATCTTCCTTTTTTTCACCGAGATGTGGGAGCGATTCAGCTTTTACGGCATCTCCGCGATTATCGTGCTCTACATGACCAAGGAGTTGCGCATGGCGGACGACGCGGCGTACCTCGCTTTCGGTGCTTACACGGCATTCTCGTTTATGACGCCGATTCTTGGTGGGTTCGTCGCGGATAAAGTTCTCGGCTTGCGACGCTCGGTTGTGATCGGCGGATTTTTGATTCTTGTCGGCAACGCTGTCCTCGCGCTCGGAGGTGGATTGCCGCCGCTGTTTGTCGGGCTATCCTGCGTCGCGCTCGGTACTGGCTTTCTAAAGTCCACCGTGTCCGTGATGGTCGGTAAATTATACAAGGATGGTGATGCCTACCGTGACAGCGGTTACACGCTTTTCTATATGGGGATCAATGTCGGCGCGCTCCTCGCCACGATTTTCGTTGGCTATGTCTTCGAAAAATACGGTGGTACCAAAGCGTTTTATCTCTCCGCGACGGGCATGTTGATCGGCCTGATCGTCTTCTTCATTGGACAACGACATTATAACAACGACGCCGACGGCTTCAAACGGGAGAACGTTTTGAAAAAGTCTTTCGTCCTTCCAAATATCCTATGGATTATCGTCGGCACACTCGCACTCGGATTAATGATGTATTATCTGTTCGGCCATCCCGGCCAGACGAAGCAGGTCATCACGTATCTGGGACTGGCGATTATGGTTGGAATCATTGTGTTGGCGCTTTCGTGCAAAGAGAAAAACGAGCGCAACTCCATTTTGGGCATCCTGGTCATCATCATCGCCGCCGTGTGTTACCACGCGCTGATTGGTAAACAGATCTACGGTTCGGTCAATTTGCTTGTCGATCGCGATTTCGATCGCACGGTATTTGGTGTGGAAAGGCCCGCTTCGTATTTCGGACAAGGTGCTAATTCACTGGTCGTCATCCTTCTTGCTGGCGTGTTGAGTTGGGTTTGGGCTCGATTGGCCGACAAAGGAAAGAATCCGTCCATTCCTGCCAAGATTGTCATCGCGCTCGGCCTTGCTGTGGCGAGCGCATTCATGCTGGCCTTCCTCGCCCGGGGCGTTGCTCTCAGTGGTGTGAAAAGTTCCGCGTTGTGGGTGGCGGCCGCCGTCACGATCCTGACGCTTGGCGAACTAAATATTTTACCCATGGGACTTTCCGCCGCCAGCGCTCTCGCTCCGAAACGTTACGCTTCGATGCTCATGGGTTCCTGGTTCTTGACCAGTTCACTTGGGGGATACTTCGCTGGATACTTTTCCAGTCTTGCGAGCGTCGATAAGGCGCGCGTCAACGATCTTGCCTACACGGGCATGACATACTTTGGACTTTATTGGCGATGCGGCGCGGGATTGGCGGTGGTTGCGGTGATCATGTTGATTGCGATCCCAAAGCTGAAACAGCTGATGCGACAAACGCCATCTTAAAAAAGGGGATTCTCTCTAACCCGCTGATTCAAAGCGGGAAAGACATCCGGCGCCGCGCCGGAGAGTTTTCCCAGCGTCACTTTTTCATCGGGCAACGCTGCTAATCCAAAAGAAACGACAGAAAACCCGATTTTTTTCCGAACCAAATTGCCGCGGCGCACGTTTAATCTTTTGAAGCGATGGATGGAATATCCGGACGCCCGATGAAAGAAACATTTTTTCAAGCCGTTCAGTCCCTGTTCTCGATCTCCGACGAGCAGGCGATGTGGCGCGTGAAGATGAGTGATGATGCCGAGGCGTTCGCACAACTGGTCAGTCGATGGCAACAGCCGATTCGCAATCTCTGCACGCGCATGACCGGTGATTCGCATCGGGCTGAAGACTTGACGCAAGAAGCATTCGTCCGGCTTTACGCACGGCGGGGCGATTACGAAGTAAGCGCGAAATTTTCGACCTACGTTTGGCGTATCGCGCTGAATCTTTGCTACGACGACCTCCGCCGCCAGCAACGACGCGCCGAAACTTCTCTCGAGAGCGAAGAAGGTGAGAAGTTGATTCGACTCGAAGAAGTGGCTGCACCTAATGAAGCGCCTATCGTCGCACTTGAAGCCGCGGAACGCGCCAATGAAGTGAAGACCGCCTTAATGCAGTTGCCCGAAGTATACCGAAGCGTTGTCGTGCTGCGTCATTACGAGAATCTCAAATTCCGCGAAATTGCCGACGTCCTGAATATTCCAGAAGGCACCGTTAAATCCCGGATGGCGGAAGCGATGGATCAACTCGCAGGGCTGTTGAAGTCAGCGGCCCAGAAGGGACAGGAATTTAAAAAGCAAAGGACCCGTTTATGAATCATCCCACTAAAGAAGCATTGATGGCGCTGCTCTATGACGAACTGCCGTCAACCGAGAAAGCTGAGATCACGCAACACGTGAGTGCGTGTGCGATATGCCGGGCGCAGGTGGCTGAATGGCAGAACGTAAAAAAGACTTTGAATTCGTGGAAACTCTACACGGCTCCAAAACGCTTCGTGTTATCGACGCGCACCTTGAAATGGGCCGCTGCGGCGGTGTTGATGCTGGCGATTGGATTTGGCCTAGGGCGCTTTGGCAGCCAGGTGGATGAAGGTCGGATTCGTAGTGCGCTGAGAGCGCAGTTGCGCAAGGACGTACAACACGAGATCCAAGCCGCGCAGGAAGCGCAACGAAAAGACTTCATTGCCATGCTGCGAGACGTCGAAGAACAACGCATCGCCGATTACGCGCAGCTTCGAAAGGATTTGGAAACAGTTGCGGTCGTTGCAGACGAAAAGCTGACGACCACTGAGCGCGCGCTCAGTCACTTGAATCTCGTTGCACAAACAACACGGAACACTCCCTGACCAAAATCAATAACAAGGAAATTATGAAAAACATTCTGATAATCGCTGGTGTGATATTCGCCGGCACTCTCTTTGCGAAACCTGAGGATATCTTTTCGCGACCTGCCGGTGACCGCTTTGCGGGAGCACCGCTGGTAGAAGACGTTTTAATTGTGGCGCAACAGGAACCGCCACGGGACCTTCCTGGAGTCCCTGGAGGAAGAGGCGGTGGCGGTCCGGTGCAAGTACAGACTACAACTGGTGCTCCTGCACCCGTTGGACCGCCGGGAAGTGTTTCCGTTGGCGGCGGCGGCTTTGGGCAGCGCCTCGCCGGCGTGGTGCAACGTGTAGATGGAGGAGCGTTCGCGGCATTCGATGATTCGGCGAGACCGGTGTTGCTTGTAGGTTTTGCCAAACTGGATCATGAATCACGGCAACACGTCCAGGAGGACATGCAGATCATGTCGCGCATCCTGAACAAAGCAGCGACAAAGGAAGTTCAGAATCAGCAGGAACGTCGGATGGGAATCACTGTCACGACTTTGAACGGCAACCGTAGTGAAAACTTGTTCATCGAAGACTATGGTCCGATTTTCATAATGAATGTGCCGATGCCATTGTCGGGCGCCCGGCAGGCCGATTCAAAGAAAGAAGAAAAAGGCGATTCCGAGTGGGAGGAGGCAAAACGCGAGCTCTATCAGAATAAACCATTCACCGTTGCTGAACCGATGAAATATGATCCGAAAAGTGTGGAGGCACTGAAGACGGCGATTCTCGAATCATTGAAAAATGCCGCGAACATCCGCCAGTTCAAATCGGATCAAACACTGACCATCGTGGTTACTGGTGGTGACAGCACGCGGGCGGTGTTCGCAAAGAGAATCGTGAAGAAGAATGATTATCAGCCTGGCAAGGAAGAGGTGCACAATGAGGTGTTTGAGCAGAAAGCGGGCGGCCCGCAGCAAACAACTCTGACGATTCGTGTAAAAAAATCGGATATTGATGCATTCGCCAGAGGGAAGATGGATGTTGGTGAGTTCGCAAAGAAGGCAATCATCACTACCAACTAGAAGCGTTCTCAAGAGGTTCACCGGCCGATCCAGCACCTGGGTTGGCCGGTTTTGTTTTTGGCAAAAAGAATTTTTGGGAGATGGCGCGTAAATCAAAATTTACCCCTCTTGACGAAGTGGCGGGCTGCACTTATGGAATTGCATCATGAGTAAGACCGAAACGCATCATTTTCAGGCAGAGATTCAGCAACTGCTGAACATCGTTATTCATTCGCTTTATACGGATAAAGAGATATTCGTCCGCGAGTTGATTTCCAATGCCGCTGACGCCTGCGAGAAGCTGCGCTTTCAACAGTCATCCGGCAAAACGATTTATCAATCGGACATTGCTCCATCCATTGCGATCACCACGGATGACAAAGCCGGCACGATCACGATTGCCGACACGGGTCTTGGCATGACGCATGGCGAATTGGTGGAGAATCTCGGAACGATTGCGCATTCCGGAACGAAAGCTTTTCTGAAGCAACTTGCGGAAGACAAGAAACCCGACGTGGGTTTGATTGGCCAGTTCGGGGTTGGATTTTATTCCGCGTTCATGGTCGCCAAACGCGTCGTCGTTTTAAGCCGCTCCTTTCTTCCGGACGAACAAGGCTGGCAGTGGACGAGTGAAGGCGGAGGTGGTTATGAGCTGGCTCCTGCAGCGGACTTGTCTCGTGGAACGAAAATTACCCTTGAGTTGAAAGACGACGCCAAGGAGTTCGCCCAGGAAAGCACGATTGAACGAATCATTAAACGATATTCGAGCTTTGTTCCGTTTCCGATTGAGTTGAACGGAAAACGGCTCAACACCGTTCAAGCCATTTGGGCGCGCAACAAAAACGAAATTAAGGAAGAGGAATATAACGAGTTCTACACCTTCCTTGGTCACGACCACGAGAAGCCGTTGTTCCGATTGCATTTTAGCGCCGATGCGCCGCTCGCGATCAAGTCGCTGCTGTTTGTTCCCCAGCGGAATTTTGAAACGATGGGCATGGGGCGGATTGAATCGGAAGTGAACCTCTACTGCCGTAAGGTGCTGATCCAGGCGAAAGCCAAAGGTTTGTTTCCTGAATGGCTGCGCTTCCTGAAGGG
>CBHWET010000195.1:0-9046 GCA_966112985.1 uncultured bacterium | reverse complement strand
CGCGTTCCTTCCACGACAGTTTCGAGCCTTGTCCCATCCGGGCGAACACGAACGATCCCGCCGCCGTGCAACTGAATGTGGCTGCCATCTTTCGCGACGGCATTCATCGCGCCATAATCCCCGAGCGCAATGTAGAGCCAGCCATCAATTCCCATACGCAGGCCGTTGCACGTGTGGTCGGCTCCACGGAAATCGAGGTCGTTGGCTAGACCTCGAACGAGAACTTCTGAGCGATCGGCAACGCCGTCGTTATTGTCGTCATAGAAAGCTTCCAACACCGGCGGGTGCATCACAAAAAGAGTGTTGTGGTCCCAGACGAGTCCGCGTGGGCTGTCCATTTTGGCAAATGTCGTGAATGCGTCGGCGACCCCATCGCCGTTCGTGTCGCGGCAGCGGACGACCCATCCACGATTCTTTTCGCGATCGAGAGAACCGTTTTGGTCTACACCAACAAAGACGTCTCCCGTCGGGGTTGCTTCGAGGCACGTTGGATAACTGATGTTTGGCGGTCCGGCGAAAAGTGTCTGTTCGAAGCCTGCCGGTGATTGGACGCCGGCGAGCCGCGAATCGGAAACTTCGCTGGCCGGACGCTCAACAAGTTCTTTGCCGAGCACTTCCACTTCCGAAAAACTGGCCCACGAACCTTCCGGTGCTTTAGTGATTGTTACGCGAACATAGCGTCCTTCGCTCGAAAACTTTTGTTCGTCCATCTGTGGCCGGGGCGCGCCTTTCTGTTCGACAACAGTTGTCCAATTCTGCGCATCGGGAGAGATGGAGACCCGGTACTCATACTTAGCGGACTCGTGTTCCCAATTAATTCTAATACCGGTAATTTGTTCGGTTTTCTCCAGGTCGACCTGCCACCAGTAATTATTGCCGTTATCGGGAGCGCACCATCTGGTATCGGATTCGTTGTCGGCGGCATGTTCCGGTGGATGTCCGTCCTGAGACGCGGAGGCGGAAGCTTTTTTAAGGAAAGCAATGTTCTTAGGGACGCGAACCATCTTGCGCGCCTGGCGCTTCTTTTCCGCGGGCTTCAGGTAGTCCGCATTCAATTTGTTTACCGACCATAGAAGGCCTCTGGTCACCAGATCGAGATAGCGCGGATCGGCAACCGTCGCGTTGTTATGTCCAAGGGTGGTGCTGAATACTTTGTGGCCGCGATAATTGTTCACCCAGGCCGCGAGATACTTGTCGTTGCCTTGTTGGCCATAAATCAACGGGGTGACGGTCTTCCAGATCTCCAGGTTGTTATAAAGTTCCTCGGCAACGGTTGTCCAATTCGTGAGGCCTTTTGTGATCGGATGATTTGTGGCGGTGTATGAAAGCTCGATAGGCAATTGCGCTCCATGCGCCCGCGTGTCGAGCCCGGTGAATTCAAACCATTCTTTGAAATGATCAAAGTCGACACGATAACAATGCATCGCACAATGAAGGTTGACGGCAGGTAATCCTTCGCGGTGTGGCTTTAAAATATTTCGAACGAAAGCTGCGTCCTTTACATCGGCGAAACATTCGTCGTGGACAATCACGTCGTAATTTTTTGCCCAGTCCGGGTCTTCGTAAATACTTACGCGATGGTCCGTGGTGCCGTCGCCTTCGTGAACGATTGACCAAACAACGTTCGCCCGTGCGGAGATTCCTTCGGTGAGAATTGTTTTCTGGTGCGCATAATCGTGGCAACACCCGCCGGTGACCAGAAGGGCCCGGATTGGCTTCACCTTGGCGTGGGTATTGAGAGTGCAGACAAACGAAAGCAGCCAGATGGCAATAACAGCTTTGTGGGAACGCATTGTGACGATTTAGCCACGAAATTTTTCGGGGAACACGCTGAAATTTGAAGAAAGTGGAGCGGGCGATGGGAATCGAACCCACGTGTGTAGCTTGGAAGGCTACCGTTCTACCATTGAACTACGCCCGCTTCAAAACGTGGTTATGTTAGCCGCGATGCTTGCGTTGTCAATTGTCGTATGCAATTCTCGCGCGCGATGAATTCGTTGCTCCTGACCGGCGGACGCGTCATTGATCCTGCCAACCATTTCGATGCTGTTGCCGACCTTCTTGTTATTGATGGAAAAGTTGCCGCAATCGGCGCTGATGCGAAGAAGAAAGCTCCCAAGAACGTTGAAATTTTCGATGCGACAGGAAGTGTTGTTTCTCCGGGGCTGATCGATTTGCACGCGCACCTTCGCGAGCCCGGCCAGACGGCGAAAGAAAACATTGAGACGGGCACGGCTTCGGCGGCACGTGGGGGTTTTACCAGTGTCGTTTGTATGCCGAATACATCTCCGTCCATCGACAATGCCGGAACCGTTGCACTAATTCGTGAGCGCGCCGAACGGGTTTCAACAATTAACGTGTATGTGGCGGGCGCGATCACAAAGAATATCGCTGGAGAGGAACTCGCGCCCATCGGTTCGTTGAAGAAGGCGGGCGTTATTGCGATCACTGACGACGGTCATTGTGTGCAGAATAACGAACTGATGCGTCGGGCACTCGAATACGCCAAAATGTTCGATCTGCCGGTGATGGATCATTGCCAGGATTATTCACTCGTTACCGACGGCGTCATGCATGAGGGCTACTGGAGCACGGCGCTTGGTTTGCGTGGCTGGCCTGCGGCAGGTGAGGAGATGATTGTTGCAAGAAATATTCTCCTCGCTGAAATCACTGGAGCGCATGTTCATTGCCAGCATTTAAGTTCCGCGCGCAGCGTTGAGTTGATTCGTGAAGCGAAGAAACGTGGGGTTCCGATTTCCGGTGAAGCTTGCCCGCATCACTTTGTGCTGACCGATGCAGCTATTGCCGGCAGCGAAAAATTCTGGGCCGAGGATGGGAAAGAATTCGCAAAGTTCCAAAAAGGTAAGCTTCCGGAATGGCCTGCTTACGATACGAATTTCAAGATGAACCCGCCTCTTCGGTCAGCGAGGCATCGTGAAGCGATTATTGAAGGGCTCGTTGATGGAACGCTGGAGGTTTTATGTAGTGATCATGCACCCCACTGTGACTACGAAAAAGAGGTGGAGTTTGATTACGCGCCATTTGGGATTGTGGGATTCGAAAGCGAGTTGTCGCTGTCGTTGATGCAGCTTTATCACACGAAACGGATGTCTCTTTCAGCGGTGATAGAAAAATTTACAGTGGTGCCCGCTCGTTTGTTGCGACTTGCGAAGGGGACACTTTCGGTTGGCGCTGATGCGGACATTACTGTGTTTAATCCCGATCAGGAGTGGACATTTGATAAGGTGGACACATCGAGTAAATCGAAAAATAGTCCGTTTCATCAATGGACGATGCGGGGGAAACCTTTAGCAACTATCGTCTGTGGTAAAATTGTTTGGCGTGAAGACAAGCAGCTGGCTAGCGTCTAACTTACAAATATGAAAAAGCTTCTGTTGAGTTTAGTGATTACTGTGGGTGTTGCGTTACAGGGTTCGGCCGCAGGGTTGATGTGGACCACTGACGTGCCGAAAGCGATCACCCAGGCAAAGATGCAAAAGAAACTCGTCCTGATGGACTTCACCGGGTCGGACTGGTGCGGTTGGTGCATCAAGCTGGACAACGAAACGTTCGCGAAACCGGAATTTGCCGCTTACGCCAGGACAAATCTTGTTCTGGTTCAACTCGACTTTCCCAATAAAAAACCGCAGTCACCAGCGCTCAAACGCGCGAATGAAGCGTTGCAAGCGAAATACAAGGTCGACGGTTTCCCATGCCTCGTTGCTTTGAATGGCGATGGCAAAGAAGTTTGGCGTCATGAAGGGTTTCTTGGTGGCGGGCCGAAGGCTTTGATTGCCGAGCTCAACAAAGCGAAGCAAAAAAAGTAATTGTCTTTTGAAACAATCGATTAAATTGCAAGCGTGGCTTCGTTTGCCACGCTTTTTTGTTAATTACTTGACCCTTGGTCAGGCGGCCTTAGCATCGCTGCCCAGCTGAACAATTTGATGAAAGCTATCCTCGCGCTCGAAGACGGTTCTGTATTTCACGGCACAGGTTTTGGTGCCTCCGCCGAAGCCTGCGGCGAAGTATGTTTCAATACCTCGATGACCGGTTATCAGGAGATACTGACCGACCCTTCATACAAGGGGCAGATCGTCACGATGACGTATCCACTCATCGGCAACTACGGCGTGAACAACCAGGATGTCGAATCATGGCGGCCGCACGTGGGCGGATTTGTTATTCGTGAATTGTCCCCGGTGATCAGCAACTGGCGCGCTGATTTTACCCTCGCGGAATATCTCGAAAAATACGACATCCCGGGCATCCAGGGAATTGATACCCGCGCTCTGACGAAGAAGCTCCGGGTCACGGGAGCGTTGAAAGGATTTATTTCTACGAAGGGCGTTTCGGATGCGGAAGCTGTCGAACGCGCACGTGCATGGAAGGGGTTGGTCGGAGTTGATTACGTGAAAGAGGTCACGCACAAGGAACCGTTTGTCTGGGACGAAAAGGACGAACAAAGTTCCCGTTTTAACCTGGTCCAGGCCAAAGCGGTGGCTGACGCACGGTTGGTGCGCGATCCGCTGCCGCCTGCCGATATTCCGATTGTCGCCTACGATTTCGGAATGAAATACAACATCCTGCGCAGCCTGCGTCAGCAAGGCTTCAAAGTGCAGGTTGTCCCTGCTACCACTCCAGCAGCGGAAGCATTGAAATACAAACCTGCCGGAGTTTTCCTATCCAATGGTCCCGGTGATCCGTCAGCGCTTGGATACGCTGTCAATGCGGCCAAAGATTTAGTGCAAAGCGGCATTCCAATCTTCGGCATCTGCCTCGGACACCAGATTCTCGGTCAGGCTTTCGGAGGAAAAACTTTCAAACTGAAGTTTGGTCATCGTGGTGCCAATCAACCGGTTAAAGATTTGGAGACCGGCAAAGTGGAGATTACGTCGCAGAATCACGGTTTTGCGGTCGATCCGAAGTCCTTGCCAAGTGAGGTTAGCGTGAACCGTGTCAACTTGAATGATCAAACGGTCGAAGGCATGCGCCATAAGAAGAAACCGATTTACTGCGTTCAGTATCATCCGGAGGCTTCGCCTGGCCCACATGATTCCGCGCCGCTCTTTGCAGAGTTTCGCGAGTTAATCAAGAAGTCATAATTTAAATTTCTACACGGATTACGGTTTGACTTGGAAAGCTTACTGAAGATAATCGCTAGCAAATATGGCAAAACTCGTTGTGCTCAGTGAAGGCTTAAAAGGGCGCAGCTATGAATTGGTCACGGTTTTGACGACCATTGGTCGTGTGGATGATAATGCCTTTCAAATTGCCGAACCATCCGTCTCCAGCCATCACTGCGAAATTCTTCTTCGCGGCAACGACATCATCGTTAAGGATTTAAACTCAACTAATGGCACTTACATCAACGGTCAACCCGTTACCGAAGCGCCATTGCGTCCGGGCCAAACGCTCCGTCTCGGCCAGGTTGAATTGCGACTGGATGGCGATGGCGCTCCGCCGCCACCGACTGCAAAACGTCCCGAACAGACGATGATTCTTCCGCAAGGCGCCAAGCGTGGGGTGAAAATGGATCAGTTGGAGCCGGGTGCGAAGACAGGTGCTTTCACAAAAGATTCTGCGTTCGCGAAGAAAAGCAACAAAGGGACGAAGATCTTCGTCACGGTCGCGATTGTCGTCGGTGTTGCAATCGTTGGTCTGATTATTTTCGCTCTTACGCGGATCAGCTCTCAGTAAGCCAGCGGGCGACATCTACTGCGGCGTAAGTGATTATAATATCTGCTCCTGCACGGCGCATTGCCAACAGACTTTCCATCATCACGGCGCGTTCATCGATCCAACCTTTCGCCGCTGCTGCCTTGATCATTGAATATTCTGCGCTGACCGCGTACGCCGCCGTTGGAAACTGAAATCTGTCCTTCACTCGATAGAGAATATCAAGATAAGCGAGGGCAGGTTTCACCATAACGATGTCTGCGCCTTCCTGGATGTCTAAAGCAACTTCACGCAACGCTTCCTCCGCATTTCCTGCATCCATTTGGTAACTGCGACGGTCGCCAAATTTCGGCGCGGATTCCGCGGCATCTCGAAAAGGGCCGTAGTATCCAGAAGCAAATTTTGCCGCGTAGGCCATGATAGGCGTGTCAGTCAGATTATTTTCGTCAAGCGCCGAGCGAATCGCGCGGACGCGTCCATCCATCATGTCGCTCGGGGCAACGATATCGGCGCCAGATTCAGCGTGGCTGACGGCTGTTTGCGCAAGCAGCTTTAAAGTCGGGTCATTCAGAACGGTTCCGTGCTTCTTTTCGACAATTCCACAATGACCATGGCTCATGTATTCACAAAGGCAGACGTCGGTGATGACGATAAGCTTTGGGAATTCCTTTTTCACCGCGCGAACGGCTTGTTGAACGATGCCGTTCTTCGCATAGGCGCCGCTCGCCTTTTCATCTTTTTCGTCGGGAATGCCGAAGAGGAGAATCGCCGGCACGCCGGCTTCGTTTGCAATAGCTGTTTCTTTGAGCAGTTCGTCAATGGAGAGTTGAAAGACCCCAGGCATCGAGTTCACCGGTTGGCGGATCTTCTTGCCCGGACGGACAAAAAACGGAAGGACAAGTTGTTCCACGCTCAAGCGCGTTTCGCGGACCAATTGGCGCAGGGCGGGGGATTGACGCAAGCGCCTTGGGCGAAAGTTAGGAAAACCGGCCATTGAACTCATGCACAGAAACTAAATGATTCGACTGCAGCCGACAATTAACTTTGATGCACGTCGGCCATTGAAGACAAACGCGACGATAATGACTTGGCACTCTGCTTCGGGTGATCTCAGAAAAACGGATTGTTCTGCTTTTCTTCACCGACGGTGGTAACGGGGCCGTGCCCGGGACAAATCAAAGTTTCGGGTGGTAATGTCAGAATCTGTTCGCGCACCTGCTTGCGGGCAATGTCCCACGACTGATTGCCTCTGCCTATAGAAGCCGAAAAGATCGCGTCGCCTACGATCGCTACGTGTGGCGCATCTTCGGACCAGTTGCCGACGATATAAGTTATGCCGTCCTCCGCGTGACCGATGGTTTCCCGGTTTGTGATGCGCAAGCTGCCGAGGTGAATACAATCGTTGTTGCGCAGGCGCTGTTGCGGTGGCGCTGATTTTGCGCTGGTGTGAATTCGAACGTTCGGGAACTTTTCACGAACAGCAGCCATTCCAACGATGTGATCCTCGTGCGTGTGGGTGATGAAAAAATGTTTGAGCTGCAGTTTTTCTTCTTCAATGATTTTCAAAGCCGGGGCGGCATCCCAGCCCGTATCAAAGAGAGCGGCTTCACGCGAAATTTCATCCCACACGAGATAGCAGTTCACTGAAAAATCTTTCGTGGTAGTGATCTGGCGCAGTTCGCGCCAGTTGCTCAGGTCCTGCTTTTTTGGGGTCCAGCCCTTGGCTATTTTTTCAAGCTTGGCGCCGTCCAAGCCGATCAGTTTCGCGAGAGCGGGATAGTTGGGCTGTTTCGAAACGGTGCCTGTGTCTTCAATGGCAGAAAGTTCAGCCTCGGTTAAGCCGGCAGCTTTCGCCGCGTCAACAGCTGAGACATTGCTCATTGCCCGAGCTTTACGAATGATGTCGCCCAAATTGTCTTCGAGATTCATGGGGCGCGACGTTACCGATTTGTTGGCCGGACGTCCAGTGGTGCCGTAAGCAAGAGAACACGTTCCAATTTTAGAGTTTATCGGGCGCCCATTGCCTGGCCACCAAGGTGGCAAGCTTCTGAAGGTATTTCGCTGGGTGTTGCTTCGCGTCGGCTAAGCCGGTGATTTCGACGAGACCGCGCGCCACAGTAAATAATCGTTGCGCTTTGTTTGGTTCGGTAACAACTCCGGCCAGTCCAATGCATGGGACCTGCGCTTTTTGGCAAAGCAATGCAACTTGGCCAACGCCTTTTCCCATCAACGTTTGCTTATCAATAGCGCCTTCGCCAGTAATCACGAGGTGGGCATCCTTAATCCTTTCTTGAAGACCCGATGCCGTCGCAAAGATATCGAACCCCGATTGAGGCTTTGCGGCGAGAAATGCCATCAACCCAAAACCCAAACCGCCGCCTGCACCAGCGCCGGGAGTGCTCGCCAGAGTTTTCCCGTGATGTGTCTCCATCAGTCTGGCGAGATGCCTCATCGCGGCATTGGCGACGGGAATATCGTTTGGCCCGAGTCCCTTTTGCGGTCCGTAAACAGCAGAGCAACCACGTTGGCCGACCAACGGATTCTGTACATCCACTGCGACAATCGTTTTACGGAATAATCTTCGCTGCCGGGGCGGACGAACCACAGAAGCTGCCGCTAGCTCAGTCCAATTAGCGATCTCGTTGCCTCCGTTATCGAGAAACCTCCAGCCAAGGGCACGCGCCATGCCGAATCCGCCGTCATTGGTAGCGGTTCCACCGACGCCAAAAATGCATTTCGTTGCGCCCTTCGCGGCGGCAGCCTGCAAAATTTTACCGAGACCAAATGTGTCGAGTTGGAACGGATGAAATTTCCCGGGCGGCAACATCGCCAGGCCGATGACCTTAGCAGATTCGACGATTGCCGTTTTTGATCTTGGATTCCACCACCAGCTGGCACGGGCTGGTTCACCGGCCGCATTAACGGTCTTTGTTTGCTGAAGCTTCGCTCCTTCAATTGTGCTGAGGACTTCACCAAATCCATCACCACCGTCACTCATCGGCAGCGATTCAACGATGTCTGCGGGACGTGCTTTGCTCCATCCGCGACTAATGGCCTCTGCGACGCCGGGCGCGTTTAGAGTGCCTTTGAATTTGTCGGGAACGATGAGGATTCGCAGCATCTGACGGCTTACATCCATTCAGGTCCTTCGTTCATTAATGTCGTTGTTCCTCTATTTCGAGGAAGAGCTGAGCAGGTCAATTAAAGGTCTTTCGCGCTGCTGCGCTGGAAAGAAATCGAGCGCACGGAAATATCTTGGTCGTTCCGTGTGAGAGATCGAGGAATCAGCAATGATTCGCGCCAGGTATTCAGGCGTTTTTTTTGCACGGGAACGCCAGATTATATCGTGGCCAATTGGCGTTCGCCAACC
>CBHWET010000194.1:0-9059 GCA_966112985.1 uncultured bacterium | reverse complement strand
TCTCCATTTTCCAGCTGTCGGAAAACTTTTATCCCGTGGGATGAAAAGCCTCCTGGCCGTGGGGAAGTCGTCATCCCGCAGGATGACGGAGGCCGGAGGGCGGGGAACTTGGATTTCCTCCGGGATAAAACGCAACCCTGCCGTCGGAAACTTTTTATCCCGCGGGATAAAAGTCATCCCTGTCGTCGGAAAAGTTTTATCCCGCGGTTTCCAGGAATTTCTGCCGTCCGGAGGTCCTCATCCCGCGGGATGACGAGCGGCGGACGGTCCGGACGTCTTTATCCTGCGGGATGAAGGTTGCCGGATGGCTGGCGGGTTCTTATCCTGCGGGATAAGAGAGTTCCTCCCGTCCGGCGACTCTTATCCCGCGGGATGACGGCTTCCGGACGGGCGGAGGGTCTTCATCCCGCGAGATGACGGATTTCGCGGAACGGGAGTTCACCGATCCCGCGGTTTCCCGGTTTTCCGACGGCAGGAATTTCTTCATCCCTGCAGGATAAAAAGCTTCCCGACGGCCCGGATGACTTTTATCCCGCGGGATATCTTTTGCAGGAGACTGAAAATCAGTGCTTTGCACTGATTTTCCAGTTTGAGGTTTGAAATGTTTGAAGTTTCAGGTTCCTGCGGTAAACGGAAGAATTCAGGTTTTGTGCCAGCCCTGCGGCAGGTTCAAAGTTCAAGCTGTTCAAGGTTCAAAGTTGATTAAAGCGCCTGAACTCCCCACGCACTCTTCCTTGTGCGAATCCTAAAATCTGTATTAACTCTCGGCCACTTTATGCGCACGGTCATTTATCCGGGCAGTTTCGATCCTTTGACCAATGGTCACTTGGATGTCATTTCCCGCGCGGCGAAGTTGTTCGATAAGGTCATTATCGCCGTAGCCAATAATGACCAAAAGAAGCCGCTGTTCACCGTCGAGGAACGTGTGGGGTTGATGCAGCGGGCGGTGAAAGATCTGCCAACGGTGGAAGTGGACTCCTTTGATGGCCTGTTGGTTGATTTTGTGGAAAAGCGACAGGGACAAGCAATCATCCGTGGTTTACGGGCCGTGTCGGACTTTGAATTTGAGTTCCAGCTGGCTTTGATGAACCGGAAACTGAATGAGCGGGTGGAAACGATTTTTATGATGCCGAAGGATACTTATACGTTCCTGAGTTCGCGCATTGTGAAGGAAATTGCGCGATTAGGCGGGGATGTAACGGCATTTGTGCCCGCGCATGTTGGAACAGCACTACGGGCGAAGCTGCAAAAGGGGTAGGTTTTGAATTTTTAACTATTTGATCTTAAGTTGAGTCATCCGGCGGTTATTGCGGTCAAACACATTAACCACAAATTCTTATGTCTCTTCTCATCAACTTGCGGCACCTGGAGAAAAAGAATGTCACCCTGCAGGGGGAACTGACTCCAGAAGAACTGGATCTGGTCGATCTGGACGAGGTAATCCATGTAAAAAAGCCTTTAAAATACGATCTTGAGGCCCAAAGGATGGATCAAGCGGTGCTCGTGCAGGGGAGTCTGCGCCTGGATATCGAGTGCGAATGCGTCCGTTGCCTGAAAAAGTTCAAACAGACCATTGATATCCCGGATTGGGCGGCTCATTTGCCCCTGGAAGGGGAGGAAAAGGTGGCAGTAAGTAATGATACGGTGGACTTGACTCCGTATATCCGTGAAGATATTGTGCTCGGCTTTCCGCAGCATCCGCTGTGTGAGGAAGGGTGTGAGGGACTGCCAAAAGGTGCGGCAGCGAAACTGAAGAAAGTTAGTGGCGCAGGCAAGTTTGACGAGAGTTCGTCGGCCTGGGCGCAACTGGATAAATTGAAACTGAAATAAATTTAAAGTTATGGGAGTTCCCAAGCGTAAACCATCAAGAAGCCGCCAGCGCATGCGCCGTGCATACAACAGCGTGCTGACCCTGCCACAATTGTCCAAGTGCCCGCAATGCGATGCGCCCGCTATTCCGCACCGCGTTTGCCCTTCCTGCGGTTTCTATAAAGGCCGCCAGGTTATCAACGTCGAAGCAACAGCTTAATTTCGCGAGAGCGCGGAGCGGATTCTTCCACTCGCGCTCTTTTTGTATATGCGAATCGCGGTCGATGTCATGGGCGGCGATCACGGTTGCGGCGTCGTAATCGACGGCATCAAAATCGCCGTCCAAAACGATGCGAAGATTTCCGAGCTTTACCTTGTCGGTAAAGAAGAGGAGATCAAGGCAGCTCTTCGTGCCAAAAACTGCAGCGATCCCCGCATCAAGATCGTTCACGCCAGTGAAGTCCTCACGATGGAGGACAAGCCTGTCGTCGGTCTTCGCAAGAAAAAAGACTGCTCCATCCTTCGCGCGGTCGAATTGGTAAAGGATGGCCAGGCGGATGCCGTTATTTCTCCCGGCAATACCGGCGGAATTGTCGCCGCCTCCACGATTCGGCTGCGTCCACTCGATGGTGTGGATCGGCCTGCCATTGCCTGCATTATCCCGACGGCTACGACTTCCTTTGTTTTGATCGATGGCGGAGCGAATCCTGACAGTAAGCCGATGCATTTGTTGCATCAGGCGATCATGGGCAGCATTTACGCACGTGAGATGTTGGGACGGAAAAAGCCACGCGTCGGAATTCTTAGCAACGGGACCGAGGATATCAAAGGCAACGATCTGGTTCGTGAGGCGCATCAGCTTTGTTTGCGGGCGAACCTGCAAGGTATCGAATATTTGGGCTTTATCGAAGGGCACGACCTGTTCTCGGGCAACGTCGATGTCGTCGTGGCCGATGGTTTCGTCGGGAACATTGTGTTGAAAACCATCGAAAGCATGGGTACTGGTATCAAGCGGATGATGAAGACCGGGTTTTCGGCGAACTTGATGCGCAAAGTCGGAGCGTTGTTAGCGAAAGGCGTTTTCACGGATCTGAAGTCGCGCATGGACCCGGAAGAACATGGTGGCGCGCCACTTCTCGGTTTGAATGGCAACGTCATCAAAGTGCATGGTTCGGCGCGCGAAAGAATGTTTGCCAATGCGATTCGTCAAACCGCTGATGCCGTCGCACACAATTTGAACGAACAGATCACACGCGAAGTCGCGGCCGCCAATGAACACGTAGCTGTGCCAGCAACAGCATGACCACTGCAAAGAAATTTAAGAATCCCCGCGCCCAGCATAATTTCGTTGGTCGCACCTGCTCTATCGTCTCGGTCGGTTCCTTCGTGCCCGACAGAGTCCTGACGAACCACGACCTGGAAAAGATGGTCGATACGACCGACGACTGGATCACAACGCGAACCGGGATCAAGGAGCGTCGCATCGCAGCAGACAACGAATATACGTCGGACCTCGCGGCGCGTGCTGCTCTCCGCGCTATGGAAAAGGGGAACATCAAGGCGGAACAGATTGATTTGATTATTGTGGCGACGATTACACCTGACATGCCGTTTCCTTCGACGGCTTGTCTTGTGCAGCAAAAGATCGGTGCCCGTCGTGCCGCTGCTTTCGACATTGAGGCGGCGTGTTCCGGATTTATTTTCGCATTGGAGATTGGCCAGCAGTTCATTATGTCGCGCACGTATGAAACCGTGCTCGTCATTGGCGCTGAAAAACTTTCTTCGATCATTGACTGGAAGGATCGCAACACCTGCGTGCTTTTCGGCGATGGAGCCGGTGCTGCCATTCTGCAGCATCGCACGCAGGCGCACGGCTTGTTGACCGCGTGCATGGGTGCCGATGGTCAAAAGGCCGAGCTGCTTTCCATGCCCGGCGGTGGTAGTCGCTGCCCTGCAACGAGTGAATCTGTCGCAAAAGGACTTCATCACTTGCGCATGGACGGTAAAGAGACTTTCAAAAACGCCGTTAACGCGATGCTCACGGCAGCGCAGGAAGCATTGAAACGCTGTGAAATCGATATTTCGCAGATCAAGTGCATGATCCCGCATCAGGCGAATCGTCGTATCATCGATGCCGTGGGTGAACGTCTTGGGGTTAATCCCGAACAGGTGTTCGTGAATCTCGATAAATACGGCAACACCTCGGCGGCTTCGGTTGCTATCGCATTGGATGAAGCGGTCTCGCAAGGAAAGATTCATCGTGGCGATCTCGTGTTGCTCGTCGTGTTTGGCGCGGGACTGACATGGGGCGCAGCGGTCATTGAATGGTAGGGCGAAAGTTGACCTTTGTAGGTTTCGTGCTAAAATTTGCTCAGGTATGAGCGCTAAAAAAATCGAGGGCATTGACGGGTTTACTTTTCAAACGCCACCCACCCAGACACGTGTTGCTTTGGCAGCCAATGATGTACGCGTTCACCGCAACGGAATCGAATTTCACAGTGACAAACCTGTAGCCGTCTGGAAGGAGATTGCTGTCGCGCTCGAGTCTCCGATGACGATCAAGAAAATCCATTGCACAGGTGTTGTTGTCGCGTGCAGTGGTAACCGCCATACCGGTTACAATGTTTCGATGCTTTTCACCCACATCTCGAAACATTCTCAGGAGATGCTTAGTTTTCTTTCCTCTTCCCGATTGAATTAGTTGTCCGCCGCCGTTTAAAATCGGCGGATGGAATTGTTTCATAAGATTCTCGCCGCTGCCGTTCAGGGCGGCGCCTCCGATATCCACGTTAAGATTGGTGCGCCGGTGATGTTCCGTATCAGCCGGCAATTGGTTGCCATCGAATGCCCCTATCCGACGGCTGAATGGATGGACAATGTGCTTCAACATATTGTTCCGAAACACGCGCAGGCCAAGTTGGACAACGATCGCGAAGTCGACTTTTCGTATCATGCCCACGGTATCGGCCGTTTTCGTACAAACATTTTCCAGCAGCGCGGTGAATTCGCGATGGCGATGCGTTATGTCAAAATGCAGGTCGCGAGCTTTGATGAGTTGGGACTCTTGCCGGTGCTGAAGAAAATTGCCGAGGCGCCGCGTGGCATCGTGCTCGTCGCAGGTACAACTGGTTCCGGTAAATCAACGACGCTTGCTGCGATGATTGAGCACGTGAATGCCAATTTCAAACGGCATATCGTGACGATGGAAGACCCCATCGAATACGTTTTCGAAGACAATCAGTCCTTCATCGAGCAACGCGAAGTCGGTCTCGATACTCAATCTTTCCAACACGCACTCAAACACGTGCTGCGTCAGGACCCGGACATCATCATGCTCGGTGAAATGCGAGACTCCACCAGCTTTGCTGCGGCCATGAGCGCCGCAGACACGGGACATCTTGTTCTCTCCACGTTGCACACGACGAACGCCGCACAGTCCGTCACGCGTATTCTCGACTTCTTCAAAGCCGACGAACGCGACCAGGTGCGTCGTCAGCTGGCGACGACGTTGCAGGCAGTGATTTGCCAACGAATGGTTCCGACTTTGCAAGGCGGCATGACTCCCGCATTGGAAGTCATGATCAATACGCCAGTCGTTCGCAAAATCATCGAAGAAAATCGCCTCGACAAACTTGGCGCGGCAATTGAAACGGGTGTGGACGATGGAATGCAGAATTTCAACCAGGCACTGTTCAATCTCGTGCAGCAAGGCAAGGTTTCGCGTGAAGAAGCACTGCAGAAAGCCACGAACGCGCAGGCGCTGGAAATGAATTTCCAAGGCATCTTCCTCAGCGAATCGAAACGTATTCTCGGTTAATCAATCAAGCGCATCATGGCCCGGCTTATTTTGTTTATCGGGCAGGGATTTGGTTCCGGGCGCATTCCGTTTGCGCCCGGTACTTTCGGTTCTGTCGTTGGCCTCGGTTGGGTTTATCTACTTCTGAAGACTGGCTCGCCCTGGGCATTCGCAATTGGCGTGCTGCTGAGTATTCCGTTTTCAGCCTACGTTTGCGGTGAGAGTGAAAAGATTCTTGGCAAGAAAGATCCGGGTTCGGTTGTGTTGGATGAGATCATTGCGATCCCGATTTGTTTCATTGCACCAATCGCAATGGTGTTTCTGCGAAAGGATCACTGGCCATCCGTCGACTATTTCTTTTCCGCACCGAAGTGGCAGATCGCGACGATCGTGTTCGTGTTGTTCCGCGTCTTCGACGTGGCCAAGCCCTGGCCGGTTCGCCAAAGCCAAAACTTACCTGGCGGATGGGGAGTGACGATTGATGACGTGCTGGCAGCAGTGTACGTGAACATCTGCTTCGTCATTTACTACACGATGAAAGATCCGGCTATTTGAACAATTCGCCGGGGCGCCTTGGGAAGGGCAGGGTAGCCGGCTGATATTGCGGACGCGTCTCTGTCGGTGCGGAAATCGAACTGGATCCTCCAAGCGTCTGCTGCTGCCGGAAATTCGGCTGATCGAACGACGTTGATCTGCTTAGACTCTGATTTTGGTATGGATCGGAAAAGCTGCTCTGCGCCGGACGCGTAAAATCGGTTACTGCCCCAGCGGCAACGGCAGTGGCTGCAGGCGTGCCCAGTCCCAAATCTGACGCGCTCCGCGTTTCGAACATCTGCTGAAATTCATTGCGTCGCGCAATGGACTGTTCTGCCCAGCGAGCCTGCATGTTGCGATCGCCTCCGAAGAAATCGCCAAAGACACTGGACCGTCCGAAGCTGTCGGTGCGGTTTTCCATTCGATTCTCGCGTGACATATCGCGGGAGGTGAAGTCGCGAAGCGTCTCTGTCGGACGCATTCCATTAAAGGACGACTGTGAGCCACGGTTCTCGCGGGTGTCTCGAGTGTCGCGCGATTCAGTATTACTATTGTCACTGTTTCGAGAAAAATCCTGTCGGCCGGCCCTCGTGTCAGAGTGCTTGTCGGAATCGTTCGCGATATATTTCTGAAAACCGGATTCTGACTTCTTATCTTTGTCTGTGCCGAAATGATTAACTTTGAAAACGTCTTCGGCGGTAGTTTCGCCTGGTTTATTGAAAATCCAATCGTCCTTTTTATCTTCTTCCGGCTTTTGGATGGGAACCGCGGGGCGCGGAAGAAACCCTGGCGTGAAGGTCGGCGCATTTCCGCCGAATCCCTTTGGAGCTTCCGTTTTCAAAGGATTGAACAGCCCGGAATCGCGTGAAACTCTCTCGAACGGCTGATTTTGACGACGTTTTTCGGCGGCGTTGTTCGTATAGAACACATTCGTCGAAAGATCATTCGTGGAAGGCGGTGCTGAGATGGCCGCTTCTTCAGCAAACAACGGAGCACTGCCGCAAACGGCGGTGGCAAGGATCAGTTGCTTAAGAATAGAACGACGAAAGGCCATTTTTAGCGCTTCCATCAGTAATCCAACCGGCCCTGGAAAGCAAACGGAAGTTTTCGGCGGACGTTCGTCGGAGGTAGGGACGAGTCGCCGACTCGTCCCATTCTATTTCAGCGGATTGCGGTATCGAATGATAAGTCGGCGCCCTGCGTCGAGGAGGATTCCGCCTGAGCGAAATAGTTTGGGACATGTCGGCGACATGTCCCTACCATTAAAGGCTGTTAGTCCGGTACACAAAAGACATTTGCCGGTTCGGCCAAATCACTTTAGCTTCGATCCACAATGGAAGAAGACGAGTCGACAGGAGCTTATTTCGAGCAGTTGCCACGCGCTGTTGAAGGAAAAACCTGCCAGTCATTGGCACCGCACGGTGATCTTTGCGGCAAACCCGCCGAGTTTGAAATTTCGATGCACGGCGACACCGGCATGCACGAAGATGCCTGGGTAGCCGTCTTCCTTTGTGGTGAACACGCCAAAATGATGGAACGCCAGATCTGGGGTTAACTCCGCAGATATCGAATGCTCCCAGCCGATTCCTCCTGCACTGGTGCAAGAATAGTTGAATGTGCTGGCGACGTCGTTTAGTTTCAGCAGCTCAATTATGACATTGACCGAGAAAATTCTGGCGCGCGCGGCAGGCAAACCACGCGTCAGCGCCGGCGACAACATCTGGGTAAAAGCGGACATCCTCATGACCCACGACGTGTGCGGCCCCGGCACGATCGGCGTTTTCAAACGCGAATTCGGCAAGACTGCCAAGGTCTGGGATCGCAAAAAGATCGTTATCATCCCTGACCATTACATTTTCACCGCTGACTCGAAGTCCAACCGCAACGTCGACATTTTGCGCGACTTCGCGAAGGAACAAGACCTTCCCTATTTCTACGATGTCATCGATGACCCGAACGGCACGTGGAAGTTCGACGCGACGAAGGGCATTTTGAATCGTCAGTACGGTTCGCGTTACGCTGGTGTTTGTCACACGGCGCTTCCGCAGAAAGGCCATACGCGTCCCGGCGAAATCCTTTTCGGTACGGACTCGCACACCTGCATGGCCGGCGCGTTCAACGAATTTGCGACCGGCATCGGCAATACCGACGCCGGCTTTGTGATGGGCACGGGTAAGCTGCTCATCAAAGTGCCTGAAACGATGCATTTCCGTCTCGAAGGCAAAATGCAGCCGGGCGTCATGGCGAAGGACATCATTCTGCATTGCATCGGCGAAATTGGTTTCGACGGTGCGACTTATCGCGCCATGCAGTTCGATGGCGAAGGCGTGAAGAGCATGTCGATCGACGACCGCATGACTGTCGCCAACATGGCGATTGAAGCGGGCGGCAAGAACGGCATCTTTGAATTTGATGCACGCACTCAGGAATATGTGGATGCGCGTTGCAAGTTGAACAACACGAAAGCTACTTACGAACCTGTCGCTCGCGACAAGGACGAGAAGTTTGTTTTCGAAATGGTTGTCGACCTCGACAAGCTCGAACCCACGGTGGCGTGTCATCCTGATCCGGGCCAGCGCAAGAAGGCGAAGGAACTCGGCAATATTAAATTGGACCGCGCTTACGTTGGTTCCTGCACCGGTGGCAAGACGAGCGACTTCATTGAATTCGCCCGTGTGCTCCGCGGCAAGAAGGTGGTCATCGATACCTTCGGCGTCCCGGCGACTCCGGAAATCGTGCATGAATTGCAAACTGCACGTTGGGACGACAAGACCGTCTGGCAAATTCTCGTCGATGCCGGCGTCCGTATGACCGAAAACGCTGGCTGCTCGGCGTGCCTCGGTGGACCAGTGGATACGTTTGGTCGTATCAACCAGCCTGGCATCAAGTGCATCAGCGCGACAAACCGTAACTTCCCCGG
>CBHWET010000193.1:0-9080 GCA_966112985.1 uncultured bacterium | reverse complement strand
ATATCCAACGATGTTTTGTGAGTAAACGTTGCTGCTCTGAGCCATCAAACCCGCAGTGCCTGCGACGGTCAGGAGAGCCGTGAGAATTAAGGATTTAGTTTTCATGTTTGTTTTCCGAAGAAGAGTTTTTCAAAAACGAGTTTGGGTGTCAAATGCTTTTTATTTTTTTTGATCAGATTTTGGCTGAACAGATGATGATTTTATACCGGAGCGAATTCGAGGAGTAAAGCTCTTTAAACGATTCGTTTTGTCCATCTCAACGCACACCATAATTTTCAATGAATCAGGCTTCGGGTTTGCCGCTAAAGCCACGGCTTCGCCTGTATTTTCAAGGGGAAAACGATGTGACACCAACGAACGTACATCGAGCTTTCGGGAGAAAACAATGTCGGCAACTTCGCGTTGTAGAGTCACATCTGCTGAATAACTTCCGAGAAAATCTTTTTCATCGACACACACTTCGGAAAAATCAAGGTCACTTTTTTTCCCGCGAACGGTGTGTGCGAACAGTAAAATTTGTCCTCCGCCACGCATTAATTGTTGTGCCTGTTGAACCGCTGCATCGGATGGAACAGCAATAATCGCAGCGTCTATTCCCTTCTTCCTGTGGCTAACCTCTTTCACCCTGGCAGAAAAGTTCTCATCATTTGCGCAAATCGCAAGGCGTGCCCCGAGCCGGCGAGCGAGCGCCAATCTGCGCTCGAGCAGATCGCTCGCGATCACTTTCATGCCGCGTAAACGCAAAAGCCGCGTAAACATTAATCCGATAGGCCCCTGCCCAACCACCAATACGGAATCACCGCGTAACAAATTCAGCCGATTGATGGCTTTTAATATCGTGTTCACCGGCTCCAGCATCGCTCCCTCCAGAAATGAATTCCTGGCAGGAATCTTCACGACGCCGGGCAAAACGAATTTCATCACGCGCACGTATTCTGCATATCCACCCCCAGCAGGCTCAAACCCAGCCGTGATGCCGGTTTTCTTATACGTTTCGCATTGTGCATAGGCACGGTGCCGGCAGTAATGGCAATCAAGACAGGGAATATGGTGATGCAGTGCCACACGTTCGCCGATTTTGAATCTTCTACCGATCCGCTTGCCGACGCGGACAATCGTGCCTGCAGTTTCATGGCCGAAAATGCGCGGCGGCGGAACAGTTCCGTAGTGAATTTTTTTAATATCCGTTGGGCACACTCCGCACATAGCGACTTTGACCAAAAGTTCATCGTCGCCGGTTTCGGGAACCTGAATCGTTTCCAGGCGCAAATGGTTCACGCCACGGTAAACAACCGCCCTCATCGTTTTCGGTATTTCGAACACGACTTGGTTTAACCACCAATTTCTTCGGAAGAACACTAAATTTCGATCAACGAAAAACAAATTGCAGTCCTTGTGGTTTGCCGAAGTCTAGCCAGCCAAGGTCAGAGATAACCTGCAAGTTCGAAGGAATCCCAAAGTCCATTACAACCCCAGGGACTCACAGCGTTAGATGGATGCAGAACGTTCTCGCCACCTTTCGTCCGCTCCAAAACCGTAAATACCTGAATTCCAACCTCCTGCAACAATCTCATACGCATATGAGACTAGATTTCCGTTGTCGGAAAACGACGTCATACGACAAAAGTAATAAAATCCCGCTGTGGAAAATCGCCTCATATGCTTAAGGACCAATTTTTCGCCACGGGAAACACGCCTCATACGCGTCTGGCACCTCTTTGGACGGGAAAAAGTGACCTCATACGCATATGCCCCTCTTCCGGACCGTCGGAAAGTCGTCCATTACGGAAAGCCGCGTCATTTTGTCACGGAAAAGAGCCTCATACCGATATGACGCCTCTTCCGGACGGCGGGAAGATGGCTCATACGCGCATGAGGCAACTTTCCACTGCGGAAAATTGTGACTTGGCCGTATGGGAGGGATTTCCCGGCGCAGGAAATTGGCGTTATATCCGTATGAGGTGATTTTCTGGCGCGGGAAATTACGAGTTGGACGTATGACGGAACTTTCCGATGGCGGCATTAAGCCAGTCAGTCGTCTGGGAGGAATATCCGACGATGGAAAATTGCTACTAGGCCTTAAGGGAAGCTTTTCCGATTCCAGGAAATTGGTCCTTGCCTGCAAGGCGGGAAATTCTGACGGCAGAAAGTTGCTACCCGAAGCTCAAGTCTGATGGGCTGACGGACGATTAGCCGACTTGTTGTGCTGGGATACCGCTGACAAAGCTCGTAAACCACTGCTCCGGCTCTGCGCAAAATTCTTTTTCTTCGCCACGGAATTTGAATCCCAAACACCGTGCGTGCAACGCCTGATGAGGCAAAATTAATCGTTCGCGCTGCTCATCCGTGAGGTTGTGCTTTACGAAGGACAGATAGAGGTCTTCGTCACCGCCATAAATTTTATCGCCGACAATCGGATGCCCAATATGTTGCACGTGAATGCGAATCTGATGTTTGCGGCCCGTTCGCGGTACAACGCGGAGCAATGAAAAAGGTTTTCCGTCGCGCTCGAATGTCTTTTCGCACCAGTATTCCGTCTGTGCGGATGTGCCATCTTCGCGGACGCAGTCTTTGATGTAAGTCTTACTCTTCTCGTCCGGCCCAATCGGCGCCTCAATGATGCCATGCATGTGGCCGACGTGTCCGTGGACGATCGCCAAATATTCCTTCTTCACCGCGCGAGCCTCCCACACCTTTCCGAGTTCACCTGCCGATTCAGGATTCTTCGCGGCCAAGACAATCCCACTGGTTTCGCGATCCAGGCGATGAATCAAATGTGGTTTCGCGCTGCCGTTTAAATGGAGTCGGATACGCCCAATCAAACTGGAGTATTCGTCGCCTTTGGTGGGATGACAGACAAGTCCGGCGGGCTTGTTGATCACCAATAGGTTGGCGTCTTCGTGAACGATGTCGAAAAGCTTCTGCACTGTTGGGCAGCACAGATAGCATGAAATGAGGAAAAGGCCTCGAAAAAGTTCGTCGACAACGAACCCGTCACGCGTCCAGGCAATCGCGGACAGTTTTCGCCAGCGTCATCGGCTGGTAAGGCTTGGGCAGAAAATTCAGTCCTCGTTTGAAAACGAAATCACCCCCGAGAATATCCGGGCTGTAGCCGCTGGTATAAATCACCTTCAACGCAGGTCTGCGCTGGCGAAGTTTATCGCCCAACTCACGGCCCGTCATATTTCCCGGCATTACCATGTCGGTGAGAAGCAAATCAAATTCGCCGCGATGCTCGTCCCACATCGTGATCGCTTCGGGACCGGAAGCGGCTTCAACAATCTGATAACCGTATTTTTTTAGAATGTTGCGGACGAGACCGCGCACTTCGGGTTCATCTTCCACGAGCAGGATTTTTTCGGAACCACCACGGACTTTATCGGTAGACATTGGTTTTGTTTCAACAGGCGCTTTTTCAACAGCAACAGTGGACGGAAAGAATAGCCGGAAGGTTGTCCCCTGCCCAAGACCACTCAAGACTTCGATCCAGCCTTGATGCTGTTTCATGATGCCGTAAACCGTCGCCAACCCAAGTCCTGTGCCTTTGCCTACTTCCTTCGTTGTAAAAAATGGTTCAAAGATGCGCGGCAATACTTCCTGCGGAATGCCGCTGCCATTGTCGCTCACTCGCAAACAAACGAACGTACCGACGCGCGCCTCCGGGTTTTTTCGAACATGCACTTCGTTGATCTTCAAAACCTCGGTGCCGACGTTTAATTCGCCACCACGCGGCATGGCGTCGCGCGCATTAACCGCGAGGTTCATCAAAACCTGTTCGACCATTCCCGGGTCGGCCTGCACCGGCGGCAATGTGGGCGAATAATGGAAATGAAGCTGAATGTCTTCGCCAAGGATTCGCCGCAGCATCTTTGTCACATCGCTGATGACCGCATTGAGATCCATCTCCTGCGCTTGCATTACCTGCTTGCGGCTGAATGTGAGTAATTGCCGCGTGAGATTTGCCGCGCGCTCTGCTGCAGCGGAAATTTCGCCCAATGCTTCCTTCTCATCGCTGCTGAGATTGTCGTTCATCGCGATCAATCCAGAGTATCCGCGAATTAACGTGAGGAAATTGTTGAAGTCATGTGCAACACCCGCAGCCAATTGCCCGATCGACTCCATCTTTTGCGATTGGCGCAATTGCATTTCCAGATTCATCCGCTCGGTGATATCGAAGGCGTAACAATGGACAACCTGTCGGGTAATGATCGGAAAAAATGACCACGCCAGGATACGATTGGCGATGGTTGCTTCACGCGGAACATTTTTGCCGGTGCGCAACACCTCCTGAACGAAGATCAATGTATCGCTGGGCAGAAGCGATGAAGGGGTCAATCCAAGGGACTTCGCCAACTCGGCGGCAGCGTTGTTGAAGTAGTTGATCTTTCCGTCGACGGAGATTTCAAAGACCGGATTCGGATTCAAACGCGGGAATGCGGCGAGCTTTTCAATTTCCGCTTCAGCTTCCTTCCGTTCGGAAACATCACGCGCATTGATGACAATTCCAATCGCCGGTGTGTTCGCATTGATCGATTTCGCAAAAGCCTCGAGAACGCGCCATGCGTTCGTTTTGTGACGGAACAGAAATTCAATCGTTTGCGGGCGCTCTGCGTTGTCGAGAATCTGGTTAAAGATACCGGACACCTCCTGAGCATCGTCCCTGGAAACAAAATGGAGTAGGTTGCGGCCAACAAGTTCTTCAGGCGTGTAACCGAGGACCTTCACCGAAGGGCTGGCATATCGGAACGTTCCGTCCGGATTGAGAATAACGATGATATCGAGCGCATTCTCGATCAATGAACGGAAGTGCTCTTCACTTTTCTGCAACGCGCGTAGCGCATGCTGCCGCTGGCGTCGCGCCTCCTTTTTGTCCACGGCATTCGAAACAGCAGTCGGCAGACGTTTCAGGGATGTTTTTAAGATGTAATCGTCCGCACCCTCTTTCATGCACTGCACGGCGACTTCCTCCGACTGCGAGCCAGTGACAAGAATGAAAGGAACCTCTTGTGAACTTTCCTTCAGAAGCGCGAGGGCGTCGAGCGCATTGAACTGCGGCATGCTGAAATCCGACAAGATGATATCGGGCCCGAACTCCCCCAGGGTCCGTTGGAAATCCTCCCGCGTCTCAACACACCGGCTTTCAAAGTTGACGTTGCCCTTGCGTAACTCCCTCTGAATCAGTTCTGCATCGCTGACAACATCTTCCAAAAGCAGGATCTTGATCATTCTCGAGGCCGAGCCCATCGCTGGAGGAGATTGGAGGTCTGGTTGCTGCAATCGCTGTTGTTCGGAAATCGAGGAGTTGTTCATACGACGCAAAGGCCTCTAGCGCTAGATGTGTTAAATACTTAATATAGCGCTATTCCGTGGCAGTCTTTAGGGTAAAACCTGAAATTCCTTGGCTGCCAACCCCTGCCCTGCTACGCCGCATAACGGATTGATTCGGCGGAGGTGTTCAACTTCGCCCTGGGAATGCATCTCGATGCACTCCAACCTTTTTCGCAGTGACATGGGAGATGATCGATACTTAAGTCTTTCCGCCCCGAGAAACCCACTCAGAAAATGCCGAACGAAAGCAGACTCACAACGAGCCGCCAAGGCCATGAAAGGTCGACAAAAACCGCTTTGTGCCCCAGAGCTGAAGCCGCAGTCATCGCGGCCCACCCGGACTACACGTTGAATTTGAAAAGCAACACGTCCCCGTCTTTGACCACGTATTCTTTACCTTCCATGCGGTATAAACCTTTTTCGCGGGCAGCCGCGACAGAACCGCATTTAACGAGGTCGTCGTAAGCAACTGTTTCCGCTTTGATGAAACCGCGTTCGAAATCAGAATGAATAACACCCGCCGCCTTAGGAGCAGTGTCGCCCGCGTGAATCGTCCAGGCGCGAACTTCTTTTTCACCAGCGGTGAAATACGTGCGCAGGCCAAGCAGATGGTAAGTGCCGCGGATTAAGGCGCCCACACCCGATTCCTGAACGCCAAGTTCTTTAAGAAACTCTTTGGCTTCATCGGCTGAGAGATCGATGAGATCGCTTTCAATCTGGGCACTGATCACAACTGTTTCGCATCCGACGTGGGTCTTTGCGTAGTCGCGCACTTTGGCGACAAACGGATTCGAGTCCGCTGTCGCGAGATCGCTTTCCTTTACGTTCGCTGCAAAAATGGTTGGTTTATCCGTCAGCAAAAAAAACTGGCGGGAGACGGCTTTTTCTTCCGGCGTCAGTTGCACGAGAATCGCTGGTTTACCCTCATTCAGATGCGGCTCGAGTTTTTTCAACACACTTTCTTCCGCAAGCGCCACTTTATCGCCGCGCTTCGCGTCTTTCGCGACGTTGCCAAGCCGTTTCTTCACCGCCTCCAGATCGGAGAGCACAAGTTCCGTCGTGATCGTCTCAATGTCACGAATCGGATCAATGGAACCAGCGACATGGTGAATATCCGGATCTTCAAAACACCGAACCACTTGCACAATCGCGTCCACTTCGCGGATGTGCGTGAGGAATTTATTACCGAGCCCTTCACCCGCGGCGGCGCCTTTCACGAGACCAGCGATGTCAACGAATTCGATCGCAGCTGGAATAACGACCTGGGTTTTTGCGATGTCCTTCAGCACGTTAAGACGTGCATCGGGAACGGTGACGATGCCGACGTTCGGATCAATCGTACAAAAAGGATAATTCGCGGCTTCCGCTTTGCGCGTGCGTGTCACCGCATTGAACAGCGTCGATTTTCCGACATTGGGCAGACCAACAATTCCAGCTTTCAGCATAAATAAGAGCGGAAAGGTTGCTCAGTGGTTTTTGGAAAACAAGCAGGAATGTTGAACTTTTGTGCTGGCGACACCTGGTCGGAACGCACGCTATTTTTTCTCGGGTTCCACTGCGGCGACAGCATCGCGGATCAGTTTCTTAAACTTATCCACGCCTTCGTCGAAAGCGGCAGAGATCGGCAGGACCGTCGTCTTCGGGATCTTGCGCTTGAACTTCTTCAGGTTCTCTTCCGCAACGGGTTCGTCCATTTTATTTGCGACGACATAACGTGGCTTCTTCAGCAACGCCTCGTCATACAAACCAAGCTCGTTCAGCAACTGTTTGTAATCATCCCAGGGCGCCCGATTATCGGTACCTGCCATGTCGAGTAAGATGACGAGAATTTTGCAGCGCTGAATGTGACGAAGGAATTTATGACCAAGACCAACGTTCTGATGCGCTCCTTCGATCAATCCTGGAACGTCACAAACCGTCAGCCGGTGAAAATCTGGATATTCTAAAATTCCAATCTGCGGATGCAACGTTGTGAACGGATAAGGCGCGATTTTCGGTCGTGCTTTTGAAATCGCGGTGAGCAAAGTCGACTTACCGGCGTTCGGATAACCAACCAGTCCAACTTCGGCAACGATGCGCAGTTCAAAAAGGTAATCGCCTTCTTCACCAGGTTCGCCTGGCTGTGCGAAACGCGGGGTCTGTCGGCGCGCAGTGGCGAAGTTGCGGTTACCAAGACCGCCACGACCGCCTTTGCAAAGCACAAAGCGCTGACCATGCTCGGTCAGATCGGCGACGAGTTCGGCACCTTCGCGGGAAATACCACCTTTCGGCGTTTCTTCCGGCTCCTCTTCCAGATTAAATTCCATTGCGCGAACGGCGCCCGAGTGACGGATCACCGGTCTTCCGCTGGTCGAAGCGAGAAACGGCTTCGGCTCGTCCGTAGTTTCATCATCGTCCCCTTCTTCGTCTTCAGCTTTATCGCGAGTCGGATGCGGTGCCGGAGGAGTCGTTGACGGTAATTTCCAAACGAGTGTTCCGCACGGAACCTTAATGATCAAATCTTTGCCGGCATGTCCATCCATGCCTTTGCCCAAACCGGGATCGCCAACTTCAGCAATGAGCCGTGGATTATAAAACTGCGCGATGAGATTGTTCAGATCGTGGCTGGCCTCGAGAATGACATCGCCGCCGCGACCGCCATTGCCGCCACTCGGCCCGCCTTTGGGACGGTAAGCTTCGCGCATGAACGCCACGCAACCTTTGCCGCCGTGTCCGGCGCGCGCATACACCTTGATTTCGTCGATGAACATTTCAGGAAAACTTAGACAGAATCTTCAAAATTAACAAAACCTGGAATCGGGGAAGTCTTGTTAAGTAATCGTCTTCTGGAAATAAAAAAGGCGAGGCCGGAACGACCTCGCCGTGAAAATGGATCGCTGAATTAGTTTGAGGCCGGTGCGCCTTCAACCACGATATTTACGCGGCGGCTGTCTTTATCGAACAGCACTTTGCCGTCGGTCAGAGCAAACAGAGTCCAATCGCGGCCTGTGCCAACGTTCTTGCCAGCAATGAACTTCGAACCACGCTGACGAACGAGGATGCTGCCTGCGGTGACAAATTGTCCGCCGTACTCTTTGACGCCAAGACGCTTGCTGACGCTATCGCGTCCGTTACGTACGCTACCTTGACCTTTCTTATGTGCCATAAATCTTGATCTCCTTAAGCTTTAATTTCTTTGATCTTCACAACGGTCAACTCCTGGCGATGACCGATCTTCTTATGATAACCTTTGCGGCGTTTCATCTTGAACGTCACAAGTTTTTCGCCGCGAATGTGTTCAACCACATCAGCAACCACACCAGCGCCGGCCACAGTAGGGGCGCCAACGGTGACTTTGCCCTCGTTGTTCACGAGCAGCACACGGTCGAACGTGTAAGATTGACCCGCATCAACGGGCAAACGTTCAATTTCCAAAGTGTCTCCGGCGGTGACACGATATTGTTTGCTGCCGGTTTCCAGAACTGCGTACATAAAATTCAGCGAAAAATGGACGGCGATGAAACCAAACGCCTAGTTTGATGTCAACAACCCTTTTCCAGAAAATTGCCGGGTAAAATCGCCCAGAAATCCAATCCGTCAAGTTCCTATCTCTATAATAGAGCCTATCATCGTCCACCAGCCTCCTGTTTATAGCCAAATATTGTCAGATATCTGGGTAGAAGTGCAAAAAGCGGGGCCGCCTCACGACAGCCCCGCCCTGCTCCTCACGTTTCACTCGTTACGTTTTACGCATGCATGACAACGGTCACACT
>CBHWET010000192.1:0-9106 GCA_966112985.1 uncultured bacterium | reverse complement strand
CCTATGCAAAGGATTGGAAGACAGATCCTGGATCCGTCGAAATCGTTACGGTAGCGGATCCTTTCGACGCACTTCACTTTCCCGAAAAAAATCTCGATCAGATTTTTAAAACCTACTTCGAACCGAAAGGTGGAAAGATCGTCACGATGACGATGTCCCTGGCGCGAGCAACCGCTTCAATCCAACAAAAGACAACGGGAACAACGGGCATTGATCGTTTTGTTCAGAAGTTCGTAAAGAAATTCGGCAAAACTTAACCTTGCGGCGCACCAGCATCAAAAAAGGCATCCCCCGCTGCCGAGGGATGCCTTGCATCAGACCTTGTTCTGTTTTTTTACGGTATAGGATCCACCGCAGAAACCGGCACCATCTTAAAGCCAACGTTCCCATTCCCGTTTTGACCGTCCTGCGTATCGCCAGCGACGTAAACTGTCCCATCCGCTTTCACTGCGACTGAATGCTCGTACCCTGCACCGATCGCGACGATATTCGACAAGTTCGCAACCTGTGTCGGTGTATTTGTGTTCGTCATATTCCCAAGTCCCAATTGTCCACGACTATTGTTGCCCCAGGTCCAAACCGTGCCATTCGTCTTGAGCCCGATACTGTGATTGTTACCCGCCGAAATCGCGATAAAGCCTCTTAAGGCAGCGACATTCGTCGGTGATGTTTTGTCGGTGGTGCTGCCGATACCGAGCTGGCCACTTCCATTTTCGCCCCACGCGTAGACGACATCGTTTGAAAGTGCGAGGCTGAAAGCTCCCCCGGCTGATATTGCGGTTACACTGCTCAGATTTGGAATTTGAACCGCATTACTTTGCACTGTCTTGTGACCGAGACCAAGTTGTCCGACAGAGTTTACGCCCCATGACCAAACGGTTCCATTCGAGACAGCCAGGCTGTGAGTCGCGCCCGCCGAAATTAAACTGAAACCGGTCAGAGCCGCGCCAGCGGTGTTGGTAACTTGAATTGGAACATCCTTATTCGGATAGGAATAAGAGATGTTAGTGCCACTGATGTTCGTCTGAATGCCAATGCCCAACCTGCCGTTTGCTCCCCAACCCCAGGACCATACGGAACCATCGGAGGCTCGAATCGCAAGGCTATGGCCGCCAGCACTGACGGCAGCCACGTCGCTGAGATTGGTCATTTTTGTTGGACGCGCCAAATATGCGGGAGACGAACCGATGCCGAGCCGTCCGTTGGAGCCGTCGCCCCAAACCCAGACAACGCCATTTGAAATCGCCATACAATAGTTCGGGCCCGCATCGAACGAACTGATGTTCGATAATGGAACGCTATTCGTATGACTCACGATAACCGGACTGGCCTGATCGGGAGTAGTTCCCGTGCCGCACTGGCCATTGTCGTTATCGCCCCACGCAGCCAACGTCTGATTTGAGAGCAGGACAAGAGAGAAATAATCGCCGGCAGAAACCGCAGCGATCCCGTTTGTCGCTGTCGTAATGTCATAGACGAGATCAAAATAACCGCGCCAATCGTATTGTCCGTTGCCGATCTGACCATAACGATGGCGTCCCCAGCCAAGGACATCCCATCCACCCTGCGTTGTGTTGGTTGCAAGCGCAACCGTGTGCGACAACCCTGCGGCAATTTCGACGATATTCGTTTCGCCGACATCGCTTCCCGTCTGAGTAACGAGAATGGGAGAATGCCGCTCGGTCTGCGTTCCGTCACCGAGAGGACCATATAAATTGTAGCCCCATGCGTACGCTTCGCCTGTTCCAGAAACGGCAGTGCTATGAGAATCGCCGGCGCTGATCGCAACGATGTTGGCCAAGGTTCCCGCGCGGACTTCGCCCGAATCTTCGGAAAGCAGGTACCGTGTGGTCGTGGTTCCGTCGCCAAGCTCACCGTGGTTCTGAGAACCCCATCCCCACACGAGACCGTCGGTATCGCGAATCAAAGTAAAATCTCGTCCGGCAGAAATTTCCGCTGGAATGAAATAGTTTGATGTGGATTGCCATTGCGGTGTCGGCTCGTTTGGGTATCCCCACCAGACCGGGTCTTCGCCGTTACCCGGCGCACTGCCGAACGTGTAGAATTCACCCCAGTAATTTTCCCAGACGACGGAGTGCGTATCGCCTGCAGCGATCAACGTCACTTCGAGACCGTCGAAGTCAGTAATCGGTTCTGGCGACGTGCGCTGCGTGTAATCGCCGAGGCCAAGTTGGCCCTTGTTATTGTAGCCCCAGGACCACACACGGCGATATTCTGTTACGTCGTAATCTTCACAGAGTTCATCCCAGCAATTCGTCTCGAATGAATGTTCAATCGCCAACGCAAAACCATTGCCCGCGGAAATAGCGACAATGTTTGAGAGGTTATTCACCCGGACAGGAGTCAACTGCTGCGTTGTTCCGCCGTTGCCCAACCGCCCATTGGCGCCGCGCCCCCACGCGTAAACGTAACCGTTCGAGATGGCCAGGCTGAATTCTATTCCTGCCGAAACGGCGGTCACGTTCGTCAAACCAACCACCGTCACGTAATTCGATTGATTGATCGTGTTACCGTTTCCAAGTTGTCCATACGTGTTCAACCCCGTCGCTTTCACTGTTCCATCAGGACATAGGAGCAGCGAGTGTTCGCTTTTCGCGGATACTTTTGCATTGCCCGCAAAGGCGGTGATGCCAATCAGACACAATGCACTCGTAATGAATGCTATCTTTTTCATTTTTGAACCTTTCATTGATGCTTATTTTCGAAGCCTAGTAAGCAGCCAGTGGAGATACTAAGTTTCCGTTACAGGTTTCTCCTCTAACCTGTTCAGCATCAAATCAATTGTCGTATCTAAACGCGACATTGCCCCCGGAAGCGCCCTGTTACCTTTGAAATCGTGCCCGGTAGTCTTTTGCTGTCACCCCGATGATTGCTTTGAAGCAGCGGGAAAAATGGGATGCCTGTCTAAAGCCAAGCTCGTAAGTTACTTCCTTTATACTCTTGCTGCGTAACAGCCATTCCGCGGCGAGTATGCGCTGTTCAAGCAGCCATTCGGCGGGAGCACGGCCGAGATCATATTGACACCAACGTTCGATCTGCCTCGGGGTTACGCCGAAGAACTCTGCGACCTTGCACAAGTTGAATTGGCAGTGCCGGGCGACCTGAGTCCATTGCATCGCCTTCGAGAGCGTTCGATCCAGCTGGATTGTAGCATTGCCTTGGGTGCCAACGACTAACGATTCGCAAAGAGGTCTGTCACTCATCGTCACCATTGTTGCGCAAGGAATGGCAAGGTGTCTTGTCAGCAAAATTACTTACGGTTTTCCCTTAACGGTTTTGAATAAAATCGATTCAAAACGCTTGTTGGCGCTATTGATATCCGTCCTGAACTATTCAGCTATTTTGCCAGCAGGTTGCCAGAGGGACGGCTTTCGTTGTACCAAATAACTCAGGCCCCGCTGTTAAGTCGCTTGAATGGATTGCACCCCTTGTCTAAGCTCGCGTTCAATATGGTTCGACGTTCCCCCGTCAAAGGCCTGGCCCGCATTGCGGCAGCCGTCTCGCGCTGCCCTCTGAAGTTGTTTACCTTTGTTTCTATCCTGCTGTCTTGTTCGCATTTTGTATCGGGCCAGGAATTGCAAACGTTGTACACTGTGACCAACTGCTCGACCGGTTGTGATCTCTCTCACCTGATGCAGACCGCCGACGGAACTTTGTATGCGACAGCGACTTCGGGTGGGATATCGAACCGCGGATCCATCGTGCAATTGAAAGCCGACGGGAGCTTCAGTGTCCTTCTGTTATTCTCCAACAGTAACACTGGAATTTTACCGGGAGCAGCGCTATTACAGGCTGCAGATGGCCAACTCTATGGGTCAACCATGGGCGGCGGCGCCTCAAACAAAGGGACCATCTTCCGAATCGCAACAAACGGCTCAGACTTTTCCATCCTGCACTCGTTTAACAACACGGATGGGTCTCAACCGCGAGCGCAACTCGTGCAAAACTCCGACGGCGACCTGTTTGGCACCACCTATTTTGGCGGGACATTTGGATTGGGAACGGTTTTTAAATTGACCACGAACGGCCAGTTTACCTCTCTCCTGTCCTTCAATGGCACCAATGGCTCCTACCCAAGTTGTGCCTTGGTGCTACGGCCTGACGGATATTTCTACGGAACAACGTTCTACGGTGGAACGAATAATCTGGGTACATTCTTCCGAATAACCAAAGACGGCGTTCACACTTGTCTCGCCTCTTTTCCGAACACAAATCTCTCTTACAACATTGCCAACCCCGAAGGGGATCTGACCGTGGCCCCAGACGGAACGTTCTATGGTGCCGGCTACTACGATGGATCTGAAGGCGCGGTGTTCAAGGTGACGACCAATGGCGTGATCTCGAAAGGTTTTTTGTGTAGCTATCAGGAATTTATCGCGGCTCCGATGGCATTCGGAATCGATGGCCAATTGTATGCCATGACGCAGGGATATTTGCCGAATGAGATTTACAAATCCTTCAACCCTTTTATTTCAATAACAAACAATAATTCATTGGCCGGAGGGGGAATGAGCGGCCTGATCTCGGGAATCGACGGAGCACTTTACGGAATAAGATACGGGCAGTTTTTTCGTCTCCCCATTGCCGCTACGCCGCTGCTCTCTATCCAGACTAATCGTAACCTCGTAGTAAAAGGGACAGCAGGCGGGAAGTACGCAGTACAATACAAAACAAATCTCACCGACACAGAGTGGTTGGATGTAACAAATTTCACCCTGTCAGGTTCTTCAAACGTCATTACTACGACGAACGGGCCAGACTCTCGATTCTTTCGCGCCGTCCGCCCATAACAACTTTTCGGCGGCTTTGAGAGCAGCACCTTGAACGATCGAGCGGATCGGGTGTCAAAGACGCAAATGTCCTCCCTTCTCTACCCGCGCGTTTTGCGCACTCTTCTCTCCTTATGTCTCTGTCTTGGAATTAACGCCGCCATTGGTGCCCCAGATGTTCGGGCGTTGGGTTGGGCCGAAACAGATCTCGGATTCAGGCTCGTCCGTAAACTATCCAAAGAATCGCCAAACAAAAATATTCTGATCAGTCCGGTTTGCCTCGGTACACCGCTGTTGCTTTTGCGTAATGGTGCGGCGGGTGAAACTGAGAAAGAACTGGCTGGGATTTTGAAATTTCCTGATCTGCAAGATGCCAACATCTCGGCACAAAGTGGGCGTCGGGAATTGCTCAAGACGGATAGCCTCTCCACATTTGAAATGGCTAACTCGTTATGGCTTTCGCGAACGGTTCCTCTCAAAACCGATTTTGTCACCACGGCGAAAACGTTTTACGACGCCGAAATCAAAAGCGTCGATCTCGCAAACAAATCCGCCGTACAAGAGATGAAAGAATGGGTTCAGCGCAATACCCACGGCAAAATCAATGATGTGGAACTGCCATCGTATACGGAAGGCTTGCGACTCCTGAGCGCTGTGTATTTCAAGGCGAACTGGCACGACCCTTTCGAGCCGGCAAATACACATCCATACAAATTTACGTGCAGCGACGGCAGTCAGAAGACGGTCCAAGGCATGAATCAAACGGCAAAGTTCGATTACCTGCAGACCGATCAATTCCAGGCACTCGTTCTTCCATACCAAGGTAACTGGAAACTTTACGTTTTCCTTCCTCGAACCAACTCCACCCTCGCTGATTTTCAAAGCCATTTGACGCTGGAGAACTGGGAGCAATGGCTGAGTCAATTCAAACCAACGAACTGCGCTGTCATATTCCCGAAGTTCAGTTTGAAATGTCGCAGCGGTCTGCAGAAACCTTTTCAGGCTCTCGGCCTCAAAACCGCGTTTACCTCGTCCGCAAATTTTGAAAAGTTGTCGGATACACCGATGTTCGTCACGATGCTCGAACAGCAATCAACGATCGAAATGACCGAAGAAGGGACCGAAGCCGCGAGTGTCACACTGGGCGGCGTTTCCTGGGGACCAGCGGAGTGGAATCCGCCACCACCGATTCCTTTTACAGTGAATCGCCCCTTTTTCATCGCCCTCGAGGAAAAACAATACGGACACATTCTCTTTATGAGCAGCGTATCTGATCCTGCCGAGTGAAGTGATCCTAGACTGCCTCGATTACCATCAAATCCCGTTCGCGGACAGACTTTTACTCTCTCCAGAAAATTCCGCGAAAAATCCGGCGACTTTTTCCTTCGTGGAAATCGTCCGCAAAAAATCAGGCACCGCGGAACTTCCTCCCGGGCCGTCCGCAAAAAATCTTACGGAAATTTGCTTCCCCGAAACACGTTTACAAAAAATCGGATGGGAAAAAAATTTCCAAAAATTCGTCCGCAAAAAATCCAACGACATTTTGCTTTGTCCAAAACCGTCCGCAGAAAATCGGACGACTCTTTCCTTCCTCTAAAAAATTCCGCGAAAAATACGATGGGAAAAAAATTTCCCAAAAATTTTCCGATTTTTTGCGGAATTATTAGAGGAAGTGTAAACTCGGTTTTGACAACGATTTACACATTTCACCTAAATTCATGAATTGAACGGACGATCCGTCAAACGGCGCGATACTCGCGGCATGTGCAGTGTCAGAAAGTTTCGTTTCGAGCCCGCGGTTTTAGCGCCGATAAAAGAAATTTAGGGGAGAGTATGTTGTCGCTCGCTTAATGACACGTTGGGGCTACGCCAGCCCAGAACGTAACAACAGATAATTAAACCAACTTAATTGCTATTGTGCCCAGCCCACCAGTCGATCCACCGTTGGACCAATTTCTGATTTCTAGCCTTATCTATCGGGCAACTCCCACAAACAGGTTTCCCCTCCCAATCAAAACCTAACTTCAATTCTTGATCGCACCGCGCCAAGTCCACCAGCGCATCGGTCACCTCTCGAGGTGTCGACAACGAGAGTAAGTTTGCGACGATGATTCCCACACCGCCACGGTGGCCGTTATGTGCCAGTAGCCTCCCCGCTAGTATTCTATTATCAATCCATTCATCTTTAGCGGCGACGTTCGCGAATTGGATATACTTTGGGTTTTTGCTAAAAAAAACTGCCTGAATTAGGCGACTTCGGACCTTCGCCTCCGTTTCGCGGGAATACATCGTGATAAGCCTTTCGACAGTTATCTGAGGGATATTCGTCTGCATGTTAGAAATCGCCCCTATGAAGGCAATCCGAACATCGGAAGTTGCGCCTTGTAAATGGCTGAGCTCTTCATTGATCGTGTTGGCAGGGTACTCACGTCCGTGGAATATAAGGGTCGATGGAGGCTTTGGCGTATAGCGGATAGTCCCATCAGGAAAGATGAGAGTAATTCCACCGTCTGCATGAACATTGGTGACAATCGTTTCAGAACGCGAATTCGAATTCGACACTTGAGCGTTCAGCAACTGATTGGTGACAAGCATCAAAGCACACAATGCTAGACTGGATTGTAAAGGGGTTAACTTCATAAGGGTCACCATAAGCAATGGGAGCCAATAGCGAAAAGTTATCTGCCTTTTTCGTTCTCGTGTCCAGTTTCCAGCCGTTTTTTGGCTAACTGGCCGTTGTGAATAACTAAAATCGTGAAAAAAATCTTCGCGCTTTCAACCAATAAAGACGGCCTTGTCAAGGGGAGGCCAGAATTTGGTACCAACTTCTGGCCTTATGTAACAAACACGTGATTTGCAAAATGGTTCTCGTTCGATTCACCGCCAGTCGGTGAGAAGGACACACAAAGACCGGAGTGGACTTAGAAACCCCACCCAGTCGCGGGTTAACAGACATGTTGTTTGTGGCCGACAGCGATAGCGCTTTGTGGGCAGAAGAAGTCAGAAGCTAGAATTCAGGAGTCAGAAAATAGAACTCCTGGCGGCGGCTGACAATCAGTAATCGCATTGTGGATCACACAGGAGTTCAAAGTGCGACGGTCAAAGATCGCCGCAACAGAGAACTAAAATCCTACAGACATGAAGTCTGTGTTGATCGTCAAGTCGGAACTGTTTTTCGACGTGTCGTCAACGCTGAGAAACAATGCAAAACGGCAGAAGCTGGAAAGACGGGATTCACGATCCTGATGCGCGGAGTTATGAACCGCCTTCGGAAAACGGAACCCGCTCTAAAGCCGAAGCCAAAAAATGAAAGGAAAAATAAAGAAATGAAAAACGACATACCAAAAACTAACCCGGAACTCCTCACCTTCGCTGGTGCGGCCGCGATCGGCGCGGGACAGTACGGTGCAGCGATTCCATTGCTGCAGAACACACAAACCAACATCAATACCGATATCCAGGCGTTGGTGGACGCGATCATGGCTTATGGCGAAGGACGCACGGAATTCAGAACCCGTCGCGATTCCGTCAAAGCCGCCGTTCGCACCGCCCGCGTTATGCTGATGCTCGGACGTGATAGCCTGAAGCCGCAGTTCGGCAACCTGTTCAACGAATCGTGGTTGCCTCTCGGTCACAACGGTTCATTGGAAATCTCAGAGGATCCAGCGCAACTGCTCAACCTGTTGCGTTGCTATCAAGAGTTCCTCGAGAACAATCCAATGCATGAGCTCGTGACTAAAGACCTGACCGCCGTGCATCTCGAGGCGCTATTTACCGACCTCGAGGCGGCGCTCGGCGCACTGAACATCCAGGACACCATCGTGGGCAACCTGATGGAAACCCGCGATCGAAAGGCAGACAAACTTCGCCGACGACTCCGCGGTCTGATCGAAGAGTTGTACCAAAACATCGATCCATTGGATCAGCGCTGGAAGGCGTTCGGTCTCAATCTGCCAGGTGCGCAGGAAACTCCCGACATCGTCGAAAATGTCGAAGCCATCCTGATCGGACCGAATGCGGCAGCGTTGAAATGGGACAACACCGCACGCGCTGAATACTATCACGTGTTTAAACGCGTCCAGGGTATCGATGAAGACTACATCCTTGTCGGCTCGCCGGCCGATCTCGATTTCACACTCGAGAATCTGCCGAGCGGCAAACAAATCGACATCATTGTCGCAGCAGTAAACAACGGTGGCGAAGGTGAACGCTCTGTAGCGGTAACTATCATTACGGCTTAAAGCGAGGCAAGTGGCTAGAGGCAGGGGCGGAACGAAAGTTACGCCCCCCAACTTTATAAAAAATAAAGGCGGCGC
>CBHWET010000191.1:0-9117 GCA_966112985.1 uncultured bacterium | reverse complement strand
AACGAATCCGCATCTGCATCGAAGAATTGAGCCTGCTCATCGATCCACTCGATTCACTCTGGAACGCGTTTGGTTTCAATAAACCTGGCGCAGAACAAACACCCGATGCACCGGAGAAAATCGAAGTAATCATCGTCAATGAAACAACCGCGATGATCGAAATCCCACCGACACCACGCGCCAATTACTATCGCGTCTACAAACGTGTAATCGGAGTCGATGCACAACCGATCGCCGTCGGTTCACCAATTGATCCAAATTTCACCATGGAAGATCTCCCTCGCGGTCTATCGATTGAATTCTCCGTCAGCGCAGTAAACGATGGAGGCGAAAGCCGAATATCTCAGCCGGTGGTGATTACGACGCCATGATTACGCCATTAAAGCATAGCATCGAACAGCGCCGCTCACAGCTGGTTGGGAAATCCCTGTTGCCGCAACGCGTCGTAGAGAACGAGCGCTGCGCAGTTCGAGAGATTGAGAGAGCGCGACTTCGGATTAAACATTGGAATCCGCAGCCACGTATCGTTGTGCTGCTCGAGTAATTCCTTCGGCAAGCCAGCAGTTTCGCGTCCGAAGACAATGTAATCGTCGGGCCCAAACTTTGCGTCGGAGTAAATCATCGGACCATCGGATTCCACAACCCAGATGCGTGCGCCATTTGCCACGCCAGCGATAAATTCCGGCCAGTCCTTCCATCGGAACCATTGGACGTGCTCCCAATAATCCATGCCCGCACGCTTAAGCTGTTTGTCATCCAGACGAAAGCCCAACGGTTCGATGAGATGCAGTCGCGTGTTCGTAGCGGCGCAGAGCCTCGCTACATTGCCGGTATTCGGCGGAATTTCTGGGGCTACAAGGACGAGGTTCATCGATTGTAATACACCTTCCAAAGAACGAGTCCATGAGCCGGCGCCGTCATTCCAGCCACACGCCGATCTTTTTGTTCAAACATCTGTGGGATTTCCGTTTCAGAAAACTTGCCGAGACCGATCTGAACGAGAGTGCCTACCATGCCGCGGCACATTTTGTACAGGAATCCGTCACCCTCAATGGTGAACGTGAGCAACGGTCCCGACTTTTTAATATCACAACGGCGAACGGTTCGAACCGAGTTCTCAAGTTCATCACCACGGTTTGCTGTGAAGGAACGAAAGTCGTGTTTGCCGACAAACAATTTTGCCGCGGCTCGCATCGCAGGAAGATTCAGTTCGCGCGGCACGTGCCAGGCGAGATGTCTCTGCAGCGGATTCATCGCCGTGTGATTCCAGACGAAGTAACGATACTGCTTGCCCTTCGCATGAAAGCGCGCGTGAAAATCACTTTTGACCTTCGTTACAGAGACAATGCGAATATCCGGCGGCAGCGAGGAGTTGATCGCCAGCGGCATCTTCCGCAATGGCATGTTGAATTCACTTTTAGGAATTTCCACGTGCGCCACCATTCCGAGTGCATGTACGCCGGTATCGGTGCGGCTGGAACTGTGAATGCGTTTTACGCTGGGAAAAATTTTTGCGAGCGCCTCTTCAACCTTCTGCTGCACGCCAAGTCCGGTCTTTTGCACCTGCCAGCCGGCATAGTTAGTCCCATCGTAGGCGATTGTAAGTTTGAATTTGAGTGACGGCGCCGATTCCAAGCTTCGGCCTTTTACTTGTTTTCGCCACGCCGCACAAGAACGGACAGCATCAGTGTAACTGCGCCAGGGAATTGGCGGCTGGAACTTCTGGCATTTGATTAAGGAATAGCCAATAGCCCTGTACGGTTCTGAGCATTTCGAGGAGGGTGTCCATATCGGGCGGTTTAACGAGATATGAATTGGCGCCAAGCTCGTAGCCACGATTAATATCCGGTGTTTGATTCGACGCCGTAAGAATGACAACAATCAAACGCCTTACCTCAGGATTGGATCGAATCCACTGTAAAACCTCAAAACCACCTTTCTTCGGCATTTTCAGGTCCAACAGCAACAGGCAGGGAAACGGAAATTGATGGCGATCGTTGTATTGGCTAGAGCCTTCAAGATATTTGATTGCTTCGTCGCCATTTCGAACAACCTGAAGCGGATTAGCCAAACGGGCTTTGACGAAGGCTCGTTTCATCAACAACACATCGTTTTCATCATCTTCAGCCAACAGGACCGTGGCATGTTCAATCATAAAAGCCTCGACATAATAACTTAACCATTGCCTCGAGAAATGCGAATACAAGTAGCAACACGCCAAACTGAAAAACGAAGATTTGTGAACTGTAACATAAGACTGAATTGCGGTGTAACCCCTGTTATGAATGTTCGTCTAATTCGGCACGTCTGAATCTCGTTCCAATGACTCGTTCAAATACCGGTTTTACACGACGACAAATGATTCGCTCGCTTGCGGCGGGCTCGCTTTTGTTCCCCGGTATTTTGCAAAACCTCCTCGCTGAAGATCCCCTTCTCGACCAGACAAATCCGCTCGCGCCAAAACGTCCGCATTTCAACGGCAAAGCGAAACGGGTGATTTTTCTGTACATGAGCGGTGGCGTTTCACACATGGATTCGTTTGATCCAAAGCCCCGCCTGATGAAGGCTGCCAACGAGCTGAAATCAGCGAAGAAACCCAATGGTCCGCGTTACCTGGCACCGTTGTGGGAGTTTAAGCCGGGGGGAAAGTGCGGCACCGAGGTAAGCGACTTGTTCCCGCATGTTCGCGAGTGCGTGGATGACATCTGCGTCATTCGATCAATGCACGGTGATCACACGGATCATTTTCAAGCAACACTGGGCATTCATTGCGGTTCTGTCACTGTGCCGCGCCCAAGCGTTGGTTCGTGGGTCAGCTACGGACTGGGAACGGTAAACCAGAATCTCCCGTCATTTGTGGTGCTTGCACCGGAAATGCCTTACGCCGGAAGCCAAGTGTGGAGTTCTGTTTTTCTTCCCGCCTGTCACCAGGGCACCCGCGTTGTACCGGGCGATGAACCGATTCCAAATCTGAACCGTCGATCCCCTACTCCACATCTTCAGGAATTAGAGCTTGGCCTGCTCGATCGCTTTAATCGCAAACATCTTCGAAGCCATCCTGGCGACTCTGGGTTGGCGGCACGCATCAAATCTTTCGAAACCGCGTTCGGGATGCAGCAGGAGATGCCGGAAGTTCTCGATCTTTCGAAAGAAACCGACGCTACGTTGGAGTTATATGGATTACCGCGCGGTAGTTCGAAAGGATTCGCTTGGCAGTGTATCGTCGCTCGTCGAATGATTGAACGCGGTGTGCGCTTCGTCGAACTGATCGATGTCGGCTCTCATTCAAACTGGGATGCGCACGCTGACATGCAGACCCATGAACCGCTGGCGCGGAACGTCGACAAACCGATCGCCGGATTGCTTAAAGATTTAAAATCGCGCGGACTGCTCGAAGATACGTTGGTGGTATGGACGACCGAATTTGGACGAACGCCGACGAGTGACGGTAACAAAGGGCGAAGCCATCACAATCGGGCGTATACATCGTGGATTGCCGGTGCGGGCGTGAAAGGTGGGATGGTTTACGGGAAGACGGATGATTTCGGAGATTCGATCGTGCAGAACCCGGTCCACGTTCACGATTTTAACGCGACCCTCCTCCACCTGCTTGGTTTCGACCACGAAAAGTTGACCTTCCGCTACGCCGGTCGCGATTTCCGTTTGACGGACGTGCATGGCGAGATTGTGAAGGCGATTCTCGCGTAGCAGCAGGCTTTACAGCAACAATGCGCACTTCGCGCAGAGGCCGAAGGCTATGCGCGAGCCGCCGCAGCAAACGAAATCCCCACTCGCCGATGCGCAGTCGTTCTGCCCATTCAGCAGCAATGCGGTCGTAACCAAATTCTCCTACGCCCGCTTCGATAACTTGAAAGCCAGCTTCAGTGACGAGATTGCCAAGCGTCTGGACGTTCCAAGAATATAAATGATGATTTGGCTCCTCGGGATCGAACCGGCGATATCTTCTCTCCTTTTCGAACGGGACAAACAAAAGTAATTTCCCATTCGCACAGAGAACTCGATGCAGGTCATGCAAAACGGCAGGCGGATTGGCAACGTGTTCAAGGGTGTGATGACAAACGGCGACATCGACCGAGAAATCTGAAAGCGACCGCATGTCACTCACCACGTCAATTCCACGTGCTTTCACCTCGTCGAACAAAAAATGTGAAACGTCGTAACCCAGGCGTCTGCGACAATTCAGTGACGCAAGGTTCCATCCTGAACCGACACCAAATTCCAAGACCACATCGGTGTCATGGACGTACGACGAGATTTTCTGCGCGCGGAGGTTTGCTACCCACGGAAATGCCTTTTCGGGAATACCGCGTTTTTGGCCGTGGTATTGGCGACCTTGATTTCCGGTATAGTGACGTTCAGCCCTTTGCGGCATGCAAAAGGCAGCGTAGGCAGATTTTGGAAATTCGACAACCTCGCAGAACTGAGATTAGAGATTTTCGCCCCGCGGAGATTTTAACATCGATGGATCCTGTGACGTGATCTTCCGGCCCTTTTGCTTTTTGAGATCTTTGCTTCTCAATTCCTCTTCAGCTCGAAGCCAGTGTTCCTGTTCCTTCCCTTCCGGTTTGCCTTCTCGTTCCCAGATTTCGTAAGCACGCTGGGCAATCTGCTCGTACGTAATCGTCATAACTTACACTCTGCGATTCAAAACGGTTTCTGTCTTTCGGGTCGGCACCTGAATTTATATTGCGAAAATAAATGAGAATGACCGAACCAGAAATCGGCAAAAAAGAGCGCCGCAGAATAGTCCTGCGGCGCCTTGCAAATAACGGAACAAATCAAAATGCCCAGCGCAGACCGGCACGGAACAATCCATATTCGGGCGATTTATCCGGCCAGACATAACGTCCGTCGATGAAGATGCCGCTCCATCGATTGAAACGGAAATCGATGCCAGCACCGACGTCGCCCACAACCTGGCATTCCGGGTCAAATTGCCCGCCACCGCCGCCGAACACATACGGCGCAAGATGTACGGCATCCAGAGGCAATCGCACGATGACATTCGCGACGGTGCTATCGATGAACTTGCCTCCATTATCCCCCATCTCGACGTCCGCACCGATACCCACGTATTTGGTGAAGAAGTAGTTTACGCCAACGCCTCCACCGAATGTGCCATGCCGAATGTTATGCGTGAACAATTGCCCAAAAGATTTGCGGCTTGTCGTGGTGTAATGGGCAAAAGCATCGATCGTAAACTCATTCGGATAAAATATTTCACCTTCGGTTGAGTAGGTGAAACGGTCATTGACCGTCCAATGGTATTCTCGTTGCGCCTGCACAGCAGTCGCCGTGGAGATCGCAACGGCCGTGACTATGATCAGTTGTTTTAGTTTCATAAGCTAATAATTCGATTGTTTGCGCCTTGTGGAAGAACCGCCAATGGTTCTCCCAAAAACTGAACTTGGTTACAAAACGCGATGAGGTGATGAACTACAATCGGGGGTCACGCGATTTTACGGTTCAGGAGAATCCCGCGAGAGATGTCGGTGCAGTGGCTTGGCGCGCCAATCCCGTGGAACGGTCTAGCCGATCAAAAACCGTTTATTATGGAGTATTCGTTGTGGCGAAGAAGTTCACCGCAGAGAAATCAGAGGTCACCCGCAAAAACTTACTAGAAGGTTGAAACTGCAACTCAGTCGATGTCGGCAGTACGGTGTAACTCCCCTGCACGACATTAGAGAACGTAAACCGTCCACTAATATCCGTCACAGCTGTCGAAATATTGGTCTCCGATTTATTTGTATTGAGCAGAATTGTGATGTTTTGAAGCAAGCCGGTGCTATTGCCGATCACCCCGCTCACCGTGAACGTCGGGATGCGAGTGAAGTTGATATTGGTAAAAATTTTCGGAACGCTGTTACTGACGATACGACTGCTTGGCTTGAAGACACCGTTCGGGGACGAAGGAGTAATGATGTTCTGTCCGAGTGCAACACCGGTCAAAAGATAAACACCTTTTACGCCACTGGTTGCAGTCAGCGATTGACTGAAAAGTTCGTTGGTCGAGGTGATGACAACACCCACCATTCCAACTCCCGCCGAGTTCGCAATGACTCCCTTAACCGTGAGGGACTTGGCTACGAAATTCAGCCCGGTGATGTTATTGACGACGTTGGTAATTTTCGGAGACAGCTTGACCAGATTCGTGTCAGCAGGATGAGGAACAATTGTGAATTTTCCCTTGTCTACGACGAAACTGAAATTCCCCTCGAAATCATTTGTGATGGTGAAATTGGTCGTCGTCTGCGAGACGGCATTCGTTCCAAAAACCTCGATTGTGACATTCGGGATTCCTGGGGCGGGTTCGTTCGTACCAAAAACAACGCGTCCAGATACCGTGAATGGACCAACCACCTCGAAGGCGCCCACGTCGAACTTTCCATCAACACGATTGGTTCCTCGCTGATCGAAATTGAACCCAGCATTGATTCCCCCATCGATCGCGGGGCTGCCGGCTCTAAGAGCTATTGTAAATGTGTATCCCCCGTTATCGCCGAGTGCATCGAGAAGAAGGTCTTTGCGAACGTGGCTGGAAGCCAATTTGAAGTGGCAACTGGCGTCTGAACTCAGGTTTCCTCCAAGATCGGTAAGAATGCCAACGGCATTCGTCTTATAGCCGTAAGCAACGATTGTGTTGAGTAAACCAAGCTTGCCCCCATCAGAACAAAGATTGCCACCGCGGCTGGCTCCGGGTACGCCATCATGCAGTCCATCTGAAAACAAGCTGATCCCGCCGAGGCCATTCGTGGCACCACCACTGGCAAACGTGCAATTCGTCAGATACGTGATTCCAATATTATACAGGCCACCGCCCGAGGCATTACCGCCCGCGCCACCATAAATAAACGTTCCGGCTTGGGCGCCGCCACCCAGCCCGCCAACGCAAGAGTTGAACGCGACGGTACTTTCGGACATGGAGAAGATTCCTCGGTTGAACACTGCCCCCCCGCCAGCCGCTCCCCCGCGAACCCCATTCTCCAAATTAAACTGCGGCATGCTGTCGCCACCACTGGCACCATTGTCCACAAACAAAGATTGTTGATTGGTGATGGAGGCAGCGTTGTAAATCGCACCACCATAACCGAAGCCACCCGCACCGGCACCACCCGCAACTCCAGGGAATGGCGCAATGCCGCCTACACCGCCAAATCCGCCGTCTCCGGCGAGAGCAAAATTCTTTTCGAAAGTCGTTTCGGAAATTTGAAGAACACCCGATTTATTGTAAATGGCACCTCCGAGCGCTGCGCCACCATTGCCACCTCTCCCCCCGTTTTGGCCGAACATAGAGTCCCCTGCGCCATTCGCGCCATCGCCTCCTACCCCGCCAGCGGCAATGTTTCCAAGGAAATAGCATCGACTGACAATCGTGGTTCCGACATTGAAAATAGCGCCGCCCAAAGCCGACGCTCCGTCCTGACCGTCAGCGCCTGAGGCGATACCTTTCGCTCCGTTCTTTCCTTTGACGTGATTGTTGTTAAAAAAAACGAACACGTTAGAGACGTTACCGGCGTTCGATATCGCCCCACCAAATACGCCGGCGCCAGCGCGCAATTGTACATGGTCGAAAGTAACGGTCGCGTTGGTCGCAATTGCAAAGAGAGGAAATCGATTCGAGAGCGGGCCCGCAAACGCAACCATGTTGCTCAACGACAAAACGGTGAAGTTTGTGACTGGAACCTGGTTGGTTGACACAGGAGTGCCGTTTGTATCGGTAACGACAGAATTGCTCGTTGTGACCGATAAATTCGTAATCTTCCCGTCGAAGATAATGTCGTTGGTAATGGTAATTGTGTTGGTCAGTTCGATGCTTTTATTCGTGCTGAAAGTGATCGTTCCGCCAGCGACAATTGCCTGAAGAAGACCCGCATGGGTGTAGTTCGTGAGAAACGTGTCGGCATGAACACCGAAACATGACAATAAAACGAACAAAACGCCGATATATCGATGCCTCGCCAAAGTGACTTTCAAGAGATGTTTGTTAACAAATTACGAGAGAAGAAACAATCGAATCTTTGAAAAGTCGCGGTCGAAAATGGAATTAAGCAAGGATTTCTTTAACAACGTGCCCGTGGACGTCGGTGAGACGAAAATCGCGACCGGCATGGCGAAACGTCAATTTCTCGTGATCGAAGCCGAGTAAATGCAGAATCGTCGCGTGGAGATCATGGACGTGAACCTTGTTCTCAGCTGCCGCGAAGCCAAATTCGTCCGTGGCACCATAAACCGTGCCGCCTTTTACTCCTCCTCCAGCCATCCACATGGTGAATCCGTGCGAATTATGATCGCGCCCGTTGATTTTCCCATCATTTGCGCCAGGAGTGGGTAATTCGACTGTCGGTGTCCGTCCGAATTCACCACCCCAAACCACCAGGGTATCTTCCAACATCCCCCGTTGTTTCAAATCTTTCAGCAACGCGCCAATAGGCTGATCACATTCGGTGGCCAGATTGCGATGATTGACCTCAAGGTCGTCGTGGCTATCCCACGGTTGACCAGCGCCGTGCCATACCTGGACGAAACGAACACCGCGCTCGATCAATCGACGTGCAATAAGAAGTTGGCGACCATGCGTGCCCTCGCCGTACATTTTGCGAATGTGCTCAGGTTCGCGGGTGACATCGAACGCGTCGGTGGCGTCCATTTGCATTCGATAGGCAAGTTCAAAGGACTGAATGCGCGCCTCGAGCTGTGACTCATGCTGCCGTGCCTTGGCATGCCGCAAGTTTAACTGCTGAAGAAGATCCAGCTGCGCACGCTGCTCACGGCGCGACGTATAGACATTTTTGATGTTCTCTATCAGCTTCTCAATCTCGGTATGTTGCGTATCGATATACGTTCCTTGGAACGTTCCCGGCAAAAATCCACTCTGCCAATTCTGTGATTCCTGAATTGGATAACCACCAGGGCACATTGAAATAAATCCCGGTAGATTCTGATTTTCGGTCCCAAGGCCGTAGGTCACCCATGATCCCATGCTTGGACGCACCGACCGCGCTTCACCACAATTCATCAACATTAATGACGGCTCATGGTTAGGCACATCGGCGCACATGGAGCGGATGATGCACATTTCGTCGACGTTTTCGGCGA
>CBHWET010000190.1:0-9235 GCA_966112985.1 uncultured bacterium | reverse complement strand
CGCAATTGTAAGAATATCGCGCGGATTATTTTCATTTTGACGGCCATTTTAGAAACATCCCGCAGATTCCGGACAAAATCGCTGGTCTGAAGAGACTGTTCCGCTGCGCGCCCGAATTTTGCCTGATCTGCAGAGAGTTTCCCGTGGCTTCCCGGCAAACCGGGCGCGCTTTTCAGAATATTCCGCGGAATATTTTTATTTCGGTGGCCGTTTTGGGGATGTTCCGCGGGTATTCGTAAAAAAGTCCCGTTTCCATGTCTTCATCCCCGACGCGCCTTTCAGTCAAATCACCCGAAAGAAATTGCGACGCCCCTGCTTTTCAGTTATTGAGACTGAATCGCAATATGCGTTCCGCCAACCATCCTGAATCTGCAGCGCCCTTAGGTGGAAACAATCGCACTCGCTCGTTTTCGGAAATTGAAGCATGGCGGGCGATTGGCGCCGGTTGGACACATTTGCACGGCAGCTTTCAGGATTTAGGGTTTAGTTTCGAATGGCACGATTTCACCACTGGCGAACCATTGGATTGGGCGAAGAGTTTTCATCCGGGAAGTCTCGAGATCTGCTTAAATCTGTCAGGTCGCGGCAACGTGGTATGTGACAAAGACCAAACGCAGTATGATGCGTTAACGGCCGGATTCTACTGTCGAGGAAAGGAGCCGATGCAGGCAACGCGCCTCGCCAATGAGGAACATCAGTTTATCACCGTTGAGTTCTCGCCTCAATTTTTGCGGCAACAGCTTCGGGGCCGGGAAGGTTTTTTGCATCCGATGGTGAAACAGATCGTTCAGGAAGACGTTTCGAAATCGAGCGCCACACAGGCCATTCGCCTCAACCATCGGCAACAGGAATTGATCACGCATTTGCGTCAACCACCCGTCATGCTCGCGGCACAATCGCTTTGGTATCAAAGCCGCGCCTTCGATCTCATGGTCGAATTCTTTTTCCAGTCGCCTGAGCAGGAAATGTTTTGCAGCCGCCAACAACGCACGGCGCGCGAACGGGTGGATCGTGTTCAGAAAATTTTGAAGAGCAATGTCGCCAAACCACCATCGCTGGAAGAGATCGGCCGACAGGTGGGATGCAGTCCTTTTTATTTGAGCCGGACCTTTTCGAAAGAAATGGGAATGACCATTCCGCAGTACATCCGGCAAATTCGCATGAACAAGGCGGCGGAACTTCTTCTCGCTGGCAAATTCAATGTGACGGAAGTCGCTCTCGAAGTCGGCTACTCCAGCCCGGGCCATTTCAGCGCGGCATTTCACGAAACGTTTGGATGCTGTCCGGGGCTTTATCCGATTACGCACAGCAACAAATCAGCGAAAAGTCGTTAGAGCGGTTGTCAAACTAGAACGGTTGCGCAAGTCACCGGCAGAAAATAGCAAGCGAACGAAAGCAGTTTCCTCCTCCGTTCTGTAACACTCCCTCCCCTGCAAATCGTATTTGCAGCCCGAAACATTACAGAACCTATGACAGTGCTGAGGCGGCCAAATTTTTCCGAAGCTCGTAAACTCAATCCACTCAACAAAGCGACACTGGCTTTGGTGAACGCAATCATGCTCGCCGGCGCGGCCCAGGCGCAGACGACCGCTGCCGCTTCAGCAGTCACAGAAACGAATGCCGCGACAAAGTTGCCGGATGTGATTGTCACGGGCGAACAGGAGCAGCAGTCCTACAAACCTGAATCGCTTTCCTCGCCGAAATACACGCAACCTCTCAAAGACATTCCGCAAACGGTCACAGTCATTCCCCAAGGTGTCATGGAACAACAGGGAGCGACCACTTTGCGCGATGTGCTGCGCAATGTGCCGGGTATCAGCATGCAGGCTGGCGAAGGCGGCGTGCCCACCGGCGACAATTTGTCCATTCGTGGATTCAACGCGCGCACCGACTTGTTTATCGATGGCGTGCGCGATTTTGCCGGCTACTCACGCGATCCTTTCAATTTCGAACAGGTAGAAGTCGTGAAAGGTCCCGCATCTACGTACGCCGGACGCGGTTCGACCGGCGGCTCAGTAAATATGGTGAGCAAGACCCCGCGCCTCGAGCCTTTCTATGCAGGATCGCTTGGCCTCGGCAGCGATGATTATCAACGCCTCACGCTCGACGTAAATCAGCCGGTCAAGACCGATGCCATCGAAGGAGTGGGTCTTCGCTTTAACGCGATGCATCACAATGCCGACACCCCCGGCCGCGATGTTGCAACCAATGAACGCTGGGGTGTTGCGCCTTCTGTTGCTTTTGGTCTTGGAACCCCGACTCGTATCACTCTGAGCTACCTGCACTTGAGCCAGGATAATATTCCTGATTATGGCATCCCATGGGTTCCAACGAACAACATTCCATTGAAGAATTATCGCAATGAGGCGCCGCCGGTTGACTTCAGTAATTTCTATGGTCTGCGGGCACGCGATTACGAAAAAATCGACACGGACATTGTCACGGGCGAAATCAAGCATGACTTCAACGAATCAATTTCGCTCCGTGACATCGCACGATTTGGCCGGACGGATCGCGATTCCATTGTGACTTCGCCACGCTTTCGCGCAGCGAACAGCACAGATATTGTTCGGACTGACTGGAAATCACGCGATCAGGTAAATGACCTGACGGCAAACCAACTGGACGTCACCTCGAAGTTTGATACGGCGAAAGTCGGTCACTCGCTGGTCACGGGTGTCGACTTTGCCTATGAGACGGAAACGGAATTCGGACGCAGCAAAACGGGACCGAATTCTCCGCCCACATCGGTGTTCAACCCGAACCCGGATGATCCGTATCTCGAAAACATCAAGAGAAATGGCGCACGCACTGACGTTTCCTCAACAAGTGTTGGTCTTTACGCTTTCGACACGCTGAAATTCGGCGAGAAGTTCGACCTGAACGGTGGTTTGCGATGGGATCAGTTCAGCACGGATTTCCATTCCGTCAGCAACGGCATCTCCCTCGCAGGAACACCACTGTCGCGCACGGACCGAATGTTGAGCTGGCGTGCTGGTGCTGTTTATAAACCGACCTCAAAGGGAAGTATCTACTTTGCCTACGGCACTTCGTTCAATCCGTCTGCAGAAGGATTATCGCTAAGCACGAACGCCAATTCTGCGGCAAACTTTTCCGTCGCCCCGGAAGAGAGTGTCTCTTACGAACTCGGAACGAAATGGGAAGTCATCGACCGGCGCCTATTCCTGAACGCCGCCATTTTCCGCACCGATAAAATAAACGCACGCACTGAGGATCCTTCCAATCCATTGGACGTTGTCGTTCTCGATGGTGAGGAGCGCGTTGATGGCTTCGAATTGGGCGCCGCAGGAAGTATCACTGACGATTGGAAAGTATTCGGCGGCTACACCTTCATGACGAGTGAGATCATGAAGTCAAAGAATCCGAAGCTCGTTGGAAGGGAGATTTCGAACACGCCGGAACACACGTTCAGCCTCTGGACCACTTACAAATTGCCGTGGGACATCGAACTCGGAGCCGGCGCACAATACGTTGACGATCGACTGAATACGTCTGTCCCTGCGCGTGTCGCCCCGAATTACGTGCTGTTCGATGGCATGGCCACCTATTACGTGAACAAATCGATTTCGATTCAACTGAATGTCTACAACATCACCGACGAACGATATATCGACCGCGTCGGTGGCGGACATTTTGTTCCGGGAGCAGGACGTTCCGCTGTATTGGCCGCCAACTTCAAATTCTAAATCTGTTTTTATGTTACTCAGCATTCCCGATGTATTAACCGCGCAACAAGTAGCCGAGGCGCGACAGCTTTTAGACGCCGCAGAATGGGTCGATGGCCGTGTGACCGCAGGCCATCAATCCGCGAAAGCGAAAGATAACGTTCAGATTCCAGAGAATCATCCGACTGCGCGGCAACTCGGTGAAATGATTCTCTCCGCGCTCGCAAAGAATCCGTTGTTCCTTTCGGCTGCGCTTCCGTTGCGCGTTTTTCCACCGCTGTTCAATCGTTACTCCGGTGGACAATCGTTTGGCACGCATGTGGACAATGCGATTCGCCAAATTACCGGAACGCCGCATCGCATTCGCACCGATCTCTCAGCAACGTTGTTTTTTGCGGGACCGGAAGAATATGACGGTGGCGAACTGTGCGTTGAAGACACCTATGGCGTGCAGAGCATCAAGCTGCCGCCGGGACATATGGTGCTCTATCCTTCAACGAGTCTGCATCACGTTCGACCAGTCACACGCGGCGCACGGGTCTGCTCATTTTTCTGGATTCAAAGCATGGTGCGCGACGATGCGCAGCGCTCGCTTCTGTTTGATCTTGATCTCGCCGCACAACGTTTAGCGCGCGATTTGGCGGCGCATCCTGTGGCGACACAGACTTCCGTTCAACTCACAGGCGTTTACCACAACCTGCTACGGCAGTGGGCAGAAGTTTGATCGATGACGCTGCGCAAAGTCATCTTCTGGCTGCATCTCACCGCGGGAGCACTCGCGGGAGTGGTGATTTTTGTCATGTCAGTGACGGGCGCGTTGCTCGCATTTGAAAAGCAAATGACAACCCAGGCGGATAGCAACCAAAGCATTACGCCACCCACTTGGAAAATCCTGCCGATGGAACATCTATTGGCGAAAGTTCGTGCGGCGAATTCGAATGCAATGCCTTCCATGATTACGATGCGATCCGCCCCAACGGCACCAGTCGCTTTTAGTTTCGGCAAAGATAAAACGGTATTCGTGAATCCTTACACCGGCGATGTCCTGGGTGAAGGCAGCAGAAAAGCGCGCAGCTTCTTCAGTTTCGCCACCGATCTACATCGTTGGCTTGCCACATCAACGGAGAATCGTGCAATCGGCAAAGCAATTACGGGCGCGGCGAATCTTGTTTTCCTCTTCCTCGTTATTTCAGGCATCTATCTCTGGTTCCCTCGTCAATGGACTCGCGCCAGCCTACGCGCTGTGACCCGATTCAATGGTGCGTTGCGCGGCAAAGCTCGAACCTGGAATTGGCACAACGTCATTGGATTCTGGTCCTGTATTCCACTCCTGTTGATCGTCATAACGGGCGTGATCATGTCATATACCTGGGCCAACAATCTCTTATTCCAATTAACGGGTAATGAAGTCCCGCCACAACGACAAGGAGCAGCAGAAAGCGCAAAAGGCGAAAGAAAAGTTACATCAGCTTCTGCCTTCAGCTTGAATCATTTCGACAAGATGTGGACACGTGCCGAAGAGAAAGTGCCCGGATGGCAGACGATCACCCTTCGACTTCCGCCCGCAGGGAACACCAATTTTTCGTTCGTGATTGAGCAAGGTGGCCGTGGTCGGCCCGATCTGCGTTCACAATTGAATTTAAATGGAGAAACCGGTGAGGAGGTTTCCTTCGAAACCTACGCAAACTACAACGCCGGGCGAAAGCTGCGTTCATGGGTCCGCTGGGTGCATACAGGAGAAGCGGTCGACGTGATTGGACAACTCATCGCTTTCCTTGCGGCAGTGGGGGGTGCTTTTCTGGTGTGGACGGGATTCGCCCTCGCAATCAATCGGTTCCGTATGCGGAATGTGGTCACCTCGATGCAAACGGAAACGGTTTCAAACGTTCTTTCCAGCCGATGATTACCACTTCACAGCAAACAACGGCCTGGCCAACCCAACAAGCTGAGGTGCGGCCCCGTCCCTCCTTACCAGCAGAAACAACGGACGACATCGAAGGTTCCAGCGTCGACGTCGGCACGTTCATTATGTGGACGCTTACGCTGGCAGTGGGAATTATTGGTTTAGTTTTCCCTTACTCCAGTCCTGAACCGGTTGTGAAAGAGTTGCCGGCTGTCCAAGCGGAACTCGTGCAGGTGGAATTGACGACCGATCCTTCTCCACCGATCGATGCTCAGACACCGGTGCCAACGCCGTCCCAACCGCCGGAAATGGTTCAACCTGTTATTGCGCCCGAAGCTCCCGCTCTGGTTGAAGTTGCTGAACCGAGCGCTGCGATTGCCTTCGCTTTGCCGACCACCAGACAAGTAACGGTCACCGAAGGGACGCGACATGGTAGTGCAGAAGCGGCGTCGCAAGCGAGCGTTGCACACACGTCTGCCCCACAGATCCTCACATTTGGCGAAGGCGAAGGAAAACAGCCCGCTCCCGATTATCCACAGCAAGCCCGGAGAGAGGGGCAGCAAGGCGTAGTCACTGTTCGCTTCAGTATCGACGAAAACGGACGAGTCCTTTCTGCAACAGCCGTTGCGAAGACGCCATGGTCTTTGCTCAATGAATCCGCTGTTCGCGTGGTGCGCGAACGGTGGCGGTTTCGTCCGGGCCCGATTCGCCTCTGCGAAGTGGCGATTCGCTTTCAGTTGAAATGATTTTATGAATCCAATGTTAGCTAATGTAGTAGTCGATTTCTTTGTTCGTGGCGGGCCGGTGATGTGGCCAATCCTTGGTGCTTTATTGCTGGCGATTCTCGTCGTTACACAACGTTTCCTCTGGTGGTTTCAACTCGGCCGACGAATCGAAAAACAAACGCTTGCCGAAACATTCGATGCCATCGCTTCCGGCAACTTTTCGAAAGCCGTTCAATTGACGGGGAAAAATCCGGATCCATTCCTGCGCACTGTAAACGACGGTCTGCTGCATGCGCACAGCTCACTGCTCGGCGCCATGCAACTGCGCGCTTCAGAGGAACTGGAACGAAGCGAACGACAACAATGGATTCTTGGCACACTTATCACGCTGGCCCCGTTGTTGGGGCTGTTAGGAACGGTGACGGGCATTATGCATTCCTTCAATTTTGTGGGAGACGAACAACTTGCCGCGACAAAGGTCAGCGGCGGTATTGCCGAAGCTTTGATTGCGACCGCCTGTGGACTCGGCATCGCGATTCTTGCCCTGATCCCTTACAACTATTTCAACCGGCGCTACGGACGATTTCGCTCGCAACTCGAACGGACCATCAACCACGTCGAACTTCTGGTCGAATCGGCAAAACACCATGGGCACGATCTGGAAGCGTTCGCCCGCGATCGGGCGCTCGCGGAAAGTAAAGCCACTCAGTCTGCCGGCCCTGTTTTCACATACTGATCTCGTATGCCCGTCAAGCTCAGCTCAAAAATCCCGGCGGAACATAGCGAGGCGCGAATCGAGATCATTCCGTTGATCGACATCATGTTCTTTTTGCTCGCCGCTTTCATGTTGGTCAGCTTGAGCATGGTGAACATGAAATCGGTCAAAGTCGATTTGCCCACGGCGACCACGGCTGCAATCGATACCAGGAAAGATTTCATCAGTTTGTCGGTCGATAAATCAGGGATGATTTTCCTGGAAAAGAATTTGATCGGTCCGAACGAACTCGCGCAACATTTGCGAAGTATCCAAAAAACCAACAACCAACTGCGTGTGTTCATCAGCGGCGACAAAGATGCACGCCATGGGGACATTGTGAATGCCCTGGACGCAGTTCGCGCCAGCGGCGTTCAGAAAGTCGCATTCGAGATCGGCAACGTCCGTTCTTCAACAAAATGAACCCACGCCTTCGATTGATAAATCTGTTTGGCGTAGTCGCGTTGACGGTCCTCTGCGTTTTCCAGTGGCAACGCGATCGTCGACTCCACCTCGAACTGCGCCGTGTCGAGAAAACGAAGCTCGCGCAGGATGAAAAAATTTCCGAACAGGAGAAACTGTTGCAAGGCATGACCCACGATTTGGAGCACTTCAAAGGACAGTTTAGTACCGCGCATTCGAATCTTCTGACCACCGAGGAGTCCCTGCAGAGCCTGAAACGCGAGATGGGCCGGATTGCGGAAGAACGGGATCAATTGAAGGTGACGCTTACGAATTGGATGAACGCCGTTTCAAACCGTGATACACGCTTGACCGAGGCAAATGATCAGATCCGCGCCCTCGCCGAGAAAGGCAATGAGGCGGTTCGCAAACTGAACGAATTAGCGACCAACTATAACGTTCTCGTGGAGCGATGGAACCAGGCTCAAGAAGCAAAAACCTCCCAACAAACCAGTGTACAGGCAGCGCAGTAAGGGGATCGAGTGTTTTAGGCCGGGTAACCCCTATCAGCGACGACCTGCAAACGTCATTTCACGGCCCGAAAACCTTTTGCAAAGGCTCGATTCAGTCCGTATAACAACCGCGCCATGTCAGCTAAACGCGGTGCTATTAAGCCCAAAGCTTCTGCTTCTGCCGAACAGCCATCTGTTGCGGCGCCCAAAACTTTCAAAAAGCTCCTCGCCGCCAATCGCAGCGAGATCGCCATTCGTATCTTTCGCGCGGCGACAGAACTTGGCCTGCGAACGGTCGCTGTCTACGCCCAGGAGGATCGCCTTTCCATTCATCGCTTCAAAGCCGATGAAGCCTATCTGACCGGCGAAGGCAAAGGCCCCGTCGGCGCTTACCTCGATGTCGAAGGCGTCGTCGCTCTCGCGAAGGAAAAAGGCGTCGACCTGATTCATCCCGGCTACGGCTTCATGTCGGAAAATGCCGCGTTCGCGCGCGCATGCGAAAAGGCGGGAATCACTTTCGTCGGGCCGCGACCTGAATTGCTCGAGATGATGGGCGATAAAACCGCTGCCCGCTCTCTCGCCCAGAAGATCGGCGTTCCTACGTTACCCGGCACCGAAGACGCCATTGAAGACCGTAACAAAGCACTGAAGATCGCGAATGAAATCGGTTTCCCGCTGATCATCAAAGCAGCGTTCGGCGGTGGCGGTCGCGGTATGCGCGTCGTGCACAAGGCTGCTGACCTCGCATCGCTGCTCGATGAAGCGCAGGGCGAAGCCGGTCGCGCATTCGGCAATCCCGCTGTCTTCCTGGAGAAATACATTCCGCGAGCGAAGCATATCGAAGTGCAGATTCTCGGCGATAAACACGGCAACGTGTTGCATCTCCACGAACGCGATTGCTCCGTGCAGCGTCGTCACCAGAAGGTCGTTGAAATTGCGCCGTCCGTTGGCGTCGATGATTCCGTCCGCAAAGAACTTTGCGACGCCGCGGTCCGCATGGCGACGGAAGTCAAATACGACAACGCGGGCACAATCGAATTCCTTTACGATCTCGATACGAAGAAGTGGTACTTCATCGAAATGAATCCACGTATCCAGGTGGAACATACCGTGACGGAAGTGATCACCGGCATCGACATTGTCCGCGCGCAGATGTTGATCGCGCAGGGTTATCGTTTACATGGGCCGGAAATCAATCTTCCATCGCAGAACCAGATTCCGCGCATGGGTTACGCGGTGCAGTGCCGTGTGAC
>CBHWET010000189.1:0-9235 GCA_966112985.1 uncultured bacterium | reverse complement strand
AATCCCAATTGATGCAGCAGGGTGGCATTTAAATCGTGGACGTGCACCGGATTCTCCACGGCGTTAAAACCAAGATCATCCGTCGCGCCAAACGTTAAGCCACCGCGAATTCCGCCGCCCGCCAGCCACATGCTATAGCCGCGATTGTGATGGTCGCGCCCGTCGTCGCCGCCTTGTACCATCGGAGTGCGTCCGAATTCTCCGCCCCAGATCACCAGCGTGTCCTCGAGCAGACCGCGCTGTTTCAAATCTTTTATCAACGCCGCACTTGCCTGATCGGTATCACGACAATTGTTCGTCAGACCACCTTTCAAATTGCCGTGCTGATCCCATGCCTCGTGAAAAAGTTGCACGAACCGCACGCCACGCTCGATGAGCCGACGCGCAAGTAGACAATTACGCGAGAAGCTCGGTTTCCCAGGATCGACGCCGTACATGTCGAGAATATGTTTCGGTTCCTGTGCGAGATTCATCAGCTCCGGCGCGCTTGACTGCAATCGATAGGCCATTTCAAACGCCTGCACTCGGGCGGATATCTCCGGGTCACCGAGCGAACTCATTTCGATTTCGTTCAGCTTGCGCAACGTATCGAGCGACGCGCGCTGCGTTTCGTCGTCGAAACCCTTTGGGTTCGACAGATAAAGAATTGGATCGCCAGTGCTGCGGAACGGGATGCCTTGATAAATGGTCGGTAGAAAACCACAGCCCCAGTTGCTTGCGCCGCCGCTCGTGCCATTTGCGGAACTTAAAACGACGTAGCCCGGCAAATCTTCCGCTTCGCTACCGAGACCGTAAAGCGTCCATGCGCCGAGACTCGGGCGACCGAATTGTTGAGAACCGGTGTTGGTGAGAATTTGTGCTGGAGCGTGATTCACGGCGTCGGTCTGCATCGAGCGAATCAGGCAGATGTCATCGGCGACTTCGCCAAGTTTCGGCAGCAACTCGGACAATTCCATTCCGCACTTGCCGTGTTTATTAAATTTAAATTTTGGTCCAAGCAGGGCGGAATTCGGATTGATAAACGCCGCACGATAATCCTTGAGCAATTCCGCTGGCGGCAATTGGCCGTTGCGCTTCGCGAGTTCCGGTTTGTAATCGAATAAATCCAAATGGCTGGGTGCGCCCGCCATGAACATGTAAATCACGCGTTTGGCTTTCGGCGTGAAATGCGGCGCGTGTGGAGCGAGCGGGCTCGCGGCCTTGCGCGTGGCACCGAACGAACGATTCGCACCAAGCAAAGACGCGAGAGCCATTGAGCCCATCCCAACGCCGCACTCGCGCAGAAACCAACGTCGGGTGACCAGTTTTCGTGCTTCCTGTTTAATTTCGTTCTCGAGGTTCATGGCTAATTCTTGGAAATGGTTTCATCGAGGTTCAACAAGACGCGCGCAACAATCGTCCACGCCGCGGCTTGATTCGGCGTTGTGCCCGGTGGCAGTTGCTTCAACTTTTCGGGAGTATCGAGAACGATTTCCTTCGGTGCCAACCAACCGTCCGCAAGCTTTGCCTGGCGTGATTTGAGCAACGCCACGATTTCCTGCACTTCTTTGTCCTTCGGCTTGCGACTGGTGCAGAGCCGGAACGCATATTCGGCTCGTTCGGATTCAGTCTTGCCGCCTTCTTTCAAAGTGCGTAGTGCCAGCGCCTGTGCTGCTTCGACAAATACCGGTTCGTTCAACGAGGTCAGCGCAGCAAGCGGCGTGTTCGAGCGCACGCGTCGAACACAGGCGAAGTCTCCATTCGGTGCATCGAACGTCGAGAGAACCGGGTCCGGCATCGAACGGCGTCTGAATGTGTAAAGAGAGCGGCGATAGCGATCGCTTCCAGTGGCCGTTTTCCAGAAATCGATTTTTACGAAACTCTGCGCAAAGAAACTGTCGGGCACGGGAGGAAAGACACTTGGCCCGCCGAGCTTTTCGTTAAGCAGACCTGACGCCGACAAAGCGATATCACGGACAACTTCTGCTTCTGGACGAAAGCGTGGCCCGCGGCTTAGCAAACGATTACGCGGATCTACTTCGAGCAACCGCGGCGTAACTGTCGAACTTTGTTTGTAAGTTTCGCTGGTAACAATCGTGCGCAGCAGATGTTTCACACTCCACGGCTGCACGCTTTGCGTCGTCGCGAAGGTCGGTTCCATGAACTCAACGGCAAGCCAGTCCATGAGGTCGGGATTCGTTGGTGGCGAAGCGCGCACGCCAAAGTCCTCCGGCGTTTCGATAAGTCCCAGCCCGAATATTACCTGCCACGCGCGGTTCACGAACACGCGAGCGGTCGTCGGCGATTTCTTATCGACAAGCCATTGCGCCAACCCGAGCCGGTTCCGCGGCGCATCCTTGGGGAACGCGTGCAAAAATGCCGGCGTGCCAGCCTCGACTTCTTTGCCCGGCTTCTGCCAATTACCGCGCTCAAGAATGTATGTCTTGCGTGTGAATTCCGGGTCGCGTTGCGCGAGATTCAAAATCGTGTCGCCTTCAGGAAATGTTTTCCAGCTGGCGGCAATCTTCTCATTCGTTTCTTTGAATTCAGCGACCGTCGTCCGCCAATAGGAAAATAGTTTCGCGTTCTGCTCTTCAGTTCGCTGTTCGTGAGGAACCTGTAGAATATTTCGAATGGCGAGAGGGACAATTTCGTGTTCCGGCTTTTCGTCGCTCGTCACACTTACTTGAAAACGTCCGAGGAAATTATTCTGACGACCATGTGAATCATCGCCGCCATGACGAAACTTCAATGTTACTTTCAGCTGCATGGCATTCGTTGGCCAAACTGCATTCGTTGCGACGGCCGCCGCCCAGCTGAGATTGTCATGACGCAAACCCGGCCCGCGATCTGTGCCCCAGGCCGTTTCGTCTTTGCCATCGATCAGAAAGCTGGCAGGACCGACGACGCGATTGTCGTTGGCACGTTTGAACATCTCTTCGAGCGGACGTTCCTTTTCTGCGAAGTCAGCCACGGCATTTGTGAGTTCGATCTTTTTCCAATTGTTGCTGCCGAGAGTGGCGGCTTCGAGAACGAGCTCTGCGACGGCGAAGGTTCCTTTGTAACTGCGTCCCGGTCCGTTGAATGGAAGATCGCCGTGGGTCAGAGCATCAAATCGCAAACCTCGAATATTCGACGGCGTGTTCGTAATAACGACGTAGAGTTCACCGACGGTCGGACGAAAGCCGAGTGTCAGGATAGATTTGTCCGGCAACTTTTGCGGATGCGATAAGCCGCCCACCCATTCGTATTCCTTGGCGTCGAGAGGCGTCCAGGCGACAAGGTTTGTTTTCGTCTCGTTCTCCCATTGTTCCAATCGCTTTTGCCAATCGGGATGCGCCGCCTTCAAAGCGGTTTCTATTCCCGCTGTGTCGGCTTTGATTTTATCAATCGCCGTTAATTGGTCGGACGAATAAATCCATGACGTCTTTTCGTAGTCATTGTTCAGGAAGGCAAACAGCTTGTAGTACTCATCGTGGGTGAGGGGATCGAACTTGTGCGAATGGCATTGCGCGCATTGCAACGTCACGCCAAGGACCGCTTTGCCAATGCAATCCATACGATCAAACAATCCTTCGAGACGAAACTGTTCCGCAATAATCGCACCTTCTTCGTTCACCATTCCGTTTCGCAGGAAACCGGTGGCGACTTTTTGATCTTGTGTTGCGTTTGGCAACAAATCGCCCGCGAGTTGTTCCTTGATGAACTGGTCGTATGGGAGGTCGCGGTTGATGGCATTGATCACCCAATCGCGCCAGAGAGATTGCCTACGCGGCAGGTCCTTCTCGTAACCGTCGCTATCCGCATAACGCGCAGCATCGAGCCAGTGACGCGCCCACTTTTCACCGAACCTCGGTGAAGCGAGAAGACGATCGACCTGTTTGTCGTAAGCGTCCTTTGATTTGTCGGAAAGAAAATTGTCCAACTCCTGTGGCGTCGGCGGGATGCCGGTCAGATCCAGCGACAGACGCCGGAGCAACGTTGCGCGATCAGCCTGGCGAGATAACGAAAGCTTTTCCTTCGCGAGTCGTGCGGTGACGAGTTTATCAATCGGATGCTTCGCACGATTCTGCGGCAGGCCCGGACGCGTTGGCGCAATGAAAGCCCAGTGCGGCTGATAAGCGGCGCCATCGGCAATCCACTTCTTCAGCGCAGCTACTTGGGTCGAAGTTAACGTTTTCCCGGAACTCGCCGGTGGCATGGCGTCGTCGGGATCATGCGCTGTGATGCGCGAAATCATTTCACTGGCTTCGGGCTTGCCGGGAATGATGGCGGGTTTGCCCGACTTCCCGCCCTTCAACGCTTCGTCGCGAACATCCAGTCGCAACGCCGACTTGCGGCTGCCGGAGTCCTGTCCGTGGCAGTTGAAACAATTGTCGGCGAGGATCGGCCTGATATCTTTATTGTAGGAGAGAGCAGGGTCCTTTGCGGCGAAAACTTTGCCGCCACCTGCGACGCACAGCGCGATGGCACTGCACCCGGCCAAAATTGTTAACTTCGATACGCGTGGCATTCGAGCGTGTGTGAGAGTGAAGCCTCAGTTTATGAGACAACGCGTCGCAGGAACAGAGTTTTGTAATGGTCGCAGGAGATCGCCATCCCACAAAAGAAAAGAGCGGCAAAGTCCGAAGACCTTGCCGCTCGTGAATCGAAGAGTCGAATTAGTTGTTCAACACAAACTTAATCGCGTCAGCCATTACGACTGACCCGGTCGTGCAGTTGTCCTGCACTTTCACGTTGCCGGTCGTGCCTGCGGTGAAGTTGTAATTCCCGACCAACACCCAGGTTCCGCCGTTGATCGTTTGATTGACGCGGTTCGTCACGGTGCCGCCGCTGTAGGTCACAACAATCGGCGCGTCAGTCGTGCGATTGCTTCCTTGCGGATGCCATTCGTAGACGTCGTATTTGCCAGTCGTTGGAATCGTCGGCGTGAACTTAAGCGAGTTCGCTCCGGTGCCAATCGCGTTGATGAAGCGGTAATCGGTTCCAAACTTGTCGGTGGAAGCCGTGCCAGTCGACCACGTCCCTGTCACAGTCGCCGATGGATTATCGACGGTGATGTCAGCCACCGGCGATGCACTAGCCACCGCGGAGTTGAGCGATGAACCTGTTCCGTTCGAAGCGCGGACGACGTAGTAATACGTTGTGCCGGCAGTCAAACCAGTGTTGGTGTAGGTCGTCACGTTCGCGCCGAGGATAGCGATATCACTGTAAGGTCCACCGGAAACCGTCGAGCGTGCGACGATGAAGTTTGCTTCATTGTTCGAATTGTCCGTCCAGCTCAAGCGAATCTCTGTGGAACTCTTGGCCGTTGCCACCAGTCCGCTCGGAGCCGTTGGCGCTGCCGATGGAGTCGTCACGCTGGCCTGTGCGGAATTTGGGGATGAACCGGCAGCATTCGCAGCGCGAACGACATAGAAATACGTCGTGTTGGCGCCGACAGATGTGTCGGAGTAAGAGGTTACGTTCGCGCCAAGCGTTGCGATATCCGTGTAAGGTCCGCCGGTCGTTCCGCCGCGCGCGACGATGAAGCTCGTTTCATTGCTCGAATTGTCGGTCCACGCGAGGTTAACCTGGCCGGAGTTGATTGCTGTTGCGGTTAATCCACTTGGCGCGGCTGGAACCGTCGCCAGTGTCGTGGCGCTTGCCTGTGCGGAGTTCGCGGAAGAACCCGCGGCATTCGAGGCACGAACCACATAGTAATACGTGGTGCTCGCCGCGAGACCGGTGTTCGAATACGCCGTTACATTCGCTCCCAGCGTTGCAATGTCGGTATAAGGTCCACCGCTCGTCGTGCTGCGCGCCACGATGAAGGCGGTTTCGTTCCCGGAATTATCGGTCCAGCTCAGATCGATGCGGCTGGAGCTGATGGCTGACGCACTCAAACCACTGGGAGCAGCGGGAACGGTAACCAATGTCGTCGCGCTCGCTTGTGCCGATAAAGCCGACGAACCGGCTGCATTCGACGCACGAACGACATAGTAATAGGTCGTGCTCGCGGACAGGCCAGTGTTCGAATACGACGTTACATTCACGCCCAGTGTCGCGATGTCGCTGTAAGGTCCGCCACTCGTCGTGCTGCGTGAAACAATGAAGTTGTTTTCGTTGTTGGAATTGTCGGTCCAGCTGAGATCGATGCGGCTGGAGCTGATCGCGGAAGCGCTCAATCCGCTTGGCGCCGATGGAGCAGTGCCCACGGAAACAAAGCTGAACTTCACCGCGTCGGCCATCACAACATTGCCGGAATCGGCGAAGTTATCGCTGATGACGACGTTTCCAGATGTGCCGCTGGCGAAATTAAAGGTTCCGAGCAACACCCATGTGCCGCCGTTCGCCTGTTGATTTACAGCGACAGTTGCCGTGCCGCCGTTGTAATTGATCGTGTAAGGAGCGCCGACCGTGCGGTTTGCACCCTGCGGATACCACGCATAAACGTTGTAATCGCCGGCATTGATGATGTTCGGCGTATACTGCGCATAAGCCGCACCCGTTCCGCCTGACTTGAATTGATAATCCGTTCCAAACTTATCCGTTGCACCCGTTCCGGTCGACCATGTGCCAACAATCGTTGCAGAAGGATTGTCGATCGTAATGTCAGCGACGCCTGTCGATGTCACAAAGGTGAAGTCACCGGACGTTGCGGTGATCCCATTCACGTTCTTGGATTTGACGCGATAATGATACGTCGTGCCGAGTGACAAACCGGTTAGGTTCACACCGTGGCTCGTGACGGAATTAACATTCGTCTTCGAGGTGCCATACGACGTCGTTAAACCGTAGTTGACCACGCTGTCGGAGTTCTGATCGGTCGTCCAGGTAATGCGCGCCGAATTGCTCGTGATATTGATCGCATCGACTGCGCTGATTACTGGCGCAACCGTTGTGTCGACGCCAATGTCGTTCGCGGCGATTGCCGTCCACATGCTCGTGGTGTGCAAATCCGACCGCCACCAGCTCATCCCTTGATAACCGCCGGGGCTTGCCGGATTCGCGCTGTTCTTGACGGCGCTCGCGAAGTTGTTGATTTCCGTCGACGTCACGCCGTTCCACGCCTGGCCAACCGGCGCAATCGGTTTGATCGCACCCGTCCACGCGGCGCTCAGGCCGTTGTAGAAGTTGTTCCATTCCGTATCCAGGTCCGCTGCGCATTGTGTGGCAGTGATACCGAATTCCTTCCAATAAGCCTGTGGCATTACCGCATCGCAGAAGAGACCGAACTGTTTATACGGAAATGAACTGTGCAGGCTGATATACATCATTGGCGCGTGGCCGAGGAAACGGTTCGGGAAAACATTCTTGATCCCTTGCAAGAGGTTTGTCGCCTTTAACGGCGCACCAGCCAAACCTTCCCATTCGATTTCGGCATCGATGATATAGCCGTCCGCGCCGTTATTCATGATGTTGGTTGCGATGGCAATTTCGCCGTTAATGTTCGCGCCATAGGAACGGGTGTAACCGAACACTTTGAGTCCTGCCGTGTGCGCTGCATTGATGACGCTTGTCGTCAGCTGCTGTCCGCCTGACGGGAAGTTTGTGGAACCTTCACCGGATTTGATCACGATGAAATACATCCCCTGGCTCTTCTCATAACTCATGAGACTCGCCACGTTGGTGACACTGGCTACGTTCCCGCCGAGTTTATTGGTGGCGGTGGACAACACATAAACCCAATCGCCCTTTTGCAGGTTTGCCGGGTCGATGCCGTTATCGAGGGCTTTAGAGTTTTGGGTGAGAGCTGCGCAAAGCGACAGCCCGACGAGCACGCGAGTACAGAGGCGTGCGATAATGGAGTTCTTTTGCATGATGGGTGTGTTGTTGGGGCACTTTGGGACAGTTCTGGGATCGCGGCGATAGTAGGGGATTCCCTGCCAAACGTCAATAAGGGTCGACATGTTACCCGTAGCCGCCGGAGAAACGAGGGGGCAAACTCAGCCAAAAACCACTCAGTTTGAGATGCATCCATGCTTCCAGCCTCCGCAGTGTGTCAGCCTCATTCTGACAAAGTGCCTACCACTGTTCGGACAACCGATCAGGGCGGGCACCTATATCTCCTATGCAGGCACTTACTATATAATGGGTTTTGCATGAAGAAGAGGATTCTGGTTGTCGACGACGAGCCCATCATCACGAATATGATTATGCGGATTCTTAGTGCCAGCCCGGATTATCAGGTTGAAAGCGTCAGCGATCCGCTCGAAGCCCGTGACCGCGCCTCGCGCAACAAGTACGACCTGGTTATTTCCGACGTCCAAATGCCCAATATGTCGGGCGATCTCCTTTATTGCTGCATGGACACCGACCCGGAAACGGGTGCAAAAACCCTTCGCCGCCCAAAAATGCTGCTCATGAGTGGCGCTTTTGACGATCAGGAACTCCGTGAACGTCGGGAAAAAATCGGAGCCGCCTGCCATCTTCAGAAGCCTTTTCAACCCTCCGCTCTGGTGACGATGGTCGATTCCATGTTGAAGGATTCGTGACCCACAGCGGTTTCGGACGGAAGGGATACACACTTTACAGAATCTCCACTGGGAGCCCGCAGTTTGCTTCCTTCTTGTAGATTTGTTATCCGAAGATCAATTTTTCCGTAATCCATTGATTTTCAGCCTCCTACAAAGAGGTATTCCGCGTTGTACCTCCATTTTGAACGCTTCAAAACTCCGGTACTAGGGCCGTATGTTAACTTTTGATTGAACAAAAACGGCGTACAAGCCGTGTACGCGTCTCCCGAACGGATCGGAGGCCCGTACAACGCGAAGTACGTCCCTTTTGAACCGTTCAAAAGACGGGTACAACGTTTACTATGGTCATTTTTAGCCAAAAATAGACGTACAACGCGTTGTACCTCTGTCTTGAAGAGTCCAGAAGCTGGTAATACGCGTTGTACCCTGTTCCCGAACTGTTCATTTTGGTCGTACGGCCCTTGTACCGGAGTTTTTAATTGTCCAAAATGGACGTACAACCGACATTTCCGTTCTTCGAAGCATTCCGAAAATGGGTATGACCGAGGTACGCCTGCCACGAACGGTTCCCAAACAAACCGTGCGCGTAAACCGGAGTTTTTAACCGTTCAAAATCACGCCATGACCGTAATGCCGGAAAATTGTACCGTTCCGGAAATGGGTATGACGGTAATGCCTCCTCTCCGAGTCCTTTAATCCTATGTCACTTTGAACTTTGAAGTTTTGAACCTTGAACTATAACAGGCGCAGTCAGGACATCGGTAACAGTCGTGGTTCAAGACATAGGTAACACTTTT
>CBHWET010000188.1:0-9247 GCA_966112985.1 uncultured bacterium | reverse complement strand
TGCGTGATCAACGTGTCACGTTCGACAACGCCTTCGAAGAGGCGCGTGTGTTTGCGTCAGTAGCGCGCGAATTACTGAAACCGGTCTTCGGTTCTCAGTATAACGAACGCTGGGACGTCACCGGCTTCGTCGGTGAGCTCGCGATGCCGAGAAGGCTCGAAGACATGTTGGGATTGCTGGAGTCGCTGAAGAATTTCTTCGCTGCGAATCCGGCACTGGAACTCGGGCCCCGTATCACTGCAGTGCAGGCGCAGGCGCTTTACGACGCTTTGTCGGATGCGCGTAACGCCATGGATCTGCAGCGGACGGTGATCGATAACCTCATGGCGGATCGGGATGTGAAATTCGATGCGGCCGAAAAGGTCATTCGAGACCTGACGCGAGAATTGGAAACACTTCTCGATCCAATGGATGCGCGTTGGCTGGCGTTCGGGTTAAACAAACCTGGCGCACAGGAAACGCCGGATATTGTTGAGGGCGTAACCGCAACATTGATCGGAGCGACCGCAGCAGCGTTGAAATGGCCGGCGCCGGCACGCGCGGAGTATTACCACGTGTGGCGTCGCGTCCAGGGTGTCGATGAGGAGTATGTCCTGATCGGTTCCCCTGCAGACCTCGACTTCACTGCCGAAGGTTTGCCGACCAATGCGCACGTCGACTTCGCTATCTCCGCCGTGAACAACGGTGGCGAAGGCGAACGCTCCGCGAGCGTGACCGTGCTGACGCATGCGTAACTGGTAGGGATGCGCTGCCAGCGCGTCCCAAACTAAACGAAAACGGACGAGCGTTCTCTCGGCAAAGAATGCTTGCACTTCAATAATACGCGCATTTGCACGAAGAAGTAATGGGACGCGTCGGCGACGCGTCCCTACCACAAGCCGCCTCGGGAAACCGGGGCGGCTCTTTCGTTTGCCTGGAGCGGTTGCCAAAATTAATTTCCGGAATGGCGGGAGGGAAATTATTTTTGGCAACCGCTCTAAACCGATTTTTCTTGCTGCGGCCTTTCGTGAGCTTAGAAAAGGTGAATGAAGTCTGGATTCCTCCCCTTTCGGGTTTTTGCGCTGATCCTTGTCGCGATTTGCCTTTCGGGCATTTCGGCTCCCGAAAGTTCGGAAAAGCAAAAGCCCTGTTTCGTTTGTAACGGTTCCGGGACGGCCAAATGCCGCGCCCCCGGATGCGTGGCCGGTAAACGACAATGCCCGAATCCTTGTCTTAAACCCAATGTCGGGGTCTGGAAACATATGAATGTCGCGGGGCACTCGCCTACTGAGCTTTGGCAGGAATTCCGATACAAAACGCCCGATGGTCGCAACGGGACAATGTCATGGACACAAGCACATCTGGGTGAGGTCATCGTCACAAAACCCGGCCAGGAACCACAAAATATGGGGAAATGCCCGGTTTGCGGCGGGACGATGAAAATCGATTGCGCCGTCTGCAAAGGAACTGGCACTTCTCCATGTTATATGTGCGGCGGCAAGAAAACCGTCCCGGAGTCGTGGACCGCCGAAAATAACCCCAAGGTAGCTGCGGCCAATAAAGTGGCTGGCGTGGGCGAAATCCGGCTGAAAGACGGCCGGACCCTCAAAGGAAAAGTGGTTGCGCGGACGGATTCCACGGTTATGATTAAGACCGATTCAGGGATGGTCAAAGTTGCCCCTGAGGAAATCATTTCGGAGTCGCAATAGGAGCCGAAACCTCTCATTGCAAGTTTTTAAAATGGCCTATTGACTAAACGGCCTTGTCTGTTACTTTCTCCGCTCCTTAATTTTGGACTTTTGATGAAAACGTATCTGCCGAAAAACAATCTCGAGCAACGCAAATGGCACGTTATTGATGCCGATGGCGCTGTTCTTGGCCGCCTCGCGGTCCAGGTCGCTGACATTCTCCGCGGCAAAGACAAACCAACTTTCACCCCTCATTTGGACGCCGGCGATTTCGTTGTTGTGATCAACGCCGAGAAAGTCCGCCTTACCGGCAAGAAAGAAACAGCCAAGGAATATATGACCTATTCCGGCTGGAAGGGTGGCGAGAAATACGCGACCGTTTCCCAGATCCGTGAACGTCATCCTGAGCTTTTGATCGAACGGGCTGTTAAAGGCATGATTCCCAAGAATCGTCTTGGCCGCCAGTTGTTGACGAAGCTGAAAATTTATCAAGGCAGCACGCATCCGCACTCGGCGCAACAACCTGCTGTCACGGCTCCTGCGAAGTAATTTCACCTTAAAGATCTCACTAACATGGCTGTAACGAAAACAAACGAATTTCTCGGCACGGGCCGTCGCAAGACTGCCATTGCCCGCGTGCGCCTCGCCTCCGGCTCCGGTAAAATCACCGTGAACGGCCGCGCGTTTGAAAACTATTTCCTCACCGAAACGCTGCGCACGGAAGTGTCGCTGCCTTTGACGGTGACAGAAACTGCCAGCAAGTACGACGTTCGCGTGAACGTTACCGGCGGTGGTCCTGCTGGACAGGCTGGCGCAGTTCGCCACGGCATCGCCCGCGCCTTGCTCGAAGCTGATATCAATCTCCGTCCGACGTTGAAGTCGGAAGGTTTGCTCACACGCGATCCGCGTATGAAAGAACGTAAGAAGTACGGTCAACCGGGTGCCCGTAAGCGCTTCCAGTTCAGCAAACGTTAATCTTTCGGATATTCCGATCACAAACCCTGCCGGTTCCAACTGGCAGGGTTTTTTGTTTTGTTGTGTTTCCGGAGAGTGGATCGGGCGACGGAAGATTTGTTTGAGCAGTCGCGTCCTCACTTTTCGGTGCGAGCTCCCAGCGTCCTTTCAGGACGCCACCTATTCTGCAACATCAACCAGGGACGTTGTCCCTGGTTAACATGCCGATTAGCTATATTGTCCTGAAAGGACAACGAATTCGCAGCTGGGCAGGTTTGGCCAACCTGAATAACTGTCCGTCTGCGTCTCTCGCAACCTGACGTTGCATTCACCATCCGCCCATAAACCCGCGCCCCCTCAAAGAACTGAAAAACTTTACTTGTGTTCCGCGGAAACCAATTAAATTCTCTGCGTCGCGCGTTTTGATGCGCCCCAATTTAAATGAAAACGAAAGTAGCTATTGTCGGTGCCTCCGGATACTCCGGCGAAGAACTTGTTCGCCTGCTTCTCCACCATCCCCATGTGGAACTCGCCGCCGTGACATCCCGTCAATATGCCGGCCAGACACTCGCGCAAATTTTTCCAAAGTATTCGAATCATCCACGCGCGAAATCATTGCGTTTTTCTGAACCAAAGGCGGAGTTGCTGGCGAAGGAAGCGCAGATCGTTTTCCTGGCGTTGCCGCACGGCGTCGCCGCCGAATATGCGATTCCACTTTTGGAAAACGGTTGTCAGGTGATTGATCTCAGCGCGGACTTTCGACTGAAGAGCGCCGAAGTCTACAAAGACTTTTATGCTCACGACCATCCCGCGCCCGACCTGTTAAAGAAATCGGTCTATGGCATGCCCGAGGTTCATCGTGAAGAAATCAAGAAGGCGACCTTGATCGCATCACCGGGATGTTATCCGACGAGCATCTTGCTTCCGACCATTCCCCTGCTCCGCTCAAAATTAATCAAGCCAACGGGCATCATTGCGAACTCGTTGAGTGGTGTCAGTGGCGCAGGACGGAAAGCGGAAATCGATTATCTGTTCGTGGAATGCAATGAGAGCGTCCGACCTTACGGCGTACCCAAACATCGGCACCTCTCAGAAATTGAACAGGAACTGTCACTCGCGGCAGGCGAAGAAGTGGTCATTCAATTTACGCCGCATTTGATCCCTGTGAATCGTGGCATCCTGACGACACTTTATTTACCACCCGCAAAACATTTCTCGACGGCCGCGGAGATGGCAGCGCTCAACCAGCAGATTGCTGAGTGTTACCAGAAGGCTTACAGCAACGAACCGTTTGTTCGTGTGTTGGAAGGCAAGGCTTTGCCAGACACAAAGAATGTAACCGGCACGAACATGATCGAAATCGCGTGGCGCCTCGACGCACGAACCGGCCGATTGATTGTCATGAGTGCCGAGGACAACGTGGTTAAAGGTGCAAGTGGTCAGGCCGTGCAGAGCATGAACATTTTGTGTGGTTTCCCGGAAACAGCTGGTCTGATCTAATCCTGGCTCCTGCCTATTAACCGGCTCGCAAGGCGCATGATATCGCCTGAAGAGCCACTCGCCGTTTCCCTGATGCCGGTTGCCCTTTCAGGACCGTTAAGATAACGTCCACGAATGGAAAAATCAGAAAAAACGGACAAACAACAGATCGATCCGGAATTAAAGCGGCGGATCGATGAGCTGATCGCGTTCAAGGGCGGCGGCTACAATGAAGACCTCGTGGAAGATGTCATCCACAACGCACTCAAACTTCTTACCGACGTTAAAGATCGAGGCGATGTACGAGTGATTCGAACGGCGGTGAGGGAATTGCGTTACGCGTTTCGTCTCTTCGCACCCTATGCAGAAAAACGTAAAGTAACGATTTTCGGTTCCGCGCGAACACTTCCTACAAAGCAGGAATATCAACAAGCAGTGGAATTCGCAAAAAAGATAGCCGAATCAGGCTACATGGTGATCACAGGTGCTGGTCCCGGCATCATGCAGGCAGGACACGAAGGCGCCGGACTCGAACAAAGTTTCGGCGCGAACATTCGTTTGCCGTGGGAACAGGAAGCGAATCCCGTTATTCACCACGATAAGAAGCTCGTCACGTTTAAATACTTCTTTACGCGCAAGCTGACGTTCCTTCGTCACTCGGATGCGATTGTTCTATTCCCTGGTGGCTTCGGAACGTTGGACGAAGGTTATGAAGCGCTCACCTTGATGCAGACGGGCAAGAGCCGATTGATGCCGCTCGTGCTCATGGATCGACCGGGTGGAACGTACTGGAAGACGTGGGACAAAAATGTCCGTGAACATTTGCTTCGCAGCGAGTTGATCTCTCCGGATGATTTAAATCTGTATCAGTTTACCGACAGTGCCGATGAAGCGGTGAAGATCATCACACGATTCTATCGCAACTATCATTCGAGTCGTTTCGTGAAGGATCTATTGGTGATGCGGTTGAAGCACAGGATCACGGAGTCAGCCATCGAAGGATTGAACGAAGATTTCGGCGATATCATTGTCGGCGAGAAGATTCATTCCATCGACGCGACACCCGAGGAAAAGGATGATCAGGACTTTGTTGATCTGCCACGCATTGCGTTTGGATTCGACCGACGCCATTACGGGCGGTTACGTCAATTGATCGACGTGTTGAATAGTTTCTAAACGCCTCTGCCGGACCACGCTGCGTATTCGGCTCCGGCCTTAATTAAAGTCGCGACATTATCGCTGGCCTTTGCACCGAAGAGGCGAACCATTGGTCTGAAAAGCAGTGCCGCTTAGTAATAGCCGTTCACTCTAGACGGGTTAGCTGCGCACAAGCAGGCTTGCATGATACGGATTTGTTGAAGATGAAAGCCAGCGTGGTTCTTCTCGCTTCATGCAGGGTTAAGGTTCAATCTTCTATGCTACAACCATGTCTTTATCCGCTCTTTTTCACCGACAGAGCCTCCCACTCTGTTTAACAGCGCTGTTGTTGTGCGGAACAATGGCCTCCGCGGCGGCGCTCGCCGAGACGACCCCACGCGTCACGTCCTGGCTCACAAATTATTCCGGCAAATACGCGAGGGTTTATACGAACGACACAATGAAACTGGCCGGCAACAGCATTACGACCTGGGGCAACGGCACGCAAAATCAAACCTTGCCGTCGTATTGCGGTATCCAGGAAATTTATTCTTCCACAAATTGGGTGTATATCCGCAACACAGGCCTCGGAAGTCATATCATGGGCCCCTGGTATAATACAGCGGCGCGGACGGTGTTGTTTGTCAACATGCCGAAGAACCAAAAAACACTGATTCGCTTCCCAAGGACACCGATCGTTCCCGCGACGAAACCTACGGTTGGCGGAACACTCGGCTACTTCGTGGACGGTGTCTGCATGTTTGATGCGCGCGATGCCGTGTCTTACTCAAACGCAAGCGGAACCGATGGCAGCGCCCCCGGTGGCGGAGGGTCGAGCGGCGACGGCATTTGGAATCGTGATGCGTACGTGAACGAAGGTATCACGATGGATCCCGCCCTCGCGCATCAGCAGAATACGGGGGTTTATCACGCACATTCGAATCCTATTGCGACGAGGTATCTGCTTGGCGATCACGTCGATTTTAACAGCAGCACGAAAGTTTATAGCGAAAGCACGACGCCGGTGACTAAACATTCGCCCATTGTCGGATGGATGTTCGACGGGCACCCGCTTTATGGCCCTTACGGTTATTCGATCGCAACGAATACAAACAGTACAATTCGGCGCATGGTATCGGGTTACGTACTGCGCAACGGACAAAACGGAACGACGAATATGACGGTGCGCACGAATTTGCCTCAATGGGCCGCGCGCGCCGGAAATCGTTCGGCGACGCTAAGTTCTTCTGAATATGGGCCGGCTGTCAGCACCAGCTATCCTCTGGGTCGGTATACCGAAGACAATGATTACCTCGGCGATGTAGGAAAAGTGTTCGGAGTGGATTTCGATCTCGACGAATACAACGGGCGGTATTGTGTGACGCCGGAATTTCCAGAGGGGACATATGCCTATTTCGTAACCATTACAAGCAACGGAATCCCGACCTATCCGTATAATGGAGCTCGCCAATCCTATGGATCACTTCAAGGCGGCACGATTCAAAACATTTCGGAAACTGTGATGACGAATTTTCTCGGTGGAACGAATTTGACCGGCAGTTTAAATGCGCCTGCGATTGGGGCGAACACCGTAACGCTGAGCTGGAGTGCGGTGGAAGGCGGCAGTTATAAACTCGAATCCACGACGAATCTCTCTACATGGAATGTAGTGGCTTCGAATCTTTCACCGCAGCAAGTCAGCGGCTCCTATACGAATGCACGGACGGGTTCGAACGCGTTCTATCGAGTATCGCGCACGGCGTTGGCAAATTTCGACAGTCCGGGCACGACGACTTTCACACTCGGTTCTGTCGCACCTGGTGGCACAGGAACTCGGGGGACGACGGTCACCGTGACTATTACGCTCCCATCGAGTCCGCCACAACCGCCCGCGAACGCGACGGTATCGAGCGTGGTGCTCGGCGGAACAATCAGCGGAACTGGTCTGTCATGTCCGGCACAAGGAACCGTTCTCGCGACATTCGCAATTCCTGCGAATGCAACGGTGGGAGCACAGAATATCGTCGTGACCTTCAATCCCGGACCGACTTACACGATGACCGGAGCATTCACGATTCAGTAACCAGCGCTGAACCGACTTCCTACTCGACACAATTGCGGAGCGTGGCAGTGTCGAAAGGCCATGGCTAACGATTTCAAGACCTTGATCGAATGCAGCGCGGCCGCGCCGCAATTAAATAATCCGGACTGGTGCTTTTGTGATTGCCGTTTTTCCCTCGCCGACGCCGAAGCGGGCAAACGCGCGTACGCAGAATCTCACATCACTGGCGCCGTCTACATGGATCTCAATCGCGATCTATCAGGGCCAATTATTCCCGGAAAAACTGGACGTCACCCGATGCCGGAGATCGACGCTTTGGCGAAGGTTTTCTCGGCGGCGGGAATTGATAGCAAAGTCCAGGTCGTTGCTTACGACGCGGCTGGTGGACCTTTCGCTGCGCGGCTTTGGTGGCTATTACGATGGCTGGGTCATGACAAAGTCGCGGTGCTGAATGGAGGATGGCAGGAATGGACCAAAGCCGGCCTCCCGGTATCGTCGCAATCTACACCTCGTCGCGCCCGCAGTTTTCAAGCAAGCCCCCGCCCTGCTCTGGTCGCCAATGCTGCTGAGGTGTTAAGCGCCGTCAGCAATCGCGGTTCAGTTCTTATGGATGCCCGCGGAGCAGATCGTTTTCGCGGTGAAAACGAAACAATCGATCCAATCGGCGGCCATATTCCTACTGCCGTTTCGTCGCCGTTTACCGAAAACCTTGGTCCCGACGGAAAGTTAAAAGACGTCACCGCTCTAAAGGAGAAATTTGCAAAGGCTATTGGCAGCGCGGACGGCACGAAAGTCATTAACTATTGCGGATCAGGCGTGACTGCCGCACATAACATTCTCGCGATGGTGCATGCTGGACTTGGTGAACCTCGACTTTATCCAGGATCGTGGAGTGAATGGATCACCGACAAACAGCGGCCAATCGCCACCGGCCCATAAGTTTCGGGGATACCACCGCTACGTGTAACGGTTGACGCTGGTTGGCCTGGCGTTCACAATTGGCTATCCCTAAACCGTTACCGTGAACCGCACACGCTGTCATTTCTGTGGTTGGCTTCGCTCTTGGCTATTCGCCTTTGCGGTCATGGCGTGTTTTCTTCCCCAAATTGGTGACGCAACGCCGGCAAATCGAGCCGCACTCGCCAAACATTTTGACCGATTTCTGCCGCCACAACTTAACAAGTGCACGACCTGCCACTTGCCAAGCGACAATAAAAATCCTGAGACGTTGGAACAATTCCCGCACAATCCTTTTGGTGCCAGACTGCGTGCTGTCGGCACTCATCTCGCGGACGCCGGCAAGAAAAAGGACATTTCAGATCGCTTACCGCTCATCGCCGATGAGGACAGCGATGGGGATGGTATAGCCAATCTGACAGAACTCCTGCTCGGCCATGCGCCCGGTGACGCCACGGATAAGCCAAGCGCAAAAGAACTCGCGGATAGCACGAAGCGTCGGACGGAGTTCGACAAATACCTCGCGGGTTATCGTTGGCAACCATTTGAACCGGTGAAGCGGCCCGAGGTGCCGAAGGTTGGAAACAAACGTTGGGTCAGAAATCCTATCGACAACTTCATTGCCGCTGAACATGAACAACGCAAACTCACCCCGCGTCCGGAAGCATCGAAAGCGATATTGCTTCGACGCTTATACATCGATCTCATTGGACTGACACCGACGCCCGAAGAACTGCGCGCATTCGAAAACGACAAAAGTCCCAACGCTTATGAAAACATTGTCGATCGACTGTTGTCTGATCCGCGTTACGGCGAGCGTTGGGGACGGCATTGGATGGATGTCTGGCGATACAGTGATTGGGCTGGTTACAACGCTGAAGTGCGCGACAGCAAACCGCACATCTGGCGCTGGCGCGACTGGATTGTCGAATCCTTGAACGAAGATAAAGGCTACGATTCGATGGTGCAGGAGATGTTGGCCGCGGATGAA